>QHUD01000250.1 GCA_003221085.1 Gemmatimonadota bacterium
CAAGCCGGGCGTTCACGCAGGCGGAGAAGTTCGGGGCTCAGGTGATGATCGCCAAGGCCGCGACGAAGCTCGCCTGCGAGCGCAAGCCGTACGCCCTCGAGATCGGGGACGGGCAGCGGCTGCCGGCGCGCGTGGTGATCATCGCGACGGGCGCCGAGTATCGGCGGCTCCCGATCGACAACCTGCCGCGGTTCGAAGGCGCGGGGGTGTACTACGCCGCGACCACCATGGAAGCGCAGCTGTGCGCCGAGGAAGAGGTCGTCGTCGTAGGCGCCGGCAACTCGGCGGGCCAGGCCGCCGTGTTCCTCGCGCAGACCGCCGGGCGTGTGCACATGGTGATCCGGTCGGGGGGACTGGCCGATACCATGTCCCGCTACCTGATTCGTCGCATCGAGGACCATCCGGCCATCGCCCGTCATGTACACTCGGAAATCGTGAGCCTCGAGGGGAACGGTCACCTCGAGCGGGTGGGTTGGCGCGACAACGCGAGCGGTCGCATCGAGACGCACGGAATTCGGCACGTCTTCACCATGACGGGTGCGGTGCCGGGCACTCGCTGGTTGGCCGGGTGCATGGCACTGGACGCCAAGGGGTTCATCAAGACGGGACCGGATCTGTCGGCGGACGACCTGGCCGCGGCACGCTGGCCCCTTGCCCGCCCTCCCCACCTGCTCGAGACGAGCCTCCCAGGGGTGTTTGCGATCGGCGACGTCCGCGCCGGAAGCTTGAAGCGCGTGGCTTCCGCCGTGGGCGAGGGATCGATCGCGATCGCCGCGGTGCATCAGGTGCTGCACGAATAGGATTCCCGTGGCGCTGCTCACTCCTCCCGTCGGCCCGCGCGACCACGCCCTGGGAGCAGCGGATGCCCCGGTGACCCTCGTGGAGTACGGTGACTTCGAGTGCCCGTTCTGCGGCAGGGCCTATCCGGAGCTGAAGCGGGTGCTGCGGCGGCTCAAGGGCAAGATTCGGTTCGTGTTCCGGCATTTTCCCCTGAGTGCGGAGCACCCGCACGCCCGACACGCCGCGGAGGTCGCCGAGGCGGCCGCCGCGCAAGGGAAGTTCTGGGAGATGCACGATCTCTTGTACCAGCGGCAGGCGGCGCTCGCCGACGAGGATCTGGTGCGGTACGCCCGCGAGCTGGGGCTCGACGCGGAGCGCGTGCGGCGCGAGCTGCTCGCGCACGTGCACGCGGCCCGGGTCCGGGAGGACGTCGTGAGCGGCGTCGCGAGCGGCGTGACCGGTACGCCCAGGTTCTTCATCAACGGTCGTCGCCACGAGGAGCCGGGCGACGCCAAGACGCTCGCCGCGGCCCTGCGGCGCGCCCTTTAGCCAGGAGTACCACGTATGGACCGGTACGACGAAGAAGCCGCGCAGCGCTCGGCGGCGGTGGCGGAAGTCGCGGCCCGGCTGCGCAGTCGCGGCATCACGGTCACCGGCGCCGAGCGGCCCGAAGAGCTCGCGGATCTGCTCTCGGCCGTGGAGCGTTTCGAAGCGACGGTCGAGGCGCACGGGGGAGATCTCATGGTCGACGACTTGAAGAGCGCCCAGCCCGACGATCGCCACTTCGTCGTGCCCCGCCGCGCGCCAGCCGAGGCCGTGCGGACCTACATCGGCCGCATCGACGAGGCGACGGCGCGGCTGCGCCGCCATCCCCGGCAGCCCGACCGGTAGACGAAGCTGAGATGCGAGTCTTTGTTGCAATCGCGTTGACGCTCACGAGCGTTTCCTGCGCGGCCCAGGAACCGGACACGGTCCGAGACGCCCTGATCGCGCGGGCGAAGGCGCTCGAGCTCAGCACACCGTACGTCCCGCCTCCAGGGAAGGTCCTGGAGCATCACGCGGCGGGCTTCGCGCAGATCATGTGCTCGGCCGTGTTCATCACCGGCCTCGAGCCCGACTTCGCCGCCCGGAACGTGGGCTATTTCACGGCCCCGTACGCCCAGCGTGCAAAGCTGGGCAAGCCGATCATCGATCGTCCTGGCGGGGCCGTGCACGTCACGCTCCCCAACGGCATGCAGCGCACGGCCAAGTTTCTCGGTGACCAAGGGTGCGTGACGCTCCCGATGGGGCGCACCTCGTTCGATTTCAAGCCGATCCGCCTCGCGACCGTACTTCCCGACCCCTCGACGCAAGCATGGCCGATGGGCGACGTGTCGCCGACCGATCCGCTTCCCGCGGGGCTCAACGCAGCGACGATCAAGGCGGCTGTCGATGCGGCGTTCGAGCCCGCCGCGGCGATGACCGCGGCCTTGGTCGTGACGTGGAAGGGACGGATCGTCGGCGAGCGATACCGCGAGGGCATCACGACGCGCACTCCCCTGGAGAGCTGGTCGATGGGGAAGAGCCTGACAGCCACGCTCCTGGGCATTCTCGTCAAACAGGGCGTTTATGATCTGGCGCAACCGGCGCCGATTCCGGAGTGGCAGGGAGCCGACGATCCGCGCGCGAGGATCCGCATCGCTGACCTCCTGCACATGTCGAGCGGCCTCCGGATCCGGGCGCCGCAGGATCCCGATTACGACCCAGGCGGCCCGTATCCCGATCACCTCTATCTGTACACGGGCGGCGTCAACGCATTTCACTATGCCGCTACTCGCCCGCTGCAGTGGCCGCCGGGCACCGTGGGTCGCTACCACAACACCGACCCGGTGCTGGTCAACTATCTCGTCCGTTTGGGCGTCGAGCAGCGTGGCGAGGAATACCTCTCGTTTCCGCGTCGCGCGCTGTTCGACAGGATCGGCATCCGATCCATGGTCATCGAAAC
>QHUD01000256.1 GCA_003221085.1 Gemmatimonadota bacterium
CCCCCATTCGCAGTGCCGCCTCATGAAGCTCGGGAGGATCGTGGTGCACGTCTGGATCCTCCCACCCGTCGCCCAAGTCCGTCTGATAGGAATAGTACACGACCAGGCGGTTGCCCAAAAATATACCGAAACCCTGCGCCGGCAGCCCGTCGTGCTCGTGAATCTTGGGGATGCCCTTGGGGAAGTCGTACACCAGGTGATAGATGGGGTGGCTCAACGGGACCTCAACCAGCGGGTGGTCGGGGAAGACGCGCGCGATCTCGCGGCGGAACGACTTGTCCATGCCGTAATCGTCGTCGGCGTGCAGGAAGCCCCCCTGCTCGAGCCAGCGCCGCAGCCGCTGCACCTCCTCATCCGAGAAGTGGACGTTCCCGTGCCCCGTCATGAAGACATAGGGAACGTCCCACAGCTCGGGGCCGGTGAGCGTCACGACGCGCTCGCGCTCGGCGACGGGGAGCGCAGTGCGCTGCCGGAGGGCCGTGAGGAGGTTCGGCAGGGCGGAGGGACCGGCGTACCAGTCGCCGCCTCCATCGTAATGCAAGCGTCCGATCGTTAGACTGGCAGAGTGCGGAGTGCGGAATGCGGAATGCGGAAGGGAAGGGCGGGCGTCAACTCCGCATTCCGCACTCCGCATTCCGCACTCGCCTCCGTCGGCGATGGGCAGCCAGAGTGCAACCAAGATGACCGCAGGGGCTTTCACAGCTCGTTAACCAGTCGGTACGCCGTATTTCTCGTGATCCCCGTCTCCGCCACGAGCTGCTCGGCAACGTCCCGACGCGTCATTCCCTGCGCCAGGAGTGCGCGCGCCCGCGCCTCGGGGTCGGGGGGAACGGGGCGCTCCTCGCGGGCGGGCTTGCCCGAGCCTGCTACCATCACCGTCACCTCGCCCCGGGGCGGGGCTTCGGCGTAGTAACCCGCGAGCTCGGCGAGGGTCCCGGCGCGGGTCTCTTCGAACAGCTTCGTGAGCTCGCGCGCCACGGCTGCGGGTCGTTCCGCGCCGCACGCCCCCGCGAGATCCTCAAGCAGCTCGGCCACGCGCGGCGGCGCCTCGAACAGCACCACCGTCCACTCGCTCCGCGCCACCACGGCGAGCAGGCGCCGCCGCTCCGCACCTTTGCGCGGGATGAAACCCAGGAACAGGTAGCGATCGGCACCCAATCCCGAGACCGACAACGCGGCCGCGACGGCCGTGGGCCCTGGGATGCTGACCACGGGGACGTCGCGCGCCCGCGCGGCGGCGACGAGCTGGGCGCCGGGGTCGCTCACCGTCGGCGTCCCCGCGTCCGTCACGAGCGCGACGTCTTTGCCGCTCGCCAAGAGATGCAGGATGCGGCGCAGCGCCGCGTCGCTCGAGTGCGCATGGAAGCTGATCAACTCGGCGCGCGAGCCGACGTGGGTGAGCAACGGCTTGGTGTGGCGGGTGTCCTCGGCCGCGATGGCCGTGACCCGACTCAGCGTACTGGCTGCGCGCGGCGAGAGATCCTCGAGGTTGCCGAGCGGCGTCGCCACGACATACAGGGTGCCCGCCATCTCACCACGACACCGGCCACGGCAGGCGCCCGTAGTAACCCGCCGACTGCAGGACGTAGCGATGCTCGCGCGTCGCCTCGCGCAGGATCTTGGGCGCCGTCCCCGGCATCATCACCTCGACCCCCTCGAGCAGCTGCAGCGACCAATCCGTGAGCGCGTTCGACAGCTCCTCCGGCTGCACCACCGAGTCCGGCGTGTCGGTGCCGCGCGGCGCCGAGAGGATCGCGATCGCCTTGTGCACATCCACGATGCCGGAGCTCACCTTCTGCGCCCGGCGCTTCGCCTCGCCGGGGAATTCCTTGTCCACCTCGTCGACGATCCGCCAATACAGCTCGCGGTAGGTGTTGATGAGCGCGTTCGGCGCCTGCTGCGGCAGATCGGCGACGTAGGGGAACACGGCTGCCGTCAGCACGGGCGTTGCCCCGCCGGCAGCGGCGTGGAACTGCGATTCGAGGAACTTCGGAATGGCCATCACGTCCGGCTTGTCGCAGAAGTACCCGCTGTGGTAGCGCCCGGCGTCGAACCGCACGTAGGAGACGTGCGCATTGGACGTCAGCTCCAGGATGCCGCTGGTCTTGTCTCGCGCGAACCCGGCGAAGAACGCGCCCGGCTGCGACGCGTCCACCGTGCGCATCTCGACCGGGACCGCGCACGACTGATACATCCACGCGAGCTGCTCCATCGGTGCGGCCGAGTACGCGAGCTCACCCCGCTCGACCTCGGCGCGCATCCGCTTCAGCGCTTCCGTGATGGTGATGACCTGTCGCCCCGTCGTGTGCAGCGAGGCGGCGTTCACGGCCTCGCCCTTGCGGAAGAACAGCAGCAGGCATTCGTCCGGCAGGTACGCCGTGATGTAGCCGTCCACGCGACCGTCGCGGTCGCGTTTGCCGAAAGCGAAGAGGTTGTCGAGGTGGACGAAAGCGAGGCGGGTACGATGAATCAGCCGGTTCACCTGCGGGAACGTCAGGTCCGCCAGGCGAACCGGCGAATTCATCAGGCGAGCGGTGCTCGCGCGCATGGCCCTCCGAGGAGGAGGCTACGACAGATGCTGCTGGATCTTCTGCACGAAGACCGGCTTCGGGTACGCGCCCACCAGCGTGTCCACGTGCTGCCCGTCCTTGAAGAATAGAATACTTGGTATCGAGCGAACGTTAAAGCGCATCGCCGTCTTCTGATTGGCGTCCACGTCCACCTTGGCCACCTTCAGCTTGCCCTGGTATTCTCCCGCCAGCTGATCCAGGATGGGCGCCACCATGTGACACGGCCCGCACCACGTTGCCCAG
>QHUD01000157.1 GCA_003221085.1 Gemmatimonadota bacterium
ATATCCTTGCGAACACGCTCGGCGGAATCGTGGGTCTGGTTCTGCCACGCATCCACCGCTGGGTGGTCGAAGCACACCAGCGTGCCGCGGGTGCGTCGATCGTCTATGGTGTCCTCCTCATCGTATGGTTCGGGGCGGGTGCGGCAACCCAGGCAGTCCTCTCGCCCCGAACCCTCTACTGGACGCGAGGAGAGGCCGATGGAGCGCCTTACGTGCCGTTCACCGGCTTCATGAGGGATGTGCGGGTCGACGGGGCCTCGATCGCCCTCGACCAGTGGCTCGAGATCCCGCCTGGGAGGGGCAGGGACATCGCCGTCGAGCTCACCTCGGGACGTCCCGACACGGGGCTAGCGCACATCGTCATCGCTTGGATGCCGACCCGCCAAGGGTGGATGTGGTTGGAGCAGAGGGACGACGATCTCCACGTTCACTTCGCTTCCGGGAGCGACGGCGCCCGGCTGCGAGGTCATTCCCTGTGGCTCCGGCACGTGATGCCGGCGGCAGCAGGCGTGCCGGTGAGGATACAGCTCGCCGTCGAGCCTTGGCGGTACCGCATCGAGCTCTTTGCGAGCGCTGGCTACGTCGTTCGCGAAGGACGCATCGGCGTCGGCGACGGGTGGCGCCTGCTGATGCCCGGCCAGCGAGAGTGGGGCCCGTGGGCCTGGCTCCTGACGGCTGGCTGGATGGCGGCCCTGCTCGGGCCACTTGGATATCTGGCGTCGCGGCGGTCGCGCGCGGCGGTCGCGGTCGCCGCCGTGGGCGCGACGGGCACGCTGGTGCTGTTGCCGGTTCTGACCGGGTGCGCCCGGCTGTCGCTCGCGGGCTGGTGCGGGGCGGCGGCCGGCTTCCTGATCGGCTCCCTGAGTCGGGGACGGAGTGAGTCGGTGGTGCGGCTACCGTGACTGGGGGAGTGGGCCGCGCCAGCCGGGAAATCGCTGGGGTGCGGTCGTCGTCGGGTCGGGACGGGCGAGCGGCGGTGGTGGCGTGCTCGCGGTCACCGCCGCGGTTTCGAGCATGCGCGCCGCGCACCAGAGGAGCCCCAGATAAACGTACAGGAACGCCAGTTTGCTGAACGAACCAAACACGCCTGCGATCAGATACCCGATCAGGGCGTACTCCAGCCACCGCAGCATTTCCGCGTCTGCGGGGAACGCCCTACTCGCGCGGCGGCGGGTCCTCCGTACCGTACGTACCACGCTGATGACGATCCCGAGAAAGAGAAGCAGCCCGGGTACGCCCGTTTCGGCGAGGACGTTCAAATAAGTATTGTGCGTGTCCAGGTACCCCAAGGCCGGATTGTAGCGGTACTGGACCAGCTCGTAGGCTCCAAAACCCACGCCGACCACGGGATGATCCCGTATGATACGGGATGCGGCCTGCAGCACCGCAAATCGTTGTCGTGCGGATCCCTCGGGATCCATTTCCCCGATCGTCTCGAACCTCGTGCCCTTACTCAGGCCTTGCATGCGGTGCCAGAAGGATGCGGGCGCCAGATACAGCGCCAACCCCACGAATGCAGCGAGGCCTACGATTGCCCGTGGGCGCCGTCGCGCGAGCGCGATCGTCGAGGGCAGGGCCATGGCGCCCAAGGCGAGGAACGCGCCCCGAGACTGCGTTAGCACGATGACGACGGTGAGGATGGCTGCACTCCCGAGTCCGATCACGCGGGCGCGGCTCCCGCGACCTGAGCTGGCCCATAGAGCCAGCGCCGGCCCGAGCAGCAAGATGGTATGGGCCGCGAGATCATTGGGATTACCATAGATGAACGGACCGACGGCGCGCCCAAAGAGGGTGTAACCGTGGAGATAGTTCACCAGGGTGGAGCGGGCTGGAAACAAGATATAGGCCACCAGCACGAACACGACGAAATAGCGGATCTGGGTCCGTGTGCGCAGCGCGTTCACGGCCACAAGTGCCACGAGGAAGACCTTGCCGTGCTCGGTGAGCGCGTCTGAGACCACCGCAGGGTAGCTGGTCATCGCGTACCCCACGAGCGCCCACATCATCCAGGCGAGGAACAGGAACAAGAAGGGCGGTACGCGAAGACTCCTGCCTTGCAGAAGCAGACTGGCAAGGGCGAGGGACATCACGAGTGTCCCGACGGGGAGCCGACCCGTGAGGATGGTGAACAGGTAGCCCAGCAGCAGGATGAACGTGGGCGTCCACGTGATCTGCCAGGGGCGCTGTCCCGAAGCTTGCTCTGCTTGGATCGCCGTCATGCAGGCGGGCCGCATGTGGGGACAGGCCGCATCAATCGGACTCTTCGCAAGTGGTGGAGAGCAGCGGTGTCGCGCCTTGTGGGCGCGGGCGACTGTTGCTCGGGGTCCGCATAGCTCGTGCCAGCCCTGGCGTGTGCGAGGGACTCGGCGCTCAAGCGCTGTCCATAACTAGTGTGGCGCGGACGCCACACCACTTCACAAGTCGATCAAACTCTTTGGAAGTGGGCGAGCGAGGCGGCCAGCGTCCAGGTGGTCGAGCCACAACTGGAGTACTAGCGCGCGCCACAGTGCGCTGCTGTGGTCGCGGCGTCGCATGAGATGCTCGCGCACCAGGCGGCGCACCGACTCGCGGTCCAGGACGTCATAGAGCCCGCCGTCTGTCGCCGAGAGCCGATCGAGCCGATGGCGCAGCGGCCCCCGAAACCAGGAACCGAGGGGTACGGCAAACCCGAGCTTGGGGTGATCGAGGACCGCGGGCGGCACCAGCCCGCGGATCGCGCGTCGGAAGACCTGTTTCCCGACGCCGTCGCGGATCTTCAGTCCCGAAGGCAGCGCGAGCGCGAACTCGACGAGCGCATGGTCGAGCAGCGGCACGCGCGCCTCGAGAGACACGGCCATGCTGGCGCGGTCCACTTTGGTCAGGATGTCGCCCGGGAGGTACGTCGCGATGTCCACGAGCATCATTTGGGATCCGAAGTCGCGGGCACCCGCGGCCACGAACGCGTCCGGCACGATGTCGCCGAACTCCCCGTCCCGAGGAACGAGGCGGCGGGCCGCCATTCCGCCATCGACGGGAGCAAGCGGGAGCGCGACTGTGCCGGCGTATGCGACTTCCCGGGACCGCGCGCGATCGAGCAGGCGGCCCCGGCCGGGCGCGACGTGCGGCAGCGCGCGTCCCACCGCGCGGAGTATGGAGCGTCCCCAGGCGGGCAGCGTGGGACGGCGCAGGGCGTCGAGGTAGCGCGTGTACCCACCGAACAACTCGTCGCCGCCATCGCCGGACAGGCTCACGGTCACGTGCTGGCGCGCGAGCCACGAGACCACGTAGGTCGGGAGGGCCGACGAATCCGCGAACGGCTCGTCGAAAATGGCGACGATCCCCTCGATCCACCGGTCCGCGTCCGGTCGCACTACGAGCTCCGTATGACGGGTGCCGATGGCCGCCGCGACGCGGCGGGCATGGGGTGCCTCGTTGAATGCCACGTCATCGAAGCCGATCGAGAACGTGTGCGGCTCGATCGCCGCACCACGGGCCATCAGCGCGACCACGGTCGAGGAGTCGAGCCCCCCCGACAGGAAAGCGCCGAGCGGCACCTCGGCTTCGAGATGGCTCCCGACCGCGGCTGCGAGCAGCTCGCGGAGGCGCTCCACGGCCGACGCCTCGTCGACTACCGGGGTCTCGGCGACCGCCGGGGTCCAGTAGCGCTGCACCGCGACGCCCCGTTCTGCGGACCACGTGAGAACGTGTCCGGGCGGGAGCTTGGCGACGCCGGCGAAGGCAGCCAGGGGATCAGGCACGTACCCCAGGCTGAGAAACGCGGCCATCCCGCGATCGTCCAGCCGGCGCGGAAACCGATCCAGCGCGAGCAGCGAGCGTAGCTCCGAGCAAAATGCGATCCCGTTAGGCGTCACCCAGTAGCTCAGGGGCTTGATGCCCACCCGATCGCGCGCCAGCACCAGCCGCTTGGCGCGGATATCCCACAGGGCGATGGCGAACATCCCCCGCAGCCGCTCGACGAAGGCCTCCCCCATCTCTTCGTAGAGGTGGACGATGGTCTCGGTATCGCTCCGCGTCCGGAAGCGATGGCCGCGGCCGACCAGGTCGCGACGCACTTCGTGATGATTGTAGATCTCGCCGTTGAAGACGACCTGGACGGACCCGTCCTCGTTCCCGATCGGCTGCTGCCCGCCGGCGACATCGATGATCGAGAGCCGACGCATGCCGAGCGCGACCTCCGGGGCGACGAAATATCCGCTGTCGTCGGGCCCCCGATGGACGATCGCATCGCACATGGCGCGCACGGTGCGGCCGGCCTCCTCGGCGCCGAGCGGCCACCCCGCGAATCCCGCAATGCCGCACATCGCGCTACGACTGCGCCCCGGCGCCCGACGCGAGCGACTCGTACGAGGCGCTCAGCCGCTCGATGATACGACTCTCGTGGTGTTCCGCGCGGACGTAAGCCCGGGCCGCACGGCCCAACGCCTGCGCTCGCTCGGGCGCGTCGTGGACGGCCCGAAGGGCTGCCGCAAGGGCGTCCGGATCGCCCGGGGGGACGAGCACCCCGGTCTCGCCGTCGTGGACGGCGTCCGGCACCCCGCCGACTCGGGTCGCGATCACGGGCCGCGCGGCCGCCATGGCCTCGAGGACGGAATTGGGAGACGCCTCGGTCACTGAGCACAGCACGGACACGTCGAACAAGTGGTGGAGGTTGAAAGGCGGCGTCAGGGTACCCGGGAACTGCACACGCCCATTCAGCCGCAAGCCTTGCGCCAGGACTCTGACGGCGGCGCGTTCGGGCCCGTCGCCCACACACACCAAGTACGCCCGAGGCATGTCGGCGGCGACGCGCGCGAATGCACTGAGCAGCGTTGCGTGATCCTTGTCGCGATCGAGGCGCGCCACGATGCCGATCACCAGCGCGTCAGCGGGCAAGCCCAACCGGGCGCGCCAGGCGGCTCGCTCCGAGGTCGGCAACGGGACGAAGGCGTCCTCGGCGAGACTGTTGGGGATGCAGATGATCTTCCCGGGTGGGACGCCGTCCCGTCGCGTCAGCAGCCCGGCAACGCTGGGACTGTTTGCCAGCACGCGATGGGCGGCGCGGTACGCCCAGCGGTTCGCGATCGCGTGGGCCCAGCTCGTGCTCGGGCTCGACTTCCACCAGCGGCGGCTCGCCACCACGACAGGAACGCGGGCGAGGCGCGCCCACGGTACTCCGAAAATATTACTGTAGATGTCGTGGGCGTGAAAGACATCGATGTGCGCCTGGGCCAAAAACCTGGCGAGGCGGATCCCCTGGCGCATCGCCCGCGGCCCGTAGAGACGCCGCAGCGGCAAGTACACCAGCTGCGCTCCGGCCTGCTGGTAGCGGGCGCGCAGCGGGCCATCCGCGTGCAGGTGGAAGACAGTAAGACGAAACCGCTCGGCACTGAGATGCTCGGCCCATCGAACGGCGTTGAGCTCCGTACCGCCGATCTGGAAAGTGTCGATGCAGAACGCGAGCCGAATCACGGATCACCGTACCAGGGGACCGGGCATAACGAGCCGTCAAACGACCCGGCTGGAGCAAGAGTCGGGCCAGGAACCTACCTGCTGGCGAGGGCCTGGGGCGGTGCCCCTAGCCCCTGGGATTTTTGACGGTCTCAGCGCAGGGGTACTTCAGCCACGAAGAGGTCGTAGCGCCCCGAGCCGCCCATGTTCGAATTGAAGATGACGATCTTGCCGTCGGGACTCGGCTGGGCGAAGGGGTCGGCCCAGTAGTCGGGATTCGCCGAGTGGTGATGCACCAGCAGCCGCGCGTCGCTGCCATCGCTGCGCACGACGCCGATGGCTTGCTTCCAGAGCGCAGCGGCGGTGAGATCGTTGTCGGAGACTCCGCTGAAGAAGGACCACTGCCGGTTGAGGTCGCCTCCCAGCTCGGCGTCGGACTGCACCCAGTTGCCAGAGTGGTGCACGCCCGGGCCGCCGCTGTTGTTGAAAATGCGCGTCCGCACGATCTCGCCGCCGCTGGGATAGTAGCGGTCGAGGTCGAAGGGGGCGGTGGCATTCACATCGGTCGTCACCCACTGGCTCCGGAGATTGGCGTTGTGCCCGAGCCAGTACAGGTTGTTACTCTCGGTGGGGCCGAACGTATTGGTGGCCAGGTCCCAGAGCCGGAACGTGTTGTTGCTGTTCGTCAGGGCAATGTAGCGCCCGTCGCGCTCGAGGCGCGGCTCGTTCAGCCACGTCTCCCCGTGCGTGAGGAGCTGATTGGTCTGGCTGTTCCACGCAAACGCCACCGTCTGGTCGGTCGTCAACCCCGCGAACCATGCGTCGTTCTTATCGTGCTGTATCCAGCCGAGCCCACCGACCGTGCTCAGGTCGAGCGGGAAGTTTCCCGTGTTCTCGACCTGCATCGTGGCGGTGTTGTACCGGACGATCTGGGTGGCCGTCATGATGTAGGCAATCCGCGGTTGACTGATCAGGTTCGAGAATGTGACGCCCAGATCGCGGATCGGTTGTACGGTCAGGCGCCGGTAGTTCGCGAACCCGACGCCGCGGGTGAAATCGACGAGATAGTATTTCTGCGACCCTTGCGGGGCCCCCACGAGAATGGTGTAGGTGTTGCCGTTGGGACCCCAGCCGGGGCTGACTTCGTTCGGGCCGTCGGAGTAATCATGCCCGGCGCTGCTGTTCGCGTTGGGGACCGAGCTGCTCGTCACCTTCCATACTCGGACCCCGGTCACCGGATCGACGTACGAGAAGCCCGCCGGCTGGCCGACAATGTTCAGCGCGGCGTAGGCGACCACGTTCGGCGCTTGCCCGCTCGCCACCGGCAAGAGCGTGACGTCTGGTACCCCGAACGGCTGCGGTATCCGCACGGTGATGACCGCGCTTCCGGTCTTGCCTTCGCTGGTCGCGGTGATCACGGCGGAACCCTGGGCGATGCCGGCGACCAGCCCGCCACTCGAGACGGGCGCGATACTGGGATCGCTGCTCGTCCACGTCACGGGCCGCTCGGGCAGCGCGCCCCCAGCCGAGTCCGTCGGGGTGGCGGTGAGCTGGAGTGACAGCCCGACTGGGATACTACTCGTCGCCGGCCACACCGGCACCGAGGCCACCGGTACGACAGTGACGGCGATTGCCGCTGTGCCGGTCGAGCCCTCGACCGTCGCGGTGATCGTGGCCGAGCCCGTCGCCACCCCCGTGACGAGCCCGCTGCTCGAGACCGTAGCGACGCCGCGATCGCTGCTGGCCCAGGTGACGGGCCCCCCGGCCAGCGGCGCACCGGCAGCGTCCTGCGGGGTGGCGGTGAGCTGCAGAGTCTCTCCGACCCGGACCTTGGCCGACGTCGGCCACACGCGCACTGAGGCAACCACTGACACGCTCGGGCCGGCCTTCTCGACAGCGAGGCAGCCGACCAATGCAGCGGCCACCGCGCAGGCGGCTGCGGGAACCAAAGACACACGAAACCGCTTGGGACCGGGGCAGCGCACACATACCTCCCGGGGGGCGATCAGGCGAGTTGCGATGAGTTCTAGGTTCCTAGGCGCTTAAAGTTCCAACGGTATCTGGGCACTCCTGGGCTTGACGATCGTGGATGTCGCGGGACTCGGCAAGACACGCAGCAGTTTCACCCCGAGACAGGGCCGTCCGCGTACATCCGAGGAAATGGTATCATAAAACGATCGTGCCAGTGGCGAGGTGGGTCACAGCAAGCCGGGTCACGAGTTGTGAGTCAGGCGTGGCCCTTGTGCAGCAGTCAACGGAGTGGCATTTCGGCGACAAAGAGGTCGTAGCGAGCCGAGCCGAGCATGTTCGAGTTGAAAATCACGACCCTGCCATCGGGACTCGGCTGGGCGAACGGGTCGGCATAATAGTCGGGCTTCGTTGAGTAGTGATGCACCAGGAGCCGGGCATCGCTGCCGTCGCTGCGCACGACGCCGATGGCTTGCTTCCAGAGCGCAGCGGCGGTGTAGGCGTTGTCGTCGACTCCACTGAAGAACGACCACTGCCGGTTGAGGTCGCCCCCCAGCTCCGCGTCGGACTGCACCCAGTTGCCGGAGTGGTGCACGCCCGTACCGGCGCTGTTGTTGAAAATGCGCGTCCGCACGATCTCGCCGCCGCTGGGGGTGTAGCGGTCGAGGTCGAAGGGGGCGGTGGCATTCACATCGGTCGTCACCCACTGGCCTCGGAGATTGGCGTTGTGCCCGAGCCAGTACTGGTTGCTACTCTGGGTGGGGCCGAACGTATTGCTGGCCAGATCCCAGAGCCGGAAGGTGCTGTTGCTGTTCGTCAGGGCAATGTAGCGCCCGTCGCGCTCGAGGCGCGGCTCGTTCAGCCACGACTCCTCGTGTGTGAGGAGCTGATTGGTCTGGCTGTTCCACGCAAAGGCCGTGGTGTCGTCCACCAAGCCTACGAACCACCCGTCGTTCCTGTCATGTTGGAGCCAGCCCTGTAGATCGTGGTTCAGGGGGAAGGTCCCCGTGTTCTCGACCTGCATCGTGGCGGTGTTGTACCGGACGATCTGCGTGGTCGTCAAGATGTAGGCGATCTGCGGTTGACTGGCCAGGTTGGAGAACGAGACGCCCAGGTCATGTGCTGGCTGCACCGTGAGTCGCCGGTAGTTCGTGAACCCGACGCCGCGGGTGAAATCCACGAGATAGTATTTCATCTCTCCTTGCGGAGCCCCGATGAGAATGGTGTAGGTGTTGTGGTTGATGCCCCAGCCGAGGCTGACTTCGTTCGGGCCGTCGGAGTAGTCATGCCCGGCGCTGCTGTTCGCGATGGGGACCGAGCTGCTCGTGACCTTCCACACCTTCACTCCTGTCACCGGGTCGCTGTAGGAAAAGCCCGCCGGCCGGTTGACGACGTTCAGCGCGGCGTAGGCGATCACGTTCGGAGCCTGCCGGGCCGCGTGGGGCAGCAGCGTGGGGTCCGGCCTGCCGTCCGGCTCCACGCGCGGACCAGCTGCCTCCTCGATCGCGAGGCAGTGAAGCGACGTCAGACAGCTGCCCGCCGCGGCGACGGCGAGTCGCAGGCAAACGCGGAGGCGTCTAGACGCGGGAACGCGCATAACAGCACTTCGACGGAGAGCGCACATGTGTCAACACGGCCGCCGCTGTTACAGCAAGATTCGGGCTACATACAAAGCATGCCGAGGGGGGCCCTTGGTACTGATTCCAGCGCAGGTGTTGCGGTCGTGAAACGGTGGGCGGAGCGGCGTGTCGGCGACAAGCGGTGCATGGCACAAACACGCGGGGCCCGGGCGGATCCGGCCCCGGGCCCCCTTTAACTAGACGCTA
>QHUD01000257.1:0-2688 GCA_003221085.1 Gemmatimonadota bacterium
GGTGCAGGAGGTCGCGGTGGTCGGCATCGTGGGGGAGCACGGGCTCGTCAAGCCACACGCTTTCGTAGTCGCACGGGAGCGGCGCGAGGGGTTGGCCGAAGAGCTGCAAGCGTTCGTGCGAGGCCGGCTCGAACCGTACAAGTATCCGCGCGAGGTGATCTTTCTCGAGGCGCTGCCGCGAACCCACCTCGGGAAGGTGGATCGCGCGCGACTGCGTCGCGGGTAGCTCGGTTCCCGCGGGTCTAGTCGGTTTTCTTCTTCGCCCGCTCCTCGAGCTTCGCGATGAGCTTCTCGATCTCGAGCCGCAGACGTTTCAGCGCCGGGAGGAGCCTCGGCTCGAGCTCGCGCTCGAGCTCCTTGCCTTCCTTGAGGAAGTCCTTCATCAGGTCGCGGAACCGGTCCGCCAGCTCCCGCCAGGTGGGGATGCTGTTGACTTCAGGGGTATCGCCGGGCTCGCGCTTCTTGGGCAGCGTGTTCATAAGTCGCTCCTCTTCGAAGGTCGCTGCGGGAGACTCCAAGTATACGCGGCGGCGGGATGTGGGTTTCGGGGACGGTGCCGCCCGTAGCGAAACCGGCACGGTCTTTGTATTTACTACGCGTCTGTGCGTCTACGCGTCTACGCGTCTGTGCGTCTAGTAGTTGTGGATAGGTGGCCGAGCGGCTGAAGGCACGCGCCTGGAGAGCGCGTAAACGGGTAACCGTTTCGTGGGTTCGAATCCCACCCTATCCGTCGCACTTCCTGGACGTCTAGACGGCTAGACGTCTAGCCTGCTGGACAGGTGCGTGAGCGGTTGAAACGGCCGGTCTCGAAAACCGGTGTGCCCGCAAGGGTACCGTGGGTTCGAATCCCACCCTGTCCGTCTGTTCACTGATCACTCCTGCTCTCCTCCGTGCAGCCTTCCTCAGGAGGCCATGATGCGCGGGACGAAGGCCTGGTTCGCCGCCCTGGTCACAGCATCCGCCCTCGGCTGCTTCAAATCGGCCGCCAAGAAGGCCGCCGAGATACGGGAGTGCAGCAGGATCACGATGGACGCCAAGGGTGCGGCACAGTGTCTGGTGCTGCAATACAAGTGGCAGCAGGACGCGGCACTCACCGCGGCCACGAAGTACCAGCAGGAACAGGATTCGATCGCGCAGCTGCACGCCGACTCGACGTGGCGCGCCGACGCGGCGCGGCACAAGCAGGAGATCGCGGAGTGCGCCAAAGACCCCTCGGGTGACGTGACGCGTTGCCTTATGGGGTACGGCTGGGCGGAAGCCCGCGCTACGGCCACGGAGGATTCGGTGTGGCGCCACGACGCGCCCAAGCACCGCCAGGAGATCGCGACCTGCACCAGGCAACGCAAGATGCAGGCGGGGTCGTGTCTCCAGCTCTATTACAAATGGAGCCCCACACGCGCGCTCGCCGTGGACGACTCGATCCGGCGGGCGCAGATGAGGAGGTAGTGGCCCACCCCGTCCTCATCGCCGCCGAGCTGCAGCGGCTGCTCGCGCCCGAGCAGCTCGTCGGCCTGGACGTCACCTGGCTCCCGACGGATCAGCCGACTCCTGCGGGTGACTACGTCGCGCTCGTGCCGCTGTTGTCGCGCTGGGTGGGCGGCAGCGAGCTGAAGCGACTTCCCAAGCTCAAGATCGTGGCGAACTGCGCCGTGGGGCACGACAACGTGGACGTCGTGGCGGCCGAGATGCGCCGGGTCACGGTCACGAACACGCCCGACGTCCTCACCGACGCCACCGCCGACCTCGCGTGGGCGCTGATCCTCGCCTGCGCCCGCCATGTGGTACCGGGGACCGAGCTGGTAAAGAGTGGTTCCTGGACCGGATGGCATCCGGAGCTGCTGCTCGGGATCGAGCTACGCGGCCGTACGCTCGGCCTGTTCGGCGCGGGACGAATCGGCCAGGCGGTCGGGCGGCGCGCCGTGCCGTTCGGGATGCGGGTGCTGTACACGGCACGCAACCCGCGGCCCGACTTCGAGCGGGAGAGCGGCGCGATTCGCGTCGAGTTCTCGCGGCTCCTGAAGGACAGCGATGTGCTGTCGCTCCATGCGCCGTCGGTGCCGGAGACCAAGGGCATCATCAACGCCGACACGTTGCGCCAGATGAAGCCGGGCGCCCTCCTGATCAACACGGCGCGCGGTGACCTGATTCGCGAGGAAGCACTCGCGCAGGCCCTCGAAGAAGGGCGGCTGGGTGGGGCCGGGCTGGACGTGTATCTGGAGGAGCCCGCGGTCCACGCTCGCCTGCGGGCCGCGCCACGCGCCGTGCTGTTGCCGCACATCGGCAGCGCCACGCTCGAAGCGCGCCGCCAGATGGCGACGATCGCACTCGCAAACGTGCAGGCAGTGCTCAAGGGAGACCCGCCGTTGACGCCGGTGTTCGGGTAGGTCGGAAACCGCGTTCGCGACAACGAGTTGCCCACCGAGTGCCCATGTGTTATTTAGGGGACCGCTCGATAGGCGTTGGCTGATGGCTCAGGAGACACTTTCCTATTGCGCTCGCTGCGGCACCTCCCTGGCGCCGGGGGCGTATTTCTGTCTCCGCTGCGGTACCAGCGTCCCTGTGGCGGCGGGCCGCCCCAGCGCCGGGGTCGCGCCGCCTCCCCGCCACCCACCGCCCGCCGAGCATAACGCCCAACTCGACGCCCTGCGCCACGCCACCCTCGGGGAATACGAGATCCTCGCCGAGCTG
>QHUD01000257.1:2703-4532 GCA_003221085.1 Gemmatimonadota bacterium
ACCTCGCGCTCGACCGCAAGGTGGCGATCAAGGTACTGGCGCCCGCCCTCCTGCTCATGGGCGAAGGCATGGTCGAACGGTTCAAACGGGAGGCACGCACCGCCGCGGCGCTGAGCCATCCCCACATCATCCCCATCTACGCCGTCAAGGAAAGTGAGCACGTCCTGTACTTCGTCATGAAGCACGTGCAGGGACGGGCCCTCGATTCGGTCATTCGTGACGTCGGCACGCTGCCCATCGCCATGGTGCAGACGATCCTCGCGCAGGTAGGGGACGCGCTCGGGTACGCCCATCGTCACGGGGTGATCCACCGTGACATCAAGTCCGCGAACATCATGCTGGACGAGGACGGGTGGGCCGTCGTCACGGACTTCGGGATCGCCAAGGTGGTTCAGGCGGAAGGGCTCACGATGACCGGCGTGACGGTTGGCACGCCGACGTACATGAGCCCCGAGCAATGCGAGACCCGAGAAGTCACCGGTGCATCCGACCAGTACTCGCTGGGCGTTGTCGCGTACGAGATCCTGACCGGGCGGCTGCCGTTCCAGGGCGACTCGACCATGGCGGTGATGTACGCGCACTTCAATGAGCGCCCGCGGCCGGTGGCCGAGCTGCGCCCGGACTGTCCACCCAATCTCGCCGCCGGCGTCATGCGCATGCTCGAAAAGGATCCGGTCCGGCGCTGGCCCACCCTGGACGACATCGTGGCGGTGTGCGGGCGGCCGTCGCTGCGGCACGACGATCCCGTACGCGGCGACATGATCACCCTGGCGAAGGCGGGCGCCGGCCCAGCGTTGATGGCCCAGCTCAAGACGCCGACGAGCCCGCTGGTGCTGTCCAAGCCGCAGACGCACTCGGCCGCCATGGCCGTCCGGCGTGCCCCTCCTGGTGCGCGACTCTGGTGGGGGCTCGGGGGGCTCGGGGTGGCGGCCCTCGCCGCCGCGCTCTGGTCGCTTGCTCCCTGGAGGGCGAGACAGACAGCGATGCCAACCATCTCGCCCCGCGACACGGTCCGCGTGAGCCAAATTCCGCCTGCCGTTCTCACGGATACGGCGCCACCCACGCGTCGGGCGCCCGTCCCCGCCCCCGAGCCGGTTCCCGCACGGACGTCGAGGGTGCCGGCGCGCGTGCGCCAGGCCCCCCCGCCTCCTGCGGCGGCCACGGAGTCCGCGGTGCATCCGCCGGTTGCGCAGCGCGACGACAGCGTGCTGCGCTCGCTCCGCGCACGCGCCCTTACCGCGATGAGTCGGGCGCTCGAGGCTGGCGCGACGCCCCCCGAGCTGGCGAGGGGGGACACCGCGTTCAAGGGGGCGGAATCGCTCGCGGCCCAGAGCCGGTGGCCCGAGGCGATGGTGCAGCTCGCCACGGCCGCCTCTTTGTGGGCGGATGCCGAGCGCCAGTCACGGGCCCGGGCGACGCGTGATACCCAGCCGCGCCGCGCCGTGGAGCAGGCCGCTCCGCCCGCCGCGACGCCCGCTCCCGTCGACCCGCGGCCCGACATCCAGAAGGTGATCGATGACTACGCGCGCGCCCTGGAGGCGCGCGACGTGGGCCAGGTGCGGCGCGCGTATCCGGGCCTCACGTCGGCGCAGGAGCAGAGTTGGCAGGACTTCTTCCAGTCGGTGCGAAATCTCAAGGCCGGCCTGACGGTCACGGCCCTGCATCTCTCGGGCCTCACGGCCGAAGCGATCGTGAGCGGGACCTACGAGTACGACAACGCCAGGACCGGCCGGGCCGAGCGGCGACCGGTGACGTTCCGGGCGATGCTCGTCGTGGACTCCGGCGGCTGGCGACTCACTACGATCCGGTAGCCGGTCCTAGAAGTTGTA
>QHUD01000258.1 GCA_003221085.1 Gemmatimonadota bacterium
TCGAGCGCCACCGGAAAGTTGTAGCCACGGCCGAGGTAGAGGACGTTGGTCGCCCGCATCATCCGCTCGGCGATCTGCTCCACCGCAGGCGCCTTCGCGAGCACCCGCTCCACCAGCTCCGGGAGCCGGGCGAGCCCGCGCACGACCTCGCGCCCCTGGAGGATGGAAAGCGACCGCAGCCGGCCCATCTTGAGCGTGAGCAGCGCCAGCGCCGCGATCTGGCTCGTGAACGCCTTGGTCGATGCGACGCCGATTTCCGGGCCGGCGTGCAGGTAGATCCCCCCGTCCACTTCGCGCGCGATGGTGGCGCCCACGACGTTCACCAGACCGAGCGTCCGGGCACCGCGCCGCTTCGCCTCCCGCAGCGCGGCGAGCGTGTCTGCCGTCTCGCCCGATTGCGAGATCCCCACGACCAGGGTCCGCTCGTCTACGATCGGGTTGCGGTAGCGAAACTCGGAGGCGTACTCGACCTCGGACGGGATGCGCGCCAGCTCCTCCATCATGTACTCGCCGATCAGCGCCGAGTGCCAGGACGTGCCGCAGGCGGTGAACACGATGCGGTTCACCTGCAGCAGTTGCTCGTCGTCGATGTTCAGCCCGCCGAGCCGCGCGGTGCCGTCTTCCTCGAGTAACCGGCCGCGCAGCGTGTTCCGCAGACTCTCGGGCTGCTCCATGATCTCCTTGAGCATGAAGTGCGCATGGCCGCCCCGCTCGATCGTGGCGAGGTCCCAGTCCACCCGCGTGACCGCCTTTTCCTTCTCTACCGTGTCGAGATCGAGGATGCGGTACTCGGACGGCCGAACGACCGCGATCTCCCCATCGTCCAGGTAGACCACCGACCGGGTGTGGGCCAGCACCGCCGAAGCGTCGGAGGCGACGAAATTCTCCCCCGCACCGAGGGCCACGAGCAGCGGAGAGCCCCGCCGTGCCGCGACGACCGTGTCGGGCTCGCGCGTCGACACCACGGCGATGCCGTAGGTGCCGTCGACCTGATGCAACGCCCCCGCCACCGCCTCGACCAGGGAGGCCCCCGTAGACAGCAGCTCCTCGATCAGGTGCGCGACGACCTCGGTGTCGGTCTCGGAGCGAAACACGTGACCGCGCTTCCCGAGCGCCGTGCGCAGCGCGCCGGCGTTCTCGATGATCCCATTGTGGACCAGCGCCAGCGTGCCGCCGCAGTCGGTGTGGGGGTGCGCGTTGACGGTGTTGGGCGCCCCGTGTGTGGCCCAGCGCGTGTGAGCGATCCCCGTATGCCCGGCGGGAAGCGTCTTGCCGAGATCCTTCTCCAGCACGCTGATCTTTCCCGCGGCCTTATGCACTTCGATGCGCCCGTCCTCGATCAGCGCGAGCCCGGCCGAGTCGTACCCGCGGTACTCGAGACGCCGTAGTCCCTCGAGCAGGAGCGAGGCCGCCTGCCGCGGCCCCGTGTATCCTACGATGCCGCACATAGGCGCCGCCCCTCGTCCACGAGCCCCTGAGCCTCGGCGCCCGACGGCGCTTCGGCGATGAGCCGGATGATCGGCTCGGTGTTGGACGGCCGCACATGGAGCCAGCGGTCCCGCCAGGCCAGACGCAGGCCGTCCTGCGTGTCGACGCTCGCTTCCGGAAAACGCTTGCGCAACGCAGCATAGACGTCTTCCAGCCCCCGTCCCGCGTTCCGCGTTCCGCGTTCCGCCTTGGCCTTCACGATCGCGTACCGCGGCGCCGCCGCCACGAGCTCACTCACTCGCCTGCCGTCCCGGGCGAGCAGAGTCAAGAGCAGCGCGGCGGCCACCGGCGCGTCGCGACCCGCGTGCAGCGCCGGATACATCACGCCGCCGTTCCCTTCCCCCCCGATTACAGCCGCAAGGCGTAAGATGGCGCGAGCGACGTGGACTTCGCCCACGGGAGTCCGTACGACCACCGCCCCGCACTCGCGAGCGGCGTCTTCGACGACCAGGCTCGTCGAGAGGTTGCAAACGACGGACGGGCGGACAGCCGGACTGGCGGACGGTGACGGCGCCTTCGGTCCGCCGGTCCGCCCGCCCGCCTGTCCGCCAAGGACCGCTCTCACCGCGAAGGCCAGCGTGTAATCCTCCCCGATTGGCACGCCCTTCTCGTCCACGATCGCCAGCCGGTCGACGTCCGGATCCACCGCGATGCCAAGCTCGGCACCTGCCCGCGTGACGAGGGTCGAAAGCCCGCCCAGGTTCTCCGGAATCGGCTCCGGCGGTCGCGGGAATCGCCCGTCGGTCTCGAGGTTGATGCCTGCCACCTCGCAGCCGAGGCGCTCGAGGAGGGCACGCATGACGGGTCCTCCCGCGCCCCGCACCGCGTCGAGCGCCATCGTGAACTTCTTCTTTCGGATCCCTTCCACATCCACCGCCGGGAGCTTCAACACAGCCGCCAAGTGCCGCTCGACGGCGCGCGAATCGGCCGTCACGTTTCCCGCTTCCCGTTTCCCGTCCTTCGCGTGTTGCCCGACCAACCCTTGCACTCGGATTCCATCCGCGCCATCGAGAAAGATCCCGTCGGGCCCGATGAACTTGAGCGCGTTCCACTCGATCGGGTTGTGGCTCGCCGTGATGGCGATCCCGCCGCCCGCCGCATGATGCTCGACGGCCAGCTGAACCGTCGGGGTCGGGACCAGACCGACGTTGACGACGGCGCACCCCACGGAGACCAGTCCCTCGACCACCGCCCGCTCGAACGCCGGCCCGGACTCACGGGCATCGCGTCCGACCACGACCAGCGCCTTCCGCTGCTTGGCCCAGAGGCCGAAGGCCGTCGCGTAGCGCGCGACGATCTCCTCGGTCAGGTCCTTCCCGACGATGCCTCGGATGCCCGAGACACCGATCATCAGGGTGTCGGTCATGCCGACAATCTAATCCGGCGGGGTTGAGCGGCCGTGCGCGTCCAGGGGCGGAGGAAGATGGAGGGGCCGAACCTCGGGCGTGGTGACGGGGAGGCCCGAACGGTCGGGGAAGGCCGCGAGGAAGGCCTCGACCGCGGGGGGATGGAACTGGGTCCCCTTGCCCTCCTCGAGCTCCTGCAGCGCTTTCTGCACCGACAGCGCGGGGCGGTAGGGGCGGACGCTCGTCATCGCGTCGAACGAGTCGGCCACGCCCACGATCCGCACTTCGAGGGAAATCTGGTCACCCTTCAGGCCGTCGGGGAATCCCTTGCCGTCGAGGCGCTCGTGGTGCGACCGGACGATGGCCAGGGCCGGGGGCACATCGCGCATCAGCGGCGCCAGGATGCGCGCCCCGATCACCGGGTGTTCCATAATGTGCCGGTACTCGGCTTCGGTGAGCTTGCCCGCTTTGTGGAGCACGGCCTCGCTCACGCCGATCTTGCCGATGTCGTGCAGCTCGGCGCCGAGCGCGATGGTGTCCATCACCGCCTGCGAGAGCCCCATCTGGCGACCGATGCGCGCCGAGTAGTCGGCGACGCGCACCGAGTGGCCGCTCGTGTACGGGTCTTTCTCTTCGAGGAAGTGGACCAGCGCCTGGAGCCGCTCCAGCGACAGCTCTTCGATCCGGCGCGCCTGCTCCTGGACGCGCTGCTCCAGGGTGCGCCGGTAGTCCTCGACCTCCATTTTCAGGCTGCGCTTGTCGAGCGCCTGCATCACCCGGGCGCGCACCTCGTCCAGGTGAAACGGTTTGGCGACGTAGTCGAGCGCGCCCAGCTGCAGGCAGGCGACGGCGCTCTCCACCTCCGCCACGGCGGTCACGACGATCACGGCCGTCGTGGGCCAGCGCGCGATGATCTCGCGCAGCAGCGTGACGCCGTCCATCTGGGGCATGCGCAGGTCCGAGATCACCAGCGGTACGGGGTCGTGCTGCAGCACCTCCAGCGCCTCGGTGCCGGATCCCGCTTCGGAGCAGATAAACCCCTCGCCCTCGAGCAACCGCACGAGGACCCGCCGGAGCCGCGGCTCATCGTCCACGACCAAGCACTTGACCGCGTTCGGCTGGGGCATCGTGCGCTTAACGTAAAGGTCGCTTGCTCGGCTGGGAAGGCGCCCTTACGTTCCCGCCATGACCCAGGTATCGGGCGAGGACCTGAAACGCCGCTTCGGAACGCGCGCCGTGCATGCCGGGCACATCCCCGACCCGCTCGCGGGCGCGGTCATGACGCCGATCTATCAGACCTCGACCTACATTCAGGAGGGGCTGGGCCGCCACAAGGGCTACGAGTACGCGCGCACGCGCAACCCGACGCGTGAAGTGCTGGAACGGAACGTCGCGGCGCTCGAGGGCGGGCGCCACGGCTTCGCCTTCGCCTCGGGGCTCGCCGCTTTGGACGCCGCCCTGAAGCTGCTCTCCGCGGGCGACCACGTGGTGAGCGGCGAGAACGTGTACGGCGGATCCCACCGGCAGATGACGCTAGTCTGGACGCGCCTGGGACTCGAGTTCACCTTCGTGGACGCCGCCGAGACGGCCAACATCGCGGCCGCAGTCACCCCACGGACCAAGATGGTCTACGCCGAGACGCCCACCAACCCGATGATGCGGTTGTGCGA
>QHUD01000241.1 GCA_003221085.1 Gemmatimonadota bacterium
CGCCTACGCGCCGTTCCGGGCCTACGTGAGCGTGTACGCCGGCGATCCCGCAGCCGCGGTCGACGAGCTCAATCGGCTGGTCGCGTCCGTCGACGGCTTGGGGGTCCCCGATCCCAAGGCCAACAAGGTGGCCGCGCTCACGAACGTCGTCGTCATCGCGACTCACAGTCGGAACCGCGCGGCCGCGGAGCAGGCGTTGAAACAGCTCGAACCGTTACTGATGCAGCAGGGGGACGAGGCGGGCAACCCAGCATTCAAGCGGGGGCAACAGGCGCAGATCGCGTACCTCGAAGGGTGGACCGCGGCGCGCCGCGGGGACTATGCGTCGGCCCAGAAGCAAGCCGATCGCATCACCCAGCTACTCGCCCCCGACGCGAACCCGCGCAAGCTCGAGCCGATGCACCAGCTGGAGGGATTCATCGCGCTGTATCAGGGCAAGTACAAGGAAGCGGCCGCACACCTGCGGCAAGGCAATCTGTTGGACCCCTACATCAAGTATCAGCTCGCCGTCGCGGCGGAGGGTGCGGGCGACGCCGGGCGGGCGAAGCAACTGTTCCGGGAAGTGGCGGACTACAACTTCAACGCCGTGGGCTTCGCCCTCGTTCGGAAGGATGCGCTGCAGAAGGCCAACGGCACGCCGTAGCTGAGCGGCGGACGGCCGAGGGGTGGCGCTGCCGAACCTGGACCGGCAGCGCGGCCCCGCGATCGCACTCGGATGTGGCGGTCCCCTGACAGTGCCGACGCAACAGTCGGCGGCCTCCTGAATCTCCATTCTTTGCTGATTCTGTGGGTTTGCACCGCAGCGCGTGCCCCTGCCGTGCCCCAAAACGCGGCGGGGCATGTCGTGTTCGCACCACTATTCGACGCCTCAGCTGGCATTGGTCTTGCGAATTGTCGAACGCCAGAAGGCAGTGGGTCGACGCGAACGCTCGAGGGAACAGTGAACGAAGGTCGTAAACGGATCATCCGCATCGGAGGCGTTGCCCTGGGTCTGACGGCGTTGCTGGCCCTGCAACCCGAGCCCGCAAGTCTCGTCGCGTCCGCGTGGGCGCGGGGCGACGCCGCGCGCGGACCGGCGACGCGGAAGCTGGTCCTGTCCGACCAGGCGCGCCGCTATCTGGCGCTCCAGTATCGCTCGTATCCCACCGAGTTCATGGGTTGCATGATCGGGGAGACGCGAGGCACCACGGTCGTGGTACGGCGCATCGCGCCGGCCGACGTCGAGCCCAAGCACTCCACTCCCACGCGGGTCGTCCCGCACCAGACGTGCGAGGACGCCGGGTGGTTGGGGACGATCGGGATGATCCACAGTCATCCGGGTGGCGAGCGCTGCTGGTACTTCTTCCCCGGCACGCAGGTCGCGAGCTCGGACGGCCAGTCGTTCGCCGGCCAACCCTATCCGGTGGATGCGATTATGTGCGGCGACCACGTGGTGTGGATCAACCGCGACATGGCGGAGGCGCAACTCTCCTTAGTGGCAGATACAGTCCGCCAGACTTTCGCGCCGGTAACGCGGTGACGGGGGCGGCGAGAGCGCTGAGCACTCTCCATGGACGGGCCTCGCTGCGATTTCTACGACTGGGTGACCCGGAGGGCCTGTGAAGCGGTGGCCCGCTGGGTGACGAACCAGAAGTCCCAAGACACAGGACGCCTGGAGCAGTATTATTGTGATAAGCATCGGCCACCGCGCGCGCATCTGATCGGCGCTCCGAGAGCGGCTCAAGACCCGAAAGCACGATGACGGACTGATCCATACGCGACGTTAGGATTGCCGTGGACGTGACACGAGCGGGGCAGTGACTCCCAAGCGTTATTGGGCGCGGCTGCGGGCCGACATCGATCGCCCGCTGCGCCGTGGCGCGTGGTACCACGTGAAGAAGCTAGGGCCGCGCGAGGCTCTCCTCGACGTCCTCGGCGAGGCCGTGGACGTGCCACGGCCGCTCCTCGACATCATCAGCAGGCCGCCGCACCGCTGGTCCGTCGTGCCGCGTCCCAAGAACCCAGCCCGCTTTCCCGGCGTGCGCGAGTACGGGGTCTGCCCCAACTGCCGGGAGCGCGTGCCCCTCACCGAGCGCCTGGCCTCGCTGCGCTGCAGGCACTGCAACGAGGTGTTCGACGTCGCTTGGGAAGAGCAGTACTTCCAGGGCGTCTAAGTCAGTCCCAGTCGGCGCTGCAGGTGCGCCTGCACCGGCGGCGTGATGATCCCGCGCTTGACGGCATCGGCGAGTGCGGCAGTGGTAGCGACACGGTCAGCGTCGATGCCCTTCTCCCGCAGCTCTTGAATGATCCTCGCGAGTCGACTGTCGTACTCCTGCGGCTTGAGCTTTTCCGCGTCCGCCACCTGTTTCAGCTTCTCGAGCTCCTGCACAAAGCGCGCGATTGTGACGGGTGCCATTGACAACCTCCCTTGGGGTCCCAGGCTGATCAATCTAACCCGTGGGCGCGCGGTGGCTGTGGTTTGACTTCCCTCCCCGGCTCCATTAGGCTGGGACACCCCTGAACCGGTAGGGCGATGGTCAACGAAGCAGCATGGACGGCGCGCCTGGCGCGCTACAAGGGCCCTGATCTCAAGCGGAGCGTGTGGCAGCTGACGAGCGCGGCGGCGCTGTTCGCCGGCGCCTGGGCCCTGATGTACGCGAGCCTGCGCGTCGGCTACTGGCTCACCCTGCTCCTTGCCGTTCCTGCGGCCTTCTTCCTCATTCGCTTGTTCATCATCCAGCACGACTGCGGCCACGCCGCGTTCTTCCGGTCG
>QHUD01000158.1 GCA_003221085.1 Gemmatimonadota bacterium
ACTCCGCGAAGCCGCCCGCGAACTCCGTCAGGCGCCGCTCGTGCAGGATCCACAGCCGCGTCGTGAGCGCGCGCAGCAGCGCCCGGTCGTGACTCACCAGAATGACCGTGCCGTCGTACGCGTCGATCGCGTCCTCGAGCGCCTCGATCGATTCCACGTCCAGATGATTGGTCGGCTCGTCGAGGACCAGCAGGTTGGCGCCCGACAGCATCAGCATGGCGAGCGCGACGCGCGCCCGCTCGCCGCCCGACAATGAGTCGGCGCGCCGCTGGACTTCCTGCCCCGAGAAGCCGAATCGTCCCAGGTGCCCTTGGATGCGGCCGCGTTCCCACTTCGGCCGCAGCCCAGCGATCACGTCGTACAGCGTGCGGTCGAGTGGCACTTGCGAGAGATCCTGCCGGTAGTATCCGGCCGCGATCGACGTGCCGAGGCCCAGCTCACCGGCTTCGATCGGATGCTCGCCCAGTAGCGCCCGCAGCAGCGTGGACTTGCCCGCCCCGTTGCGGCCGATAATGCCAAGCACGCCGGTCCGCTCCAATGTTCCGCTGAACCGCTCGACCAGAACGCGCGTGCCGATTCCCACGCTCACGTTCTTCGCGCTGACGACCTGATCGCCACCGCGCTCCGGGACTTCGAAGCGCACCGCCATCGTCCCTTCCACACCAATGACGGGACTCAATCGCGGCAGCCGCTCGAGCCGTTTGCGCCGGCCTTTGGCCTGGCGAGTGTTCTGCCCCGCAATGTTGCGCGCGATGTAATCCTTCTCGTGTGCGATCGTGCGTTGTTGCTGCTCATAGGCCCGCTGTTGCGTCAGCCGGCGCTCGGCGCGTTGGGTCACGAAGGCGGCGTAGTCTCCAGTGTACGACGTCGCGGTGCCCCCTTCGAGGTGCAGCACGTGATCCACGGTGCCGGCGAGGAATGCGCGATCGTGACTCACGAGCAGCACGGTACGCCCGCTCGCGGCGAGGTATTGCTCGAGCCAGCGGGTGGTTTCGAGATCCAGGTGATTGGTCGGCTCGTCTAGCAGCAGCACATCGGCGGTCGTCATCAGCTGGCGCGCCAGGCCGAGGCGGCCGAGCTCGCCGCCGCTCAACGCGGAAAGCGGGGTGACGCGAGCTCGCGCGGGATCGAAGTCGAGGCCATGCAGGACCGCGTCAATGCGCGCGGTGACCGCGTAGCCCCCTTCGCGCTCGAAGCGCTCCAGGTCTTCGCCGTATCGGGTGAGGGCGCGCGCCGAGGAGTCGAGCGCCAGATCGGCGGCCTGCGTTACGAGCGACTGCTCCAGCGCCAGGAGCTCGGCCAACCCGCCCGCCGCGGCCTCCCACACCGTCGTCGCGCCGCCGAAGTCGCGGTGCTGCTCCAGCACTGAGACTCGCAGGCCAGGCGCGCGCGCGATGCTGCCGCGGCTGGGCTCGAGCTCGCCGGTCAGGAGCCGAAAGAGGGTGGTCTTGCCCGAGCCGTTGCGGCCCACGATGCCCCACCGTTCGCCCGGGGCGACGGTGAAGGAGACGCTCGAGAACAGGGTGGTGTCGCCGAAATCGACGCCGACGCCCGCAAAGGCAATCTGAGTCATGCAGCCAGCAGAATAGCCTGGAATCCTCCGGCGGTATAGGATAGGTCGCTGTGCACACGGGGTTGTTCATCGTGATGGGCGTCTCGGGCTCCGGAAAGACCACGATCGGAGCGCGGGTGGCGCGCGAGCTCGACCTCGAGTTCGTCGAAGGTGATGATCTGCACCCCCCGGACAACGTGAAGCGCATGGCGGCTGGGACGCCGCTCACGGACGACGACCGCCGTGGTTGGCTGAGCGCGGTCGCGGCCCGACTGCGCGAGGCGAAGCGCGCGGGAAGGGGTCTCGTGGTCTCGTGTTCGGCCCTCAAGCGGAGCTATCGTGACCTGCTGCGCTCCATTGTGGAAGCGGACGTGCGGTTCGTGTATCTCGCGGGGAGCCGAGCGCTTCTCGCGGAGCGCCTGGCCCAACGCCGCGGGCACTTCATGCCGCCATCGCTGCTCGAGAGCCAGCTCTCCATTCTGGAGGAGCCGTCGCCGGACGAGCGCGCGTGGGTCTGCGACATTCGCGAGACGCCGGAGGCGATCGTCGCCGATCTGGCGACGCGGATGCACGATTCCCATCCTGGAGGGGCGGGACTGACTCCGTGATCAGGAGACCAGCGTCGCGAACTCCTGCGCCAGTTTCGGCCCGATGCCCGACTCCTCGTGCTTGAAGAAGATGAACGCCTCGCCCCACCCCTTCCCCAGGTCCTTCACGGTCGTCGCCCACTGCTCGAGGTCCTGCTTCTTGTAGCCCTCGTCGCGCAGTCGCAGGTATCCGAAGTCGGCCGTCGCGACGAGCGGGGTGTGCCCTGCCTCGGTGTCCGCGACGCATAACGCCCCGTTCGCGACCCGCAGCGCGGCGTACACGTCATCCACGAACCACGACTCGTGCCGGAACTCCCAGGCGCATCGCAGGTCCGCCGGAAACTGGGTAAGCAGATCGTTCAGCCGGTCCACGTCCTTTTTGAAGTTGGGGGGCAGCTGAAACAGGATCGGCCCGAGTTTCGGACCCAGTCTGCGCGCCGTCTCGAGGAAGTAGCGCAGCGGGTCGTCCACGTCCCGGAGGCGGGCGATGTGCGTGATGCGCTGCGGCGCCTTGAGCACGAACGTGAACGCCGCCGGCGTGGCGGCGTCCCAGCCGGCCACGGTTTTCGCGTTCGGCATCCGATAAAACGTGTAGTTGATCTCCACCGTGGAGAGCCGCTGACCGTAGTACTCGAGCATCTTGGCTTCGGGCATCTTGGCCGGATAGAACGTCCCTTTCCACTCGGGGAAGTTGTAGCCGGAGGTGCCGACGCGCACGTTCACGCGACCCACACCGTCTTCACGTTCACGAACTCCCGCAGCCCGAACTCGGACAGCTCGCGCCCGTAGCCCGAGCGCTTGACCCCGCCGAACGGCAGCCGGGGGTCGGACTTGACGACCCCGTTCACGAATACGCTGCCGGCCTCGAGCTCGCAGGCGACCCGCTCGCCGCGCTTCGTGTCGCCGGTCCACACCGCCGCGCCGAGGCCGTAGGGCGACGTGTTCGCGATACGGATCGCGTCCGCTTCGTCCTTGGCGCGGATCACCGCCGCTACGGGGCCGAACGTCTCCTGATCGAAGGCCGGCATCCCTGGCTCCACCGCGACCAACACCGTGGGCGGGTAGAAGGCGCCCCGACCGGCGGGGAGCTCTCCGCCGAGAATGAGTCGGGCGCCGCGCTTCACCGACTCTTGCACCTGCCGCTGGAGGTTCTCGCGCAGGTCGAGCCGCGCCTGCGGCCCGATTTGCGTCGCCGGGTCGAGCGGATCACCCACCCTCCGGGCGCGCATTTCGCTCGTGAACCGCTCGACAAAGCGCTCCGCCACGCGCTCCACGACGATGAAGCGTTTGGCGGCGATGCAACTCTGGCCGCTGTTGATCAGCCGTGCCTCGGCGGCAGTCGTCGCGGCTCGCTCGAGATCCGCATCCTCCAGCACGATGAACGGATCGCTGCCCCCGAGCTCGAGCACCGTTTTCTTCAGGTGTCGACCCGCCTGCTCGGCCACCTGACTCCCCGCACGGTCCGAGCCGGTGAGCGTCACCGCCCGGACGCGCTCATCGGCGATCACGCCGCCGGCGGCCGCGTTCGACAGGAACACGGCGCGGAACAGACCATTCGGAAAGCCCGCGTCCTGGAAGACGTCTTCAATCGCGATCGCGCAGCGCGGCACGTTGGGGGCGTGCTTCAGGATGCCGGCGTTGCCGGCGACGAGCGCCGGCGCGGCGAAGCGGAACACCTGCCAGAACGGGAAATTCCACGGCATGATCGCGAGCACCGGACCGAGGGCTTCGAACCGGATGTAGCTCCGCGATGCGTCGCTCGGGCGGGGCTCGTCGGCCAGGAAGGCCGCCCCGTGCTCAGCGTAGTAGTCGCACACCCAGGCGCACTTCTCGGCCTCCCCCACCCCCTGGGCGAGCGGCTTTCCCATCTCGAGCGCCATCGTGCGGGCGTACGTGTCCTTGCGCTCGCGGAGGAGGCGCCCAGCGGCCCGCAAGCGCTCCGCCCGCTCCGCGACCGGCCAACGGCGCCATTCGCGCGACGCGGCGTCGGCGCGCTCCAGGGTCCTGGTCAGCGCCTCGGGCGCCATCTCCTCGAACGTCTCGAGCACCTCGCCCGTGGCGGGGTTGACCGACTGGAACGTCACGGGACGACCTCGGGTCGGTCCCGTACCCGATCCACGATGCAGAGAAATCCCAGCAGCTCACCGCCGGTCGCCTGGAACTGGTGCGCCACGCCGGGCGACACGTATACGCAGTCGAACGGGGCGATCTCGTAGGTCTTATCGCCCAGCATCACCCGCCCTCGACCGCGGATGACGACCACCGCATGGGGATGCTGGTGTCGCTCGAGCGTCGAGTAGCCACCGGCTTCGATCTCGAAGTAGCGGGTGATGAAGCTGAACGGCTCCTCGCCGGCCCCCTCGCCCAGCAGGGTCTGACGGGTCACGTCCCGGTACGGCACGTCCCCGCTCTTGTACTCGCGTGCGGGGACTCCGTCCCAGCGGAACGCGCGGAACTTCAGGACCTTCGATCGGTCATCCATGGAAATGTCGTCTCACCGCCGCAACTAGCCGCTCCGCCGCCCTGGTGAGCTCGGGTTGCGCGTACAGGCTCCCGCCAATCAGGAAGATGGTGTCCGCGCCGTACCGCTCGATCCAGTACGGCACGCGGCCCGCGTCGATTCCCCCCGCCGGCACCGGAAACGAAGGAGACACGGTTCCGAGCGGCCCGCGCAGCCGCGCGTTGATCGCCGCGCAGGTCGCATCCGAGAACGTAAACCGGCCCCCGACGTTGGGATAGATCACGGCATCGCTGCCCGCGACGCGGAACAGGTCGCCTAATAGCACGGGCGGTGCGATGCCGTGGTCCCGCTGGAAGAACGCCCCCGCGAGCGCGGGGTGCGACATGACCGCCAGTCCCGTGGCGGCGACCGCGCCTACGGCTCCCAGCCCCGCGGGAAGCGCGTTCACCACGACGCCGCCACAGCCGGCGCGCCGCGCCAGCCCCGCGCGCTCCAACATCTCCGGCGGGCTGCTCGTGACGTTCGGGAAGTACCGCGCGTTCCCGCCCGTCTCGCCGTTGGCGCGGGCGACGGCCTCGCAACAGCGCTCGACCCGTTCGCGAAACGGGGCGGCGGCTTGATCCGACAGGCTGTGATCGTCCTTGATGATGTCGATCCCTGCACGAGCGAACCCGTAGGCTCGCTCGGCGAGCCCGGCCGCGGAGAGACCCAGCGGTTTGAGCGCCGTACACAGCAGGGCGCGCCCGCGGACGCCCGTGAGCTCGCGGAGCCCTGTGATGCCGAGCCGGGGGCCGCGCAGTGCGGCGAGCAGCTCGTCGGGCCACTCGAGATCCGCAATCAGAATTCCGGGTTTGAAGGAGATGTTGCCGAACAGGAGGTTCAAGAGCTGCGGCAGGTCGCCGCATACGACGGCCGGGTCGAACGAGATCACCGCACGCGAGCGCCCGCGGCCGAGCGACTCGACCGACTCGACGCGCCCCGCGACCCGCGCCGCAACGTCTGGGGGGACGGCGCCTTCGGGGAGCTCGACGGTCTGCTCGAACGCGATGTCCCGCGCCTTGTCGGCTGCGAGCCGGCTCGAGCAGGCGAGGTGGTAGGTCACGCGCAGACGCATGGTGATGGCGGTCACGCTGGATGTTAGTGTCGAGGCGCCGCGTCGGGGCCGAACTCTGCAACAGGCCGGCGCCGTCCGTCCCGGCCACTCAGTCCCCTATCCTTATAGCACGGGCCGACTTGTCCCGCACGGCGCCGCCGGGCACACGCCTTGCAACTCCAGCAAGACATGAGACAGTCTTGGCGACCGGACGATTGGGCGGACGACGACGACGCCTGGCGTGGCGATCTCCACCTCCATGCGGAGCCGTGGCGCGGCGAGGAGCACCTCGCCGAATGGCCGGAGGCGCAGGCGGGGCCCGAATACTGGATGTACAAGCGGGCCGCCGAGGCCCCGTGACGGATATCGTGGGAGGGAGGTCAAGCGACTAAAAGGAGGCAACATGCTTGCTCCGCTCCCTCGCGTTGTCGCCGCTGCCGTGCTCACCGCCGTCCTCGCCCTCCCGCTCGCCGCCGCCCAACCGCGGCAACCGACGCGTCCCACTCCGGGCGTCGTCCAGGAGCCACACCCCGAGATCAATGCCGCGATCCGCGCGCTCGAAGCCGCGAGGCTGCATCTGCAGCGCGCCGCGCACGATTTCGGTGGCCACCGCGTGAAAGCGATTCGCGCGATCGATGCCGCGCTGATGCAACTCAGGCTCGCGCTGAAGTACGATAAGGAGTAAGCGCGCAGGTCGCGCACGGACGGGGCCCGGCCTCAAGAGTGGGGTCGGGCCCCGAGTGCGTTCCAGGCCGCTTGCGACCCTCCTCGAGGTTTGGTATGCTGCGGGCCACCTGTCGCCCTTCGGGGAGGACACGTCGTGGCCCTCGGTACGCTGGCGCTTCTCGCATCGCTCGTCGCGGGCGGCGACACGCTGCACGGCACGGTGGTCGACACCGCCGGACACCCCCTCGCAGCGGCTACCGTCAGCGTGGCCGAGCTGGGACTGACGCTGATCACTCGAGCAGATGGGGCATTCCAGATCGCCAAGCCGCCCGCCGGCCGCTACGCTGTGGTCGTTCGCCACCCGGGTTATGCGCCGACTGTTGCGACCGCCGTGGTTCCCGGTCCGTCGCTCACCGTCGTGCTGCGGCCCAGCGCGCTCCACCTGGGCGCAGTCACGGTGACCGCCACCCGCTCCGCGATCAGTCCGCTCGCCTCGCCGTTGCCGACCGCCGAGCTCGCGGGCGAGCAGCTGCGGCGCGCCCACGAGGTGTCGCTCGCCCATGCGTTGGACGAGCTCCCGGGGGTCCGCACCTTAAGCACCGGCGAGCAGGTCGGTAAACCGATCATTCGCGGCCTGACCGGACCTCGCGTGTTGGTGCTCGACAACGGACAGCGTCTCGAGGACTACTCGTGGAGCGACGAGGACGGACCCTCCGTAGACGCTCGGTTGGCCGAGCGTGTGGAAGTCATCCGCGGCCCGGCAAGCGTGCTCTATGGCTCGGACGCAATCGGCGGTGTGATCAACGTGATCCCCCGGGAGGTGCCCGACGGCCGCGGTCGTCCGCCATTCCTGCGGGCTGCCGCCGAGGTGTACGGCGCGACGAACAACAACGAAGTCGGAACGGTGCTCCGCGCCGAGGGGGCGAGCGGCCGGTTCGGCTGGAGCGTGACCGGCATCGGGCGTCGCGCGGACAACTTCCACACACCGCCCGGCAACGATTCTACGCCGACGGGCGATATCTACAACACCGCGTACCACGCCATCAACGGGGAAGCGGAGGCGGGCCTGCATGGCGACCGCGGTTCCGTGACCCTCCGCTACACACGGTATGGAGGCGCGTTCGGATTGCTCGATGGCCCTCCCGTGCCCGCCGACAACGCCGACGGTCCGCTGCGCCGGCTTTCCGACAATAGGCTGCAGCTCGCGAGCAACAACGTGATCGGGAGCGTGCGCCTCGAGACGAAGTCCCAGTGGCAGCGCCACTCGCTCCAGGAAGTGTCCGACCAGAGCCGCAACGGGGATTCGACTCCGAACTTCGATCTCCTGCTGAACACGTATTCGACTGACGTCCTGCTGCACCACGCTTCGCCCGGCGGGCTCACCGGCACTGTGGGAGCTTCCGGGTTGTATCAAGACAATCGAACGCGCGGCCTCGAGCCCCTCGTCCCTGGGGCCCGCACCCTCGCCGGCGCGGTGTTCGCGCTCGAGACGGCCACCCTGGGCCGGTGGACCCTGCTGTTCGGCGCCCGAGGCGACGCCCGCCACCTGAGCGTCGACTCCAACGCCGCGCTCCAGGTTTCGGCGCAAGCACGGAACGCCTCTGCCCTGACGGCGAACATGGGGGTGGTGTATCGCGCCGAGCCGGGGCTCGCGGTCGCGGCGAACGCCGGCCGCGCCTTCCGCGCGCCGACGCTGTTCGAGCTCTTCACCAACGGGCCCCACCTGGGGGAAGACCGCTACGAAATCGGGCTGCCCAACGCGCGCCCGGAGGTGAGCTTCAACGCCGACCTGAGCGTGCGGTGGCAGAGCAGACGCCTGCGCGGCGAGGTCGCCGCGTATCGCAATCAGATCGGCAGCTACCTCTATATTGCGCCGACCGGCTCGACCGACCCGGGGTCCGGGCTGGTGATCTATCGGTACCAGCAAGCGCGCGCCGTGCTGGTGGGTGCGGAGATCGGGGCGGAAATCGTCGCTGCCCCGATGCTCACGCTGCGCGCCCGGGCGGACGCGGTCCGGGGCACCAACAACGAGACCAACGAGCCGTTACCGCTCATCCCCGCACCGCGCGCGGACGTCGAGGCGGAATGGCACACGAGCGGGCTGCGGTGGGCAGAGCGCGTGTACCTGCGCGCCGGGCTCCAGGCCGTCACGCGTCAGACGCGACTCGGCCCGTTCGACGAGCAGACCCCGGCGTACCAGCTCCTCAACCTGGGCACGGGGCTCGAACAGACCGTCGGCGGACGTCTCATCTACCTCGACGTCCGAGTCCGCAACGCCACGAACACGCGGTACACCGACTTTCTCAGCCGCTACAAGGTGTTCGCGTTCGGGGAGGGCCGAAACGTGGTGGTGCGCCTCTCCACCGGATTGTAGACCGACCCCGAGGATCACCGTGAGGATCGCCCTCGTCACCGTGGGGCTGGCGCTCTTCGCTCCCCGCGGGGCCCCGGCCCAGAGCTTCCCCAGAAAGGCTTCGACGCGTACGTCGCCCGCGCACTCCAGGTGCTTCGGACCCCGGGGGCGGGTATCGCGGTGGTCAAGGACGGCCGGGTGCTGTTCGCCAAGGGCTACGGCGTGCGCACCATGGGTGACACCGCGCGCGTGGACGCTCACACGTTGTTCCAGATCGCGTCGAACACCAAGGCGTTCACTACCGCCGCGCTCGCGCTCCTGGCGGACGAGGGGAAGCTCGCCTGGGACGATCCGGTAACGAAGTTCCTGCCGGGCTTCCAGCTGTACGACCCGTACGTGACGCGTGAGCTCACGGTGCGTGATCTCGTGACGCACCGGAGCGGCCTGGGGCTGGGCGCCGGCGACCTCCTGTGGTTCCACTCGAACTACAACCGCGGTGAAATCGC
>QHUD01000242.1 GCA_003221085.1 Gemmatimonadota bacterium
CCCGCGGTTCGAGACGACGATGAGCTCCCGCCCGTCCGGGGACCACGTGGGTGAGAGATACTGATCCCACACGCTGTAGTAGTAGCGCGGCAGCCCGCTGTCGTTGTCCTCGGTGAGCCGGGTGACGGTCCCCGCTGCCGCCCTGCCGGCGTCTATCGCGACGGTGAAGATGTGCCACCGCCGGTTGTACGCGGACGAGACGAACGCGATGCGCGTGCCGTCGGGCGACCACCGCGGCTCGACGTTGACGGCGCCGTTCGCCGTGACGGGTTGCACGCTCTGCGCGGCCAGATCGAGGAGCCGCAGCTCGATGGCGTCGTGCGCGTAGCGCGCGAACACGACCAGCCGCCCATCGGGGGACCAGTCGGGCTGGTAGTCGTATCCCTCCCCCGCCGTCAACTGCTGCGCCACCCGCGAGCCGATCCGTTGCCGCCAAAGCGAGCCCTGCATCGAGTAGATCAGCTCGGTCCCGTCGGGTGACCACGTGACGGCGCTCGGCCCGCTCGTCACCTGCGGGACGTACATCTCCCGCCAGTAGTAGGCGTGCGGCACGCCGACCTGCTTCAGCACCGGCTCGCGCTGCGCCGCCACCCACCCGGGGGAGGCGACGGCGGACCACGCGGCGAGGAGGATCAGCGCGCGGCGGCGATCCATCGCTCGATGCTCTCCCGCAAGATGGGCAGCGGCACGGCGCCGTTCTCGAGCACTCGGTCGTGGAACTCCTTGACGTCGAAGCGCGGGCCCAACGCCCTCTCCGCCGCCGCCCGCAGGCGCCGGATCTCGAGTCGACCGAGCGCGTAGGCCAGTCCCTGTGCCGGCCAGATTGGGTAGCGGTCCACCGGCACTTCGGCGCGAAGCCGCGGCACGCGCGTGTGCTCCCGGATGTAGGCGATTCCCCGCTCTCGCGTCCACCCGAACGCATTGATCCCCGTGTCCACCACGAGCAGCGCGGCGGAGAGGGTGATGTCGGCCAGCGCGCCGAGCCGCGCGGTATCGGACGAGTAGAGCCCCATCTCGTCCGCCAGCTGCTCGGCATATTCGGCCCATCCCTCACCGAACCCGGGGGACCAGAAGTAGCGCGCAATGGCGGGGATCGCCGGCCCTCGCTCGAGCGCGATCACTCCCTGCAGGTGGTGACCCGGAATAGTCTCGTGGAACGTCAGCGCTTCGAGGTCGGCCCGCGACTTGTGGTCGGGGTCATAGGTGCTGAGGAAGTAGATACCGGGGCGACTGCCGTCCTCGGCGGGCGGATGCCATTCGGCCACGCTCTCGCGCTCGCGAAATGCCGGGTAGGGTTCGACCACGACGTCGGCCTGCGGGAGTCGTCCGAACCAGCCCGACATCCCCGCCTTGGCCCGCTGGACGGCGCCGCGCGCCGCGCCGAGCATCGCCTCGCGCGAGCGGAACGTGAAGGCATGGTCGTTCCGCAGTCGCTCGAGGAGCCGGCCGACGTCCCGCGTCCGGAACGAACGCCGCGCGATGACGCGCATCTCCGCCTCAAGCCTCGCCACCGTCGCGCGGCCGAGGCGGTGAACCGAATCGGGAGAGAGCGCGAGCCCAGTGGTCGCGCGAATGCTCCCGCGGTAGCACGCCGCGCCGTCGGGGTTGGCGGAGACGCCGATCGCCCTGCGGGCACGCGGGAGGTAATCCCGCGCCAGGAAGTCGCGGTAGCCTTGCAGCGCCGGCAGCACCGCCACCGTGAGCAGCCGCGCCAGCTCGAGCCGAAACCAGGGCGTGGTGTCGCGGCGGGCGGGGTCGAACAGGGGAGAGCGTTCGAGTAGCGTGGCGAGCAGGCTGTCGAGCTGGGAGACAGTGATGCGGACGTTGCTCTGCGGAGCGCTGAATCCCAGGCGGAGACCAGCTCGCTGATTCCCCTCCGCCGTGGCGAGGTAGCCTGGAATCGCCCGCCACCGCGTCAGCGTCTGCCGCCGCGCCGCCTCCGTGCCGACCGGCTGCAGTGCGGTGAGCGCCATGATCACGGCCACCGCTCCGTTCCCCGTGTGGCCCACGTTCCAGAGCTCGGGACGGCACAGCCGAGTCGCCACCGCTCCCTCGAGCGCGTCACGCATCACCCCGTACGCTACCGCCTCCAGGCCATCGCCGAGTCGCCCGGGATCGATGGCGCGGAGGTCCGCCAGCCAGGCATCCTCGCGCTCCTGCCAGCGTGCGAGCGCCGGCGGGGAGTCGTCCGGCAGGCGGTCGTGCGACGCGCCGGCCACGCCGTCGAGCGTCGCTTCGTCAGGATGCCGCTCGAAGTAGGCAGCGACGTACGTGTCGGCGAGCCGGCGCACGCGGGGGCCGAGCGAATGCCTCGGTCGGGGCAGCGACGGCGGCGAGGCGCGGCCGGCGCGAGAGCGGCCACCCGACGCCCTGTTGGACCTCGTCGGCCGTGACGCCGGGATAGAGTGCCGCCAGCACCATCTCGCCGGTCGCCGGGTCGGCCTCGAGGATGGCTTTGTCGGTGATGACCTTCACCGGCCCCGCACCCGGCATGCCCAGCTCGCGTCGGCTGCGCTCGCCACACCGTTGCCCCGGGCTCGTAACGAAGTCCACCCGCGCGGGGAAGGCCCGCGGGCTGAGCTTGGCGACGATCAGCGTGCGCTGGGCGTGCACCGCAATCTCAGCCGCACCACCCGACCCGGGGAGCCGTACGGCGGGTCGCTCGTACGGCCCGATCACGGTCGTGTTGATGTTGCCGTAGCGATCGACCTGCGCGCCGCCCAGGAAGCCCACTTCGATCCGGCCGTTCTGCAGGAATAGCTGAAACACGTCCGCCATGCCGCACACCATGAGCGAACCCGTGACGAGCGCCGGGTCGCCGATCGACACCGGCAGGCGCTCCGGCCCCGCCCCCACCGCACCCGATTCGTAGATCAGGACGAGGTTGGGTGCGTGCGTCGCGCGCGCCAGGTTGCAAGCGAGGTTCGGGAGCCCGATGCCGACAAAGACCACCTCTCCATCGCGCAGCTCGCGCGCCGCGACGGCGGCCATCATCTCGTCGGGCGTACAGACGGGGCTAGAAACCGTAGTTGACTCCGCGGGAGAGTCGCTCTTTCGCCTTGAGTCTTACGGCCAGGTGAGGCTGTTTCTCCATGTACCCTGCACGGTCGGGCACGTCGTACACGAACTCGTCGAGATAGCGCGCGAGTTTGTCGGGGTCGCGCGAGATGCTCTCCCAGGCGACGTAGAAATCGTTGTCCCGGTCGTAGTAACCCTGCGCGTACGATGGGTGCGCTCCCCACGGCTCGAGCACCACCCCGCTCACGATGACGCCTGGAATCACGGTGCGGTTGGGATCGGAGCGGATGACCTGCTCGTCTACCAGCTCTTCCACGACGACGATCACCCGTTCCGAGGCGAAGGCGGCTTCTTTCTGCACACCGACGAGGCCCCACATCTGCGTGTTGCCCCCCCGGTCGGCGCGCTGAGCGTGCACGATAGTGACGCCCGGATTGAGGGCCGGCACGGTGGCCAGTGCCTCGCCCGTGTACGGACACATGACCGACCGGATGCGCGGGTTGGCCGTCGGCAGATCGGTGCCCATATAGTTTCGCAGCGGCCAGAAGGGCAGCCGGGCCGCGCCTGCCGAAAACCGGGCAACCATGCCGAAGTGCGAGTATTCCTCGATCTCGAGCCCCCCCCGACTCTTCCCTTCCACCGCACGCCGGAACGCGTGCAACGACCCGACGCCCGGATTCCCCGCCCAGGAGAAGACGAGCTTCCGGGCGCAGCCCGCGGCGATCATCTGGTCGTAGATCAAGTCCGGCGTGAGCCGGGCGAGCGTGAGATCGCGGCGACGCTGGCGGATGATCTCGTGGCCGGCGGCGAAGCAGATGAGATGGGTGAACCCTTCGATGACGACGGTGTCGCCGTCGTGGACAAAGCGGGAGACGGCGTCCCGCATCGACATGACCTTGGACGGCACCTAGTCCGTCATCTCCCGCAGGCACTCGTCGATGATGCGCAGCGCGGTGTCCACGTCATACTCGTCCACGACGAGCGGCGGCGCGAGCCGCAGGGTGCTCTTCCCCGCGCCCAGGAGCAGCAGGCCTTTGCGGAACGCCCGCTCCACCAGCTGGTGCGGAATGTCCGAGGCGGGCTCACGCGTCGCGCGGTCCTTGACGAACTCGACGCCGATCATCAGGCCCCGCCCGCGCACGTCCCCGATCGAAGGGTACTTCTCTTGCAGCCGCTTCGCGCCGGCGACCAGACGCTCACCCAGACGCGGCACGGTGGGCAGCAGCTCGCGCTCCACCACGTCGAGGGTCGCGAGGGCCGCGGCGCAGCACACCGGGTTCCCGCCGAAAGTGCTGCCGTGCGCGCCCGGCTGCCACTTCATGATCGACTCCTTGGCGATGATCGCGCCGATCGGCATGCCGCTGCCGAGCCCCTTCGCCGCGAGCAGCACGTCGGGCTCGATCCCCTCGTGCTCGCACGCCCACATCTTGCCGGTTCGCCCCACGCCGCATTGCACCTCGTCGCACACCAGCAGGATGCCGTGGCGGTCGCACAGCTCCCGCAGGGCCTGCAGGTAGCCGGGCGGCGGGACGACGTAGCCGCCCTCGCCCTGAATCGGCTCCACAAACACCGCCGCCACGCTCTTCGGGTCGAGCCGCTTGGCGAACAGGTCGTCCTCGATGGACGACACGCACCGCATCGTGCACGCGGGCTCCCCGCGACAGAAATCGCAGTGATAGCGATAGCCGTACGGGACGTGATAGATCTCCGGGAGGAACGGCGCGAAGCCGGCGCGCTGGATCGACTTGCTGGCGGTCAGGCTCAACCCGCCGTAGGTGCGGCCGTGGAACGCGCCGGTGAACGCGATGATCGCCGGGCGCCCGGTCGAGTGCCGCGCCAGCTTGATCGCCCCTTCGACCGCTTCGGTGCCCGAATTGCTCAGGAACACGCGCTTCTTGCTGGCACCCGGCGCGAGTCCGGCGAGCCGCTCGCACAGCGCGGCGAAGCTCTCGAAGTAGAAATCGCTGCCGCAGATGTGCAGA
>QHUD01000243.1 GCA_003221085.1 Gemmatimonadota bacterium
CCCGACTCGCGCAGGTGCGCCTTGAGCGATTGCTGGATCTCCGTGAGTCGCTGATGGACCTGCTCTGCCTCCGCAGCGGCCTGGGCGGCGTCCACCACACCCTCGCGCGCCAGCTGGTCGGCGTAGCGCTGGCGCGCCGTGGGCGTCTGTCTGATCCGCTCGTACATGACCGGCTGCGTGTAGGCCGGCTCGTCGCCTTCGTTGTGACCCCACCGCCGGTAGCCCACCACGTCGATGACCACGTCGCCATGGAACTTGTCGCGGTACAGCATCGCCAGCCGCACCGCCGCGAGGCACGCCTCCGCATCGTCCGCGTTGACGTGGATGATCGGCGCGTCGAATCCCTTGGCGAGATCGCTCGAGTAGTCGGTCGAGCGTCCTTCCTTCGGATCGGTGGTGAAGCCGAGCTGGTTGTTCGCGATCAGATGGATCGTGCCGCCGGTGGTGTAGCCCTTGAGCCGGGCCAGGTTGAACGTCTCGGCCACGACGCCCTGCGCGGCGAACGAGGCGTCGCCGTGGATCAGCACGGGGAGCGCCACCGTCCCATCGTGGATCGCGTCCTTGCCGCGGCGATTCGTTTGATTGGCGCGGGCGCGCCCTTCGACCACCGGGTTCACCGCTTCGAGATGGCTCGGGTTGGGCGTCAGGGTGATGTTGACCGGCTTGCCCGCGGCGGTCTGGTACACGCCATCGGCGCCGTGGTGATACTTCACGTCGCCCGTGCCGCCTTCGGGCGTGAGCGTGCCCTCGACGTGCCGCCCGCCCTCGAACTCCGCGAAAATCGTCTCGTAGGGAAGGCCGACGACGTGGGCGAGTACGTTCAACCGGCCGCGGTGCGCCATGCCCAACACCACCCGCCGGGCGCCGCTCGTGCCGGCGAGCTCGATCGTCTCGTCGAGCATCGGGACGAGCGTGTCGAGCCCTTCGATCGAAAACCGCTTCTGGCCGAGGTACGCCTTGTGCAAGAAGCGCTCGAGCGTCTCGACCGCCGTGAGCCGCGCGAGCAGTTTGCGCTTCATCTCGGGCGTGAGCGGCTTCTTGTGGTCCCCCGATTCGATCACCTGGCGGAGCCACACGCGCTCCTGGTGGCTACCGATGTGCTCCACTTCGTAGGCGATCGTGCCGCAATAGGTCGCTTGCAGTCTGGGATACGCCTCGGCCAGGGTCCGCCCGGGCACGTAGATCCGCAGCAGGTCGGCCGGGATGCGGGCCATGATCTCCGGCGTGAGCCCGAGGGGGCCGGGATCGAGCGCCGGATCGCCGGGCGGCTCGGAGCCGAGGGGATCGAGCCGGGCGGCGAGGTGGCCGAAGTTCCGGATGGCTTTCACCAATGCCATCGCCGCCGCGACGTGCTTTAGCTCGTCGGGATACGGGATGCGAGATGCGGGATGCGTTGGGGTGGTGGCGGGGACGCTTCCCGCATCCCGCATCCCGCTTCCCGAAACGCGCAGGCTCTCGAACACCGCACCGTAGAAGTTCTCCTCACCCTGCAGCAGGCTATCAAGCCGTCGCAGGAAGTTTCCCGATTCCGCCCCCTGAATGATCCGGTGATCGTAGGTCGAAGAGATCGTCATCACCTTCGCGCTCCCGATGGTCCGGATCGCGCCGGTCGCGATGATCGAGCCCTGACCCTTCATGAGGCGTGGGACGGAGGCGACGGTCCCGATCGTTCCCGGGTTCGTCAGCGTGATCGTGGCGCCCGCATAGTCGTCGGGGAGGAGCTTATTGCTGCGCGCCTTGTCGACCAGTGTCTCGTAACTCGCATGGAACGTCTTGAAGTCCATGCCCTCGGCGTGCTTGATGACCGGGACGACTAAGGCACGACTGCCGTCCTTCTTCTCCACGTCCACCGCCAGGCCCAGGTTCACCGCGTGCGGATCGAAGCGGTGCGGCTTGCCGTCGACGTCCTGGAAGGCGTGCGTCATGACCGGGAGCTCGCGCGCCGCACGGACGATGGCGTGTCCGATCAGGTGGGTGTAGGAAATCTTCTTGCCTGCCGCGGCGAGCTGCGTGTTCAACTCGCGCCGCCGCGCGTCCACCACGTCGACGGTGATCTCGCGGAATGACGTCGCAGTCGGCACGGACAGACTGTCGGTCATGTTCTGAGCCAACCGAGCTGCCGGACCGGTGATCGGTGTGAGACCGGGATGCGGGATGGGGGATGCGGGATGCGGTTGTTCCGGGGAGGCCACGCCTCCCGACAGCAGTTCCTCACGGCTCGTCGGGATCACCGGAAGATCGGCGAACTTCCCGTTGTCGAAGAGGTTCCGCCACTCCTCTCCAACCGAGGCGGGATCGCGCAGGTATTGCTCGTACATCACCTGCACGAATGCGGCGTTGTGCGTGCCGAAG
>QHUD01000159.1 GCA_003221085.1 Gemmatimonadota bacterium
CGGGGCGCAGCTCGGCCTGGTGGTCGGCGGCGGCAACATCGTGCGCGGCGCCACGGCGAGCGATAAGGGGATGGACCGCGTGTCGGCCGATTACATGGGGATGCTGGCCACGATCATCAATGCCCTGGCGCTGCAGGACATCCTCGAGAAGAAGGGCGTCGACACCCGCGTCATGACGGCGATCCGGATGGAGGAGCTGGCCGAGCCCTACATCCGGCGCCGCGCCGTGCGGCACCTCGAGAAGGGCCGGATGGTCATCTTCGCGGGCGGGACGGGAAACCCCTACTTTTCGACCGATACGGCGGCGGTGTTGCGCGCGCTCGAGATCGAGGCGAAGGTGCTCCTCAAGGCGACAAATGTCGACGGCGTCTACACCGCCGACCCGAAACAAGACCCGAAGGCGAAGTTCCTCCCGGAGCTGTCGTTCCGGGACGCGCTGGTGAACGGCTATGCGGTGATGGACGCGAACGCCTTCGGTCTCTGCAAGGAGAACAAGCTTCCCATCGTCGTGTTCAACATCAACCAGCCCGGCGCGACGGCCAGGGTCCTGGCCGGAGAGCGCGTCGGCACCATCGTCCAATGACCCCCCCGACCACCACGCTGGCGGACCACGTCAAGCAGGCGAAGCACTCGATGGACAAGGCCGTGGAAGCGGTGAAGCGCGAGTTCTCCACCGTCCGCACAGGCAAGGCGACGACGTCGCTGCTGGACCTGGTCCGCGTGGAAGCCTACGGCAACGAGATGCCGCTCAACCAGGTCGCGAGCGTGGCGGCGCCCGAGCCGAAGCTCCTGACCATCCAACCGTGGGACAAGGGCCTGCTCAAGGCGATCGAAAAGGCGATCCTCGCGTCCGATCTGGGACTCACCCCTTCGAACGACGGCAACGTCATCCGCATCCCGCTGCCCCCGCTCAACGAAGAGCGGCGGCGGGAGCTGGTGAAGGTGGTGCACAAGTTTGCCGAAGAGGGTCGCGTGGCCGTGCGGCACGCGCGCACCGAGGCCATCAGTAAGGTCAAGAAGACCGAGCATGTCTCCGAGGACGAGAAGAAGAAGACCGAGAAGGACGTTCAGAAGCTGCACGACGATCATCTGCGCCAGGTGGACGAGGCGGTGAAAGCAAAGGAAGCGGAGATCATGGAGGTCTGAGATGGCGGACGACTTGCTGTCTCAGATCCGTCTCAACGGGGCCGTGCCTCGCCACGTGGCCGTCATCATGGACGGCAACGGCCGCTGGGCGCGGGAGCGCAACCTGCCCCGGCCGCTGGGTCACCGGGCGGGCATGAAGGCGGTGCGGGAGGCGGTGGAAGGGGCGCTCGAAGCGGGCGTCGAGGTGCTGACGCTGTTCGCCTTCTCCGAGGAGAACTGGCAGCGCCCGGCGGCCGAAATCTCCGCCCTGATGCAGCTCTTGGAGGAGTACATCGCGCGGGAAGTCGCGGAGCTCCGGCACCAGGGCGTCGCGGTCCACGTCCTCGGCGACCGCACCCGGCTCGCGCCCGGCGCCCGGGCGGCGGTGGAGCGCATCGAACGGGAGACGTACGACGGTGCGCGGCTGGCGCTGAATCTGTGCATCTCCTACTCATCGCGCGGCGAGCTGGCCCGGGCCGCGCGTCTCCTGGCCGAGGAGGTGCTCAAGGGCGTCAAGCGTCTCGAGGCCGGTGAGTGCCGGCTCTCGAACTTCCTGCTGTGGCAGCTCGCGTACACCGAGCTCTACATCACTCCGGTCCTCTGGCCCGACCTCACGCGGCGCGACCTGTTCCAGGCGATCCTCGATTATCAGGGGCGGGAGCGGCGGTTCGGCCGGATCACCGCCTGACATGTCTCGCAACCTGCTCTTGCGCATCGCGGTGGCGGTCCCGGCCATTGCCGGGGCCGTGACGGTGCTCTGGCTGGGGGGGTGGGTGCTCGCCGGGGTCCTGGCGGTGCTCGGCGTCCTCGGCGTGCGCGAGGTGTACGCGTTCGCGCGCCTGCAGGGGATCGAGCCGCTGGAATGGGTCGGCTTCATCGGCGCTGCGACCTTCCCGCTCGCGACCTACTGGGCGAAGGACTACGCCGACTGGGAGCCCGTGGTGTACGGCGGCGCGGCGTGGCTGCTGGTAGCGCTGGTCGTCGCCGCCGCTCGCGGGCCGCAGCGCCACCCCCTCACGGCGCTCGCCGTCACGACGTTCGGCCCGCTGTACGCCTCGGCGCTGCTCGCGTTCATCGTCGCGATCCGGCACGGCCCCCACGCCGATGCGCACCCTCGCGGCTCGGTGGCCCTCGCCGTCATGCCGCTGGTCGTGACCTGGGTGTGCGACACGTGCGCGATGGCGGCCGGGACGCTGGTCGGCGGAGCGAAGCTCGCCCCGGTGCTCTCCCCCCGGAAGACGTGGGCCGGTGCGATTGGAGGGATGGTCGGCGGCCTCATCGCGGCGCTGGCATACGGTCCGCTGGTGCTCGACCGCGTCGCCTTACGGCTGGACGTTTGGCAGCTGGTGACGGTGGGGTTGGTCGTGGCGCTGGCGGCCCAGGTGGGCGACGTGGCCGAGTCGCTGTTCAAGCGGGAGGTGGGCGTGAAGGACTCCTCGTCCATCATTCCCGGGCACGGTGGCGTGCTCGATCGCCTCGACGCGGTGTACTTCGTCGCGCCGGTCGCGGCGGGGCTGTTCCGGCTGTTCGGTCTCGCATGACCGTCGGCGTCGCGATTCTCGGGTCCACCGGATCGATCGGCTGCTCGGCGCTCCAGGTCCTGTCGCGCCAGCGGGACAGGTTCCGCGTCGCGGCGCTGACGGCGTATTCGAACGCCGACCTGCTGCAGCGGCAAGCGGCGGAATGGAAACCGGGGTACGTGGGGCTCGTCAATTCCGGGAAACGGGAAACGGGAAACGGGAAAGGGCCCGAATGCCTGGTGGAGGCCGCGACCCGCCCGGACGTGGACATCGTGGTGAACGCGATCGTGGGCGCCGCAGGGCTCGAGGCTACGCTCGCGGCGCTCTCGGCGGGGAAGCGGGTGGCACTCGCCAACAAGGAGCCGCTCGTGATGGCGGGCGAGCTCGTCACCCGGACGGCGCGCGAGGGGGGCGGGGAGATCGTGCCGGTCGACTCGGAGCACAGCGCGGTGCTCCAGTGCATCACCGGCCGGCGTCCCGCCGAGCTGGCCCGACTCATTCTGACCGCGTCGGGCGGACCGTTCCGCACCTGGAACCCGGAGCGCGTCGCGGGTGCGACGGTGGACGAAGCGCTGCGGCATCCGACCTGGAAAATGGGCAGGAAGATCACCGTTGATTCCGCCAGTCTCGTGAACAAGGCCCTCGAGGTGATCGAAGCGCATTTCCTGTTCGGGCTGCCGTACGAGGCGGTGGACGTCGTGGTGCATCCGCAGTCGGTGGTGCACGCGTTCGTCGAATTCGTGGACGGGTCGGTGCTCGCGCAGGTCGGGTTTCCGACCATGGAGCTACCGATCCTGTATGCCCTCACTCATCCCGAGCGCGTGCCCGACGCGGGGGTGCGCCGCTTCGATCCGGTGGCGGCCGGGACGCTCACCTTCGAGCCGGTGCGGGCCGAGCTGTACCCGGCGTACGGGCTGGGGCGCGCCGCGGCTGCGGCCGGCGGGACGGCACCCACCGCGTTCAATGCGGCGAACGAGGTCGCCGTGACATTGTTCCTCGAGGGGAAGATCCGGTTCGGTCGGATCGCGGACACCATCGCGAGGGTGCTCGAGGCGCACCAGGTTCGCGACGCGGCGTCGCTCGAGACCGTGCTCACCGCGGACGCCGCCGCGCGGCGCCTGGCACGGGAGGCCGCGTGCTCCTGACCCTGGCCGCGCTCGCGGTCGTCCTCGGGCCGCTGATCTTCGTGCACGAATTGGGTCACTTCCTCGCGGCGAAGGCCGTGGGGATCCAGGTCTTGCGGTTCTCGATCGGCTTCGGGCGTCCCATTCTCAGCTGGCGGCGCGGAGAGACCGATTACTGGCTCTCCTGGCTGCCGCTCGGCGGCTATGTGAAGATGGCGGGGCTCGAAGACGAGGGCGCGGCCGGAGGTGTCGAAGGCGGGAAGTCCGACATCCCGGTCGATCCGGCGCGGGCGTTCGACCAGCAGCCCGTGTGGAAGCGGACGATCGTCATTCTCGCGGGCGTCACGATGAACGCCCTGTTCGCGTTCTTCATTTATGCGGGTCTCGCCGCGACGGCGGGCGCACCGGAGCTCGCCAGCACGGAAATCGACTCGGTGGCGACCCACGCGCTCCCGCCAGGAACCGAGGCGTTGGCGAGCCTCAAGTTCGGCGACCGGATCGTGCGCGTGAATGGCGACACCATCCGCTCGTGGAACGCCCTGCTCGACCAACTGTTGGCGGGTCCGACCACGCTGCGCTTCGAAGTCGCGGGGCGGGGCGAGCCGCTCGTCGTGCACCTCGCCGACGGCGGGCTCCCCACCCGGCAGGCCCTGGCGCAGGCGCTCACGCGGCTCGACCCGCCGCGGCTCGGCATCGTCGAGCCGGGCCGGCCAGCGATCCGAGCGGGCTTGAGGCCGGGAGACCTGTTGCTGCGCGCCAATGGCGACACGCTGCGGTCCTGGAGCGACGTGCTGCACATCGTGTGGAACAGTCCAGGCAAGCGGGTGCGCTTCGACGTGCTGCGCGACGGACGCGTCGAGCAGGTGACCGTGGTTCCCGAGAGCAAGGTCGAAACGGACAGCGCGTCCCCGCGACCGCACGTGTACGGCGCCATCGGCGCCGCGCCGAACCCGCCCACGATCCACGTGCGCGAGCCGCTGGGGCGCGCCCTGGTCTCGGGCTTCCAGGAAACGTGGGGCCGTGCGCAGGTGGTGCTCGGCTTCCTGAAGGGGCTGGTGCTGCGCCAGACCTCGTTCCGCGAGGTCGGTGGCATCATCACCGTGGGCCAGATCTCAGGGCAGGTCGCGCGCCTGGGCCTCGACTGGCTGCTGACGTTCGTGGCGTTCTTTTCGATCAACCTGGCGATCCTCAACCTGTTGCCCATTCCGATCCTGGACGGCGGACAACTCGTGTTCCTGATCGCCGAGGCACTGCGGGGAAAGCCGTTGTCGCGCGAGCTGCGCGTCCGGCTCAGCAACGTGGGGTTCTTCCTGCTGGTGGTCCTGATGATTCTCGCGCTCACCAACGATGCCCTCCGGATCCTCCCCCGTTAGAGACGCGCTCGAGAGCTACCTCGCGGGCCGCGTGAAGGCGGAGCGGCTGGTGATCGCCGTTTCCGCGGAGTACTACCGGGAGGCGAGAGACGGGAGGCGGGAGGCCCTGCAGCCCTTGATCGATGTGATCGACCGCGCGTCGCCGGGGATCGTCGAGCTGGGGACGGTGCAGGGCGGCTCGGGCTTCGACGTTCGGCTGGCCGAACGGCCGTTCCCAACGCAACATGAGCCGGAGCTCCGGCGGGCCGCCGAGGCCGTCCTGTCGGGATGCGGGAGGCGGGATGCGGGATGGGACTATGACGGGGAAGCCACGCATCCCGCCTCCCGCATCTCGCTTCCCGGCATCGTGTCCTGGATCCGATCGCTGTTCCGGGGCTCTCCGTCAGCCTGACCACCACTCCCGCCAGCGCGCGAGCAACCCCGTCGCGGGTTTGCCGTCCACCTTCGCGAGATCGCCGAGCAGCTCGGTCCCATTGCGGTAGCGGTCGTCCGGGTGCTTGGCGAGACATTTCATGACCACGCGCTCGAACCGCCGGGAGAGCTCGGGGCGCCGCTTGCGGAGTGAGGGGGGAGCCGCTTCGACGTGCATCCGCGCCAGCGCGAACCAGTCGGTGGACGCGAACGGGACCTCGCCCGTCGCGGCCTTGAACAGGGTGATGCCGAGCGCGTAAAAATCCACGCGCTGGTCGAGGGGTCGTCCCTGCGCCTGCTCGGGAGAGAGATACTGCGGCGTTCCGATGGTCATGTTCACGCCGGTGGAAGCGACGTAGCCCGACACCGCGCGGGCGATGCCGAAGTCCGAGAGGACGGCGCGGCCGTCCTGGTGAAGCAGGATGTTGTCGGGCTTCAGATCGCGGTGGATCACCCCTTGCTCATGGGCGAACTGGAGCGCCAGAGCCACGTCGCCCGCGATCCGCACGATGTCGGCTTCCGGGAGCGGGCCCTCGCGCTCGAGCCGCGCGGCCAACGAGTCGGCGCACAGGTCCATTCCGAAGTAGACGTAATTCCCGGACCGCGCCACGAAGCGAATGCGGATGATGTTCGGGTGCTGGAGCTTCGCGGCGGTCTCGGCCTCGTTGCGGAACCGGCTCTCGAACTGGGCATCGCCGGCGTAGCGTGGCATGAGCACTTTGACGGCGACGGCCGTTCCGTCCAGCTCGCGACCCGCGAACACCCAGGCGAACCCGCCCTGGCCGAGCAGACGGTCGAGGTCGTAGGGGCCGACGGTGCGGCCGAGGAGGTCGGTAGGCGCAGGGGGCGCGTTGGTCACTAGGGCTTTACAAACCAGTCTCGGCGGTCTAAGTTACTGCGCTCTCAACAATTAGGGAACAGGGATCAGATGTACGACAAGACGACGCCGGTCAGGAAGTACGGGCTGCACGAAGGCGACACGGGGTCGGCCCCGGTCCAGATCGCGCTGCTCACCGAGCGGATCAACAGCCTCACCGATCACTTCCGGGTGCACGCCAAGGACTTTCACGGACAGCGCGGCCTCTTGAGGATGGTGTCGCAGCGCCGCCGGCTGCTCGAGTACCTGAAGCGCGCCGACCTGGAACGGTATCGGCAGCTCATCGAAGAGCTGGGTCTCCGCCATTAACACCGCTGGCGTCGCGTTGGGCGCCCCGGAAGAGCACCGGGGCGCCTCGCGCATTTCTTTGTGCTCTAGACAGGCTATATGGTGAAACACGTAGAACGCAACTTCGCGGGCCGCGCGCTGAAGCTCGAGGCCGGCCGCCTGGCCAAACAGGCCGCGGGCTCCTGCCTCCTGCAGTTCGGGGAGACGGTCGTGCTCGCCACAGTGACCGTATCGGACAACGTCTCCACCCTCCCGTTCTTTCCCCTGACCGTCGAATACCGCGAGAAGGCCTACGCCGCCGGCAAGATTCCCGGCGGCTTTTTGAAGCGCGAAGGCCGCCCCTCGGACGAGGAGATCCTCGCGGCACGCGTGATCGACCGCTCGGTGCGGCCGCTGTTCCCGGAAGGGTTCAAGAACGAGGTCCAGGTGTTCGTCTACGTCCTCTCGGCGGACCAGGAGAACGACGCCGATGTGCTGGGCCTGACGGCAGCCTCGGCCGCGCTGACCATGTCCAAGGTGCCGTGGAACGGCCCGATCGCGGCGGTGCGCGTGGGGCGGGTGGAAGGCGCCTGGATCCTGAATCCCACCTTCCAGCAGCTCGAATTCTCCGACGTGGACATGGTCGTGTCCGGCTCGAAGGATTCGATCGTGATGGTCGAGGGCGGGGCGCTCGAGCTGACCGAGGCCGAGATCGTGAAGGGCCTGGAGGTAGCGCACAAGGGGATCCGCGAGCTGCTGGATGCGGCGAACGAGCTGGTCGCCGACGTGCGGCAGCCCAAGATGGAGTGGACCAAGGTCGAGTCCCCGGCCGAGCTGGTGGCACGGGTGAAGCAGCTCGCCGAGGCGCGGGTGGCCGAGGCGCTCAACCTGCCGGAGAAGTCCGAGCGGGCGCAGGCGCTCGCCGCCTTGAAGGCGACGATCCAGGAAGAGCTGGCGGGCGAGTTCCCCGACAACCTGAAGGACGTCGGCAACGTGCTCGAGGAGATCGAGTATCACACGATGCGCAACCAGGTCCTCACGCACGGCGAGCGGGTGGACGGGCGCGACCTGGACACGGTGCGGCCGATCAGCTGCGAAGTGGGCATGTTGCCGCGCACGCACGGCTCCGCGCTGTTCACGCGCGGCCAGACGCAGGCGCTGGTGTCGGTGACCCTCGGCACGACGCGGGACGAGCAGCGCATCGACTCGATCGACGTGGCGCAGGAAACCACCAAGTCGTTCATGCTGCACTACAACTTTCCGCCGTTCTCGACTGGTGAAGTGAAGCCGATCCGCGGGACCTCACGCCGCGAGGTCGGACACGGGGCCCTCGCCGAGCGAGCGCTGCAAGCGCTGCTCCCGCCGTACGACCAATTTCCCTATACCCTCCGCATCGTGTCCGACATCCTCGAGTCGAACGGCTCGTCGTCGATGGCCACGGTGTGCGGCGGGTCGCTGGCGCTGTTCGACGCCGGCGTACCGATGACCGCCGCATGCGCGGGCGTCGCGATGGGGCTCATCAAGGAAGGCGACCGGGTCGCGGTGCTCACCGACATCCTGGGCACGGAAGACGCGCTGGGCGACATGGACTTCAAGGTGGCGGGCACGCGCCAGGGCGTGACGTCGATCCAGATGGACATCAAGATCATGGGCCTCGACTTCAAGATCATGGCCGAGGCGCTCGAGAAGGCGAAGCAGGCGCGGCTCCACATCCTGGGCATCATGGATCAGGTCATGCCCCAGCCGCGCTCGGAGCTGTCCAAGTACGCGCCGCGCATCATCACCATCCAGATCCGGCCGGACAAGATCGGCGACCTGATCGGCCCCAAGGGCAAGACCATCCGGGGCATTCAGGAGCAGACCGGCGCCGAGATCAACGTGGACGACAACGGCCTGGTCACGATCTCCGCGGTGGGCGAAGGCGGCGAGCGGGCGCGCGACATGGTGCAGGCGCTGGTGCAGGAGCCCGAGGTGGGCAAGATCTACGAGGGCGTGGTGAAGAGCACCACGGCGTTCGGCGCGTTCATCGAGATCCTGCCGGGCGTCGAGGGGCTGCTTCATATCTCCGAGCTGCAGCACGGTCGCACCGAGCGCACCGAAGACGTGGTGAAGAAGGGCGACCACGTGCGGGTGAAGCTGCTCGAGGTGGACGAGCGCGGGCGGATGCGCCTCTCCCGCAAGGCGCTGCTCGACAAGCCGGAGGCGGCGCCGGCGCGCACACACTGATGGAGACCGTCCGGCTCGACCGGGAGATCTCCCAGACCACCGCGCCGAGCGGCGTGATCGTGTTGTCCGAGCGGGTGCCGAGCGTCCGCTCGGTGGCGGTGGGGATCTGGGTGCGGAGCGCCAGCGCCCACGAACCCCGTCCCAAGATGGGCGTGTCCCACCTGCTCGAGCACATGGTGTTCAAGGGCACCGAGCGCCGCACGGCGCAGCAGATCGCGCTGGCGCTCGAGTCCCGCGGCGGCTCGCTCGACGCGTACACGTCGCGGGACACGACGGCGTTCCAGGCCCGCGTGCTCGACACCGACCTGCCGGAGGCGCTGGACGTGCTCACCGATCTGGTGCGCAATCCGGTGCTGCGGCCGAGCGACCTAGAGCTCGAGCGCAACGTCGTCCTGGAAGAGATCAACACCGTCGAGGACACGCCGGACGATCAGGTGTTCGATCTCGCGTATCAGACCCTCTGGCCCAAGCACTCCTACGGCTACTCGATTCTCGGCACCCGCGACACCGTCAGCGCCCTTTCGGCCGACGACCTGAAACAGCTGCATGGGCGAGCGTACTTTCCGGCGAATTGTGTCATCGCGGCCGCAGGGAACCTCACTCACGAGCAGCTGCTCGAGGAGCTGAGCCGTCAGGGTTGGTTCGGACGTGCCACGCGCGACGTGGAACGTGTCACGCCTCCCGTCGTTCCAATCCCCCCCGCCGTGCGCGGCACCGAAGCCCGTCACGCAAAGGACACCGCCCAGACCCACATCGTCTTCGCCACGGACTCGGTCGCCTACGCCGACAAGCGCAAGTACGCCTTGCTGGTGCTGGCGAACGTGTTCGGCGGCGGGATGTCGAGCCGGCTGTTCCAGCGCATCCGGGAGGAGCTGGGGCTGGCGTACGCGATTTACGCGTTCACGAGCTTCTATCGGCAGGTCGGCGTGACCGGCGTGTACGTCGGGACGCAACCCAAGACCGCGGCGCAGGCCGCGGCGGCGATCCGCGAGGAGTATGCCAAGCTCGCGCGCACGGGGCTCACGGGAGAGGCGCTCGCCGAAGCGAAGCAGCAGACGCAAGGCCAGCTGATGCTGTCCCTGGAGAGTCCGTCGGCCCGGATGTATCGTTTGGCCGGTTTTCCGGTCCACGGCGAGCCGTACCAGAGCCTCGACCAGGTGCTAGCGGCGGTGGCTGGGCTCACCGAAGAAGAGATGGCGAGTGTCGCGGAGGAATTTTTCGCGCCTGAACGCCAAACCGTGGTATGGCTTGGCAAAGAATAGAGACGTCACGCAAAGACGTCACGCAAGAACGTCAAGTAGAGACGTCACGGAGAGCCGTCGCGCGGCGAGTTCGCGGCTAAAGCCGCGGCTCGGCGTTTACCGCTGAAGCGGCAAATCACGCCCGTTGACGGGCAGACGCCGAGCCAAGAGTTCACTCGCGCAGGTCGGGCACGGCGCCGTGAGATGAACTGGGAGCAGCAATGATTGTTGGTGTCCCAAAAGAGATCAAGACTGCCGAGCATCGCGTGGCGTTAGTGCCCGCGGGAGCCGAGTCGCTCGTGGGCGACGGGCACAGCGTCCTCGTGGAGCAGGGAGCGGGGCTCGGCTCGGG
>QHUD01000160.1 GCA_003221085.1 Gemmatimonadota bacterium
CGGTGCGATGCGCGCGCTCGCGGTGTGGCAGCTGATCCCCACCAATGTCACCCAGCGGGTGCGCGACGCGACCACCGGTCGCATGAAGGACACCACGATCCGCCGCGTGCCGATCAACCTCGGGCTCGATCTGCAAGGCGGGATTCATCTGGCCCTCGAAGTGGACCCGTCGAAAGGTCCCGTGCCCGACTGCGCCGACGCCATCCAGCGAGCCGAGAGGGTCGTGCGCACGCGGATCGATGAATTCGGCACGAGCGAGCCCGTGGTGCAGATCCAGGGCCGCTGCCGCCTCATCGTGGAGCTGGCGGGCGAAAAGGACCCGGCCCGCGCCAAGAGCATCATCCAGCGCACCGCGTTCCTCGAGTTCCGCATTACCGACATGAAAAACCTGTTCCGCGACGCCCTGCCCGCGATCGACAAGGCGCTGCAGCGGGCCGGCGTGCGGGCGTCCGGGCAGGGAGCGGCGGCCGCCAGCGTGACCCAGCTGTTCGGCACGGACACCGGGAAAGCGAAGGCGAAGGCGCCCAAAACGGCGAAAGGCAAGGCGGCGGCGAAGGACACCACCGACCTGAACGCCCCCGGTCCCCTGTCGTCGCTCCTCTTCCAGGGTCAGCTGCCCGGCGAGTATCTCGTGCCCGAAGAGCAGGTGCCGGTGGCCGAGAGCCTGCTGGCGCGGCCCGACGTGCAACGACTCATCCCGCGCGGCCTCGAGCTCAAGTGGGGGACCGAGGTGTTGTCGCGCGCCGGTCGCAGCTACCGGACGCTGTATGCCGGGGAGGACCGGCCGATCATCACCGGGGAATACCTCCAGGACGCCAAGGCGACGCGCGACCCGCTCACCAACCAGTCGGTGGTGAACTTCGTGCTGTCGCGGCGCGGAGGGCGCATCTTCGAGCGCGAGACCGGCCGCCACGTGAACGACTACATGGCGATCATCCTCGACGGGCGGGTGCAGGGACAGCCGCCGGTCATCAAGAGCCAGATCGGGCAGCGCGGGCAGATCGAGCTGGGCGCCAAGCCGCTGCAGGACGCCCAGGACCTGGCGCTGGTGCTCAAGGCGGGGGCGCTCCCCGCACCGCTCACCATCATCGAGGAGCGTTCCATCGGGCCATCGCTGGGCCAGGACTCGATCAAGGACGGCATCACTGCCGGGATCGTCGGCGTCGCGCTCGTCGTCCTGATCATCGGGTTCACCCTCACGTTGCCGGGACTCGCCGGACTCGCCCTGTCCGTAGGCATTGCGGTGGACGCGAACGTCCTGATCTTCGAGCGCATCCGCGAGGAGCTGCAGCACGGGAAGCTGGTGCGCACCGCCGTGGACGAGGGCTTCAAGCACGCCATGAGCGCCATCATCGATTCGAACGTGAGCACCGCGCTCACCGCCTTCATTCTCTATCTGGTCGGGACCGGCCCCGTACAAGGCTTTGCCATCACCCTCATCATCGGTATCGCCGCGTCCATGATCACGGCCATCTTCGTGGTTCGCACCTTCTACATGATCTGGCTCGACCGCCGGCCGGACATGGCCACCTTGAGCGTCTGAGATGATCCGACTCTTCGCCAACGCCAATTACGACTTTATCAAGTGGCGCCGCTGGGCCTACGGGCTCACCGCCGCGATCATCATTCCCGGATTTGCGCTGTTCCTGGTGCGCGGGCTCAACTACTCCATCGAGTTCACCGGGGGAACGCTGATTCAGGTTCAGACGCCCCAGCCGGTGGGCACCGAGCGCATCCGCGGCGCGCTCGACGCGGCCGGCATCCGCGATGCGGAGATCCAGCAGTTCGGCGCGCCCAACGAGTACGTTGTCCGGGCGCGGCTCGGGCGGGCGGACGAGGCCGTGTCGGGCTCGACCGAGACGACCGCGGCGGCCGTGGACTCGGCGCTGGCCCGCGGACTCGGCCCGGCGCCCGCCTACAAGATCCTCCGCACCGAGGCGGTCGGCCCCAAGGTAGGGAAGGAGCTCCAGGGGAAGGCGTTTCTCGCGATCCTCTTCTCGTTCATCGTCACGCTGGTCTATTTGGCGGTCCGCTTCGAGTGGCGCTTCGGACTCGCCGCCGTGCTCGCGACCGTCCACGACATCCTGACGACCATCGCCTTCATTCGCTACCTCGACCTCGAGGTCAGTCTGGTCGTGGTCGGCGCCGTGCTGACGATGGTCGGGTACTCGTTGAACGATACGATCATCATCTTCGATCGCGTCCGTGAGAACCTGCGGAAATTCCGGCGCCAGAACCTGTACGAAATCCTGAACCTCTCGATCAACGAGACGCTGCCGCGCTCGGTGCTGACGCACGGGACCACGATGGCGACGACGATCGCGCTCGTGCTGCTCGCCGGCGAGGTGCTGCGCCCCTTCGCGCTGGTGATGACCTTCGCGATCTTCACGGGGACCTTCTCGTCGATCTACATCGCGGCACCGCTCCTCATGTACATCGAGAAGCGCTGGCCGGGTGAGGACGCGCGCGGCGCCCGCGTCCTCCGTCCCGCCGGGACCGTTCCGCTCAACCCGCCGCCCTCGTCGTCGCCGGGGGGTGGCTCCGAGGTCCGCTCCAAAGCGGCCGTGTGACGTGCCGGCCCCGTTCCAGCTCCTAAGTGGTGGGCGTGACTGAAGCGATAACGACGCCGAAGGCTGGAACGGGGCTGGTCGACGCCCACTGCCATCTGGGCGATGCGGCGTTCGACCCCGACCGCGAGGCAGTCCTGGCCCGAGCGCGGAGGCCGGCGTCAGGCACGTTGTGGTCATCGGCGCGACCCTGGAGGAGAGTGAGCGGGCGGTGGCGCTCGCCCGGGCCCGTCCCGGCCTCTCCGCCACGGCTGGCGTCCACCCGCACGAGGCACGGCACTGGTCGGCCGCCGCCGCGGCACGCCTGAGAGACCTGCTCATCCTACCCGAAGTGGTGGCCCTCGGCGAAACGGGGCTCGATTACCATTACGACCATTCGCCCCGGGACGCGCAACGCCAGGCCTTCGCGGCGCAGCTCGCGCTCGCCGCCGAGGCTCGCAAGCCGATCGTCGTGCACGCGCGCGAGGCCGACGACGACATGGCGGCGATGCTCCGGGATGCGGCGCCGGTGGTCATGCTGCACTCGTTCAGCTCGGGTCCGGCCGTGTTCGAGGCGGGGTTGGCGATCGCCGCGTACTTGTCCTTCAGCGGCATGATCACGTTCAAGACCTGGACGATGTCCGATCGACTCACCGCCTGTCCGCCCGACCGGCTGCTCGTCGAGACCGACGGCCCGTATCTTGCTCCCGTTCCCCACCGCGGCAAGCGCAACGAGCCGGCCTTCGTGCGCACGGTGGCCGAGGCGCTCGCGCGGGCCCGGGGGGAGTCGATTGAGAGCATCGGCCAACGCACGACGGACAACGCGCGGCGGCTCTTCGGAGCGCGGCTCGCCACGACCCTCTAGCCGAGAGCATTCGTGACCACGACGGCCAAGGTACCCACCGACATCGCCATCGCCCAGGCGGCCCGGCTGCGCCCGGTCGCCGACATCGCCGCCGAGCTGGGGCTCGACGACGAGGAGATCGAGCTGTACGGCAAGTACAAGGCAAAGGTGCGGCTCTCCGCGCTGGCGCGCCGCAAACCCAAGGGACGGCTGGTACTCGTGACCGGAATCAACCCGACGCCCGCGGGTGAGGGGAAGTCCACGGTGACCGTCGGTGTGACGCAGGCGTTGCGTAAGATCGGACGCAACGCCGCGCTTTGTATTCGCGAGCCGTCGCTCGGGCCGGTCTTCGGCGTGAAGGGTGGAGCGGCGGGCGGCGGGTACGCCCAGGTCGTCCCGATGGAGGACATCAACCTGCACTTCACGGGCGACTTCCACGCCATCGCGAGCGCGCACAACCTCCTGTCGGCGATGCTGGACTCGCATCTGCATCACGGCAACGCCCTCGGTCTCGACACGCGCCGCATCACGTGGCCCCGGACGATCGACATGAACGACCGGGCCCTGCGCAACATCATCGTCGGGCTCGGCGGGTTGAATGCCGGCCCCGCGCGCGAGGAGCGGTTCGTCATCATCCCCGGCTCCGAGATCATGGCGATCATGGCGCTGGCGACCGGTCTCGAGGACCTGGAGCAGCGCCTCGCGCGCATCATCGTGGGCCTCACGCCCGACAAGCGGCCCGTGCGCGCGAGCGACCTGAAGGCCCCGGGCGCCATGACCCTGCTGCTCAAGGACGCGAGCAACCCCAACCTCGTGCAGACGCTCGAGGGCGGACCGGCCTTCATCCACTGCGGGCCGTTCGGGAACATCGCCCACGGCTGCAATTCCGTCGTGGCGACGAGGCTCGCCCTCACGCTGTGCGACGTGGTGCTCACCGAGGCGGGATTCGGGGCCGACCTCGGCGCCGAAAAGTTCTTCGATATCAAGTGCCGCATGGCGGGCCTGAATCCGGAGGCGGCGATCGTCGTCGCTACGGTGCGGGCGCTCAAGATGCACGGCGGCGTCAAAAAGGACGCTCTCGGCAAGGCCGACGTGGACGCGGTGAAGCGCGGCGCGACCAACGTGCGTCGGCACATCAAGAACGTGAAGAAGTTCGGTGTCCCGGTCGTCGTGGCGCTCAATCGCTTCATCACGGACACCGAGGCCGAACTCGAGGCGGTGCGGGCCGAATGCGCCGCCGAGGGCGTGGACGTGGAGTTGTGCGAGGTGTGGGAGAAGGGTGGGGAAGGAGGCGTGGCGGTGGCCGAGACGGTCCTCAAGCTGCTGGACGCCCGGACGGCCAGGTTCAAGCCCCTGTACGACGAGAACAGGCCGATCCGCGAGAAGGTCGAGACGATCGCGAAGGAGATCTATGGAGCCGGGGGCGTGGCGTTCGCTCCCGCGGCCGAGCGGGCGCTCGAGCAGCTGCCCGCGATGGGGCTGGGCGAGACGCCCGTATGCATGGCCAAGACGCAGTACTCCTTCTCCGACGACCCGACCAAGCTCGGTGCGCCGAGCGGGTTCACGCTCCAGGTGCGCGACATCCTGCCTGCGGCGGGCGCGGGGTTCGTCGTGGCCCTCGCGGGCGACATCATGACCATGCCGGGGCTGTCCAAGACGCCCGCAGCCGAAAAGATCCGCGTCCACCCGGACGGCACGATCGAGGGCCTCTTCTGATGGCGCGCAAGGCACTGGGCATCGTGGCCACGGACGGCGCGCCGCAGGCGATCGGCCCGTACAGCCAGGCTGTCGTGGTGGACGGGATGGTGTATACGGCTGGGCAAATCGCCCTCGACCCCAAGACCGGCGGGATCGTGGGCCAGACCACTCCGGAGCAGACGGAGCAGGTGCTCAAGAACCTCGCGGCGATCCTCACGGCAGCGGGCTCTGGGCTCGAGCTGGTCGTGAAGACCACGGTGTATCTCGTCGACATGGCCGACTTTCCAGCGATGAACGCGGTGTACGCGAGGTACTTCCCGACGCACAAGCCGGCGCGCTCCACCGTTCAGGCGGCGGCGCTGCCCAAGGCGGTACGGGTGGAGATTGACGCGATGGCGAAGGTCGGATGAGACGCCTCGCCCTGATGATCGCGGGAGCGCTGCTCGCGGGCTTCCCCGGCCGGGCGGTCGGCCAGACCGAGGCGCCGTCCGCCGATCGCGCCCTGGCGCGCGACATTCTCCGCGAGCTGATCGAGATCAACACGACGGACTCGCTCGGGAACACGCCGCGCGCGGCACGTGCCATGGCGCGGCGGCTCGTCGCGGCGGGATTTCCCGCGGCGGACGTCCGCGTGCTCATCGGCCCCGATGCAAAGCACGGCAATCTCGTAGCGCGTTACCGCGGAACCGGAACGGGTGGCCGCCCGATCATCGGCTTCGCGCACCTGGACGTCGTCCCGGCCCGGCGGGCGGACTGGTCGGTCGATCCGTTCACGTTTCTGGAAAAGGACGGCTACTTCTACGGCCGGGGCAGCTCCGACGACAAGGTGGGGGACGCAATCCTGGTCGCGGACTTCATCCGGCTCAAGCGAGCGGGGTTCAAGCCGCAGCGCGACCTGATCATCCTGCTGACGGGCGATGAAGAGACGGACGGGAGCTGCATCGCCTGGCTCGTGAGCCAGCATCGCGATTTGATCGACGCCGAGTTCGCCCTCAACACCGACGCCGGCGGCGGCGTCCTGCGCGACGGTCGACGCGTCATGTTCACGGTGCAGGCGAGCGAGAAGGTATATGCGACGTACGCGTTGGAAGCCACGGACAAAGGGGGGCACAGCTCTCTCCCGAGGCCCGCGGACAACCCGGTCTACCGGCTCGCCCCGGTGATCGAGCGGCTCGCCGCCTATCAGTTCCCCGTCAAGCTGAACGAGGTGTCCCGGGGATTCTTCGATCTCTCCGCCACGCTCGAAACGGGAGCCCTCGCCGAGGACATGCGCGGCGTGCTGAAGGACCCGCCGGACAGCACCGCCGTGGCGCATCTGTCGGCGGTGCCTTTCTATAATTCCAAGCTTCGCACCACCTGCGTCGCCACCATGATGGCTGCCGGCCACGCCGAGAACGCGCTGCCCCAGTCGGCCCGGGTGACGGTGAACTGCCGGATCCTCCCGGGGGACCCGCCGGCGGACGTCGCAGCCACGCTGCGACGTCTCGCCGGCGACGATCGGATCGCCCTTCGCACCGTCTACGTGCCGATCCCCAGCCCGCCCTCGCCACTCACGCCGGCGATCATGGGCCCGCTCGAGCGGCTGGTCGCGGAGCAGTTCCCCAACGTCCCGATCGTGCCCGTGATGGAGGCGGGTGCGACCGACGGGTTGTTCCTCCGCAACGCGGGGATCCCTACGTACGGCGTCTCGGCCGTGTTCGAAGAGCAGAACGACGTGCGCGCCCACGGGCGCGATGAGCGGCTCCGCGTGCAGAGTTTTTACGAAGCGCTCGAGTTCTGGTATCGGATGATGCAGGCGTATACGTCGGACCGGTTGACGCCCTGAACGAAGCGGAGTATTTCAACACCGTAGGAGTGGCGGTCGGGTAGACCTATGTGGAAGCGAGTGAAGACCGGGATGCGGGGGAGGGTGGCGCGATTCCGCGTCCCCGGCGGGGCGGAGCCCGCCGCGGTCGACGGGGAGCGCCCGCGGGACGCCGCCGGCCAGGACGACCGGTCGATGCGGATCGCCGCTTCCATTCTCTGGAAGCCGATCGACGGCCCGCCGGAGCAGGACGCCGGGCTCATCCCCATTTTCATCACGCAGCGGGCGCTGGCCGCCGTGCACGATCACTGCGCGGCGACGCACGAAACATGCTTCGGGCTCCTCGCCGGGAAGGTGTACCGCGCGCCGGACACGAGCCCTTCGTATGTCGTCGTCGAGTCGACCATTCGTCTCCCGGGCGTGATCGGTGATGACGCCAAGGCCGCCCTGATGCAGGGGTGGATCGTGGCGCAGGACGTGGTGCGGCGCACCGGCGATCAGCTGGTCGGCTGGTACCGCGGTCGCTGGTCCGCGGAGGCCGAGTTCGCGCCCGCGGAGGCGGAGACGCACGCCGCCCTGTTCGGCCAGCCCTGGCAGCTCGCGGTGGTGGTGGGTGCGGGCGACACGACCGTCGGCGGTGTGTTGCGCCGCTCCGCGAGTCCCGACTGGGCGCAAGAGTGTTTGCCCTTCTATGAAGTGATCGACCCCACATCCGTCCCGCCGGACGGCAGTAAGCCGACGCGGCTGCGCTGGGACAACTACCGCACGGAGGAGCCGGCGCTGGTTCCGCCCCCCGCGTTGCCTGTCCCCGCGGCGCGCATGCCGGTCCAGGCACCGCCCGCTGCCCCGATTGCACCACGGCGCGCGACGTCGGCGGTTTCGCCCCGGGTCTTCCTGCCCGATGAATTCGGTGGCGGCGCCGACGACAGGGAGCGCGCCGCGCCGGGCGGCGTTCGCGTCGGCCCCATCGCCCGGTGGGCGGCGTACGCCACGGCAGGCGTCCTGGCCGTCATTGGTCTGGTTCGACTCTACTTGACCTTGGCATCGCCGGTCTCGACTACCGCGGCTCCTTCGGCGGGTGCGCCCGCGGCCGTGACGGTCATGCCGCTCGCGCACGTGGACCGGGCCGCCGATACGCTCGCCCTGGCGATCGCCGGGTTCGACCTGCGTGCGCAGCTGTTCGCCAGCCGTCAAATGCATTGTCCCGAGCTGGCACGCGGGCTAGTCCTGGTCGAGGCGCGTTGGACGACGTACAACAGCATGCGGAAGGAGAGCGGGCTGTCGCTCGACTCCGCCCGCACCGCCCGGGACCGGGCGCTCTATTCCGACGTCGATGGGGTCGAGCGGCGGTTTGAGCGCACCGCCTGCCCCCGACCGTGACCCGCCCCGCCGCCATGCTGGCCCTGCTGGTCAGCGGTGTGCCGTGCCTGGGGTCTACGCAGGGATCGCAGCCGCTTCGCAAGACCGACGTGATTCGCTTGCTCTCGAACCCGCTGATCTCCAGGCGCGAGGTCGCCGATCTGATCCGACGCAACTGTGTCTCCTTTCGACCCACGCCGCGGGACTGGGCGGATCTCCGCGATTTCGGTGCGGACTCGGAAGTGCTGAGCAGTATCGGCGGATGCGCGACCACGTCCACGGCGCAGCGTGCGGCGCCCACGCTTCCCCTCGCCGCCGTGCTGCTCCCCGCCCGGGTCGCCGTCGCCGTGGGCGGCGAAGCGGTGGCGCGGGTCCAGGTGAAGCGGGGCGAGGCTCCGCAGGCGGGCGCGCCGCTCGTGCTGCGCGGCAGCTCCGCCATTCCCGGCGGACCGCCGCGGGACGTGCAGGCCGTCACGGATGCGAGCGGCGTCGCGGTGTTCCGCTTCCCGGTCGGGCGGCTCCCCGCGACTTACTCGTTGGACGTCGTCACCGGTTCCGGCGCGTCAATCGCGGGCACACCGTCGCTCGAGCTGATCGTCGCTCCCTCGGCGCCGGCCGTCGCCGCAGTCCAGCCCGGCCGCGTGGAGCTGCGGGCGGGAGAGCGTGGACCAATCTCGCTGCTGGTCACGGTGCGGGACTCATTTGGCAACGCAGTGCCGGGGGAGGTCGTCGCGCTGCAACCGGACAGCCCCGAGATGGGCGTGGCTGTCGATGCGCATTCCACCGACTCGATCGGACGGGCAGAGTTCGCCGTCGAACGGGCGGCGGTGCGCCGTGGCGGGAAACTCATGATCCGGGTACGGGGTCAGCCGCTCGGATCGGTGGACGTGATTCGCACCGACGTGATGGCGCCGGCGGCCACGGGCTTCGTCTCGGGCGTGGGACAGCGCGGCATCGCGCGGACCCGGCTCAGCGAGTCGCTCGTGTTTCAGGTGCGCTCGACGCTCGGCCGGCCGCTGACCGGGAGGCTCGTGACGTTCCGAGCCGTCAACGCCGAGGTCGCCACTGACAGTGTCATGACCGACTCGGCCGGCCTGGCCCGAGTCGAGGTGACCCTCGGCAAACAGGCTGGCCCGGCCCTCGTGACCGCAACGGTCGATTCGCTCCAACGACAGGCGGCACTGACGGTGGACCCGGCGGCTCCCGCCAGCGTGATCCTCGAGCGCGACGGGAGTCGGGTCGACGGCGGCACCACGCCCGCGACGGTTGGCGTTAGCTTCGTGCTGCGAGTCTCCGCGCAGGACGCGTACGGCAACCGCGTGGCCACGGCGGATCTCGCGCGCATGATTCAGCAGATGCGCAATCGCTTCAACCAGCAGTCGCAGCTCTTGAAGATGGTCAGCGTCGAACCGGAAGGTGGCGGGGCGACGGCGACGTTCAAGCCGATCGCAGCGGGTCAGGCGGACTTGTCGATTGCCGGGGCGACCGTGTCGGTCATGATCGCCCCCCGGTAGCGACTACCCCGCACCATGGGAGCGCCGGGTCGGAGCGGCACGTGACGGGGGTCACGCCACCTTGAATCCCTGCCTCAGAAGTGGGCCGGGTTCGGCGGCGGCAGTGCACGGGGGCGGATCGGGTCTGGTGGTCCGACTGGTCTTCAAAACCAGCTGGGGTCCGTTTGGACCTCGGTAGGTTCGATTCCTACACGCTCCCGCCACGCACCGCTACGGTTTGTCGCACTCCCGCGACATGGGGAGGCACCGCACCCCCCTCCGGCGCACTGGTCGCCTCAGCGACCATCCGCCGCGCCTCGTGGCATTACCCTTGCGATACGTCCGGTCGGCTCGCGGGGAGTGAGCCGTGCCCCCGTCTTCGCTCAGTCATGAGGAACGAGGATCGGATTGTGGGTTCCCGGCCACTCCCTGCGGCGCCGCCACCCCAGCCCTCACCCACAGCAGCTACCCGAGCACCTCCCGGACCTTCTCCGCCAGCGCCGCGGCGCTGAACGGCTTTTGTAGAAACGCGAGCCCCCGCTCGAGCATTTGGTGCCGCCCGATCGCTGCCGCGGGGTACCCCGACATGAAGAGCACGCGGGTCCCGGGCCGTCGGGCGGCGAACTGTGCCGCGAGCGCCCGGCCCCCTAT
>QHUD01000161.1 GCA_003221085.1 Gemmatimonadota bacterium
CGCGCGGGAGAAACGGGCGCGGCGCGAGACGCTCGCGGGCGCGTTGATCCTCGAGATGGTGGGTTACCGCGACTCGAGGCCGGGCACGCAGATCGTGCCCCCGTTTCTCGGAATCGATGTCCCGCGCACCGGCGACTTTCTCGCGGCGGTGGGCGACGGTTGCTCCCGCAAGCTGCTCGAGGCCTTCGTCGACGGGGCGCGGGCCGCCGCGCCGGACCTGCCACTCGTCCCGTACGCCACTCGGCTGCGCGGCTGGCTCCTCCCGCTCACGCGGCTCTCCGACAATGCCTCCTTCTGGGACGCCCGCTACCCGTCGCTCATGTTGACTGACACGGCGTTCCTCCGCAATCCGCATTACCACCGCACGACCGACACGGGCGCGACGCTCGATTACGCGTTCATGGCGATGGTCACGGAGGCGACGGCGGGAGCCATCGCCCAGCTGGCCGATGCCAGCTGACGACGTGGCGGCGTCGCCGGCGCGCGCGCGGCGCGTGGCGCTCCTGCTCCTGGGCGCCGCCCTGGTGCTCGCCGCGGGCGGCGCCTTCTGGTTCTTCCAGTTCGCCTCGCAGGTGCGGCAGGATCCGGCGGTGATCTATCGTGAGCCGGCGACACTCGACCAGCTGCTCAAGCGCGCCGACGACGCCGAGCGAGCGGGGGACCGCGCCACGGCCGTCACGACGTACCGGTTTGTGATCTCGGTAGGGCAGGGGGCGGGCGGGGCGAGTGCGCACGTCGCGCCATACGTCGCGGCCGCCCGGGCGGCGCTCAACCGTCTAGGAACCGCCGATACACTTCCAGGTCCCCCGCACTGAAGCATACGAACCGCACGAGCTCGAGCGACGTCGGCCGCCGCAACTCTCCCCGCACCGTGTCCACCGCGATGCGCGCCGCCTGCTCCATGGGATAGCCGTAGGCTCCAGTGCTGATGGACGGGAAGGCGACCGATCTCAGACCGTGCTCGGCGGCGAGCCTGAGGGAGTTCACGTAGCAGTCGCGCAGGAGGTCGGGTTCCCGGTGCCTGCCCCCGCTCCAGACCGGACCGACCGTGTGGATGACGTGCTTCGCCGGGAGTTGGTAGCCCGCGGTGATCCGGGCCTCTCCGGTCGGGCAACCCCCGATCCGGCCGCATGCCTCCAAGAGGTCCGGGCCCGCCGCACGGTGGATCGCGCCGTCGACGCCGCCCCCACCCAATAGGGTGGTGTTGGCGGCGTTGACGATCGCGTCCACCGCCTGGCGCGTGATGTCCCCGCGGACCGCTTCCAAGCTCGCCATTGGGCCAATCTAGCGGGCGCCGCCCCAGCCCCTATTGTTAGCTCCGGGCGTCGGGTGCGGCGGGCGCCCCTGTTTCGGAGCGCGCCCCGCCCGGCCCCGCCGAGGAACGGTACGCCATGCCGGGACGCGACCTGATCGAGCGGGTCCGCAGGGCCCTGAGTGACCGCTACACCGTGCTTACGGCGGTGGGTCGAGGCGGCAACGCGTCCATTTTTGCAGCTCGGGATTCGAGCGGCGCCGAGGTCGCCATCAAGGTGCTGCACCCTGAGCTGGCCGTCTCGGTGGCCGCCGACCGGTTCCTGCGCGAAATCCGCTTCGCATCGCAGCTCGATCACCCCCACATCGCCCGGATGATGGACAGCGGCGAAGCGGACTACCTCCTCTGGTACGTGATGCCCTACGTGCCGGGAGAAACGCTCCGCCAGACGCTGCGCCGTGAGATGCGTCTCCCGATCGCGCGCGCGGTCGCGATCGCCACGGAGGTGCTCGACGCACTGGAGCACGCCCACGCGCACGGAATCGCCCACCGTGACATCAAGCCGGACAACATCGTGCTTGCGCCCGCTCCTCAAGGCGCGGTCCTGGTCGACCTGGGCATCGCCCGCGCGATCGCAACCTCGGGCGACGACCGCGTGACCCGCAGCGGCTTCGTGGTCGGCACCGAGGAGTACATGAGTCCGGAGCAGGCGCAGGGAGCGCCCGACGTGGACGGGCGCACGGACCTCTACCAGCACCACGCCCCGCCGGATTTGCGCGGCTTGCGGCGCGATGTGCCCAGCGAACTCTCCGCCGTGGTAGGGCGGGCGCTCGCCAAGTCGCGCGCCGAGCGGTGGCAGCGGGCGATCGAGATGCGGGAGGCGCTGCTGCCGTTCGGCGGGCAGGGTGCGTGAGTACGGGCGCGCAGGTCGTCACGGCCGTCCTGGCGCTGGCGAGCGGAGTCCTCGCGCTCGCATCCGGGCAGTGTCCCGACGGATCGCCGCCACCCTGTGGCCGGCCCGCGGCGCTCGACACCGGTCGCTACGCGATCCTGCCATTTGCGCATCGCGAGGGTGGTCAACAAAGCACGCTCGACGGCGCCGACTGTGCCGAGCTACTCACCGAGGGATTTGCGCGCTGGATTGAAGTCCGGCTGGCAGACAAGACGCGCGTCTACGACGCGCTGACGCGCCACGGCGCGCATGCGCCGTTCCGCATCCCGTTCGACACCGCGCTCGCGATCGCCCGTCGGCTCGGCGCCGGAAGGCTGGTGATGGGGCAGCTCTGGAGCTTCGGCGACACGGTGCGACTGACCGCGGCTCTGTACGACGTGGCGCGCGGCGGCACACCGGTCCGAGAAAGTACGACGCGGGTAGCGGCGAGCGGCGCGATGGGGGCGGCATTCAACGCGCTCGCCGATTCCCTGCTAGGCGCCGATCCTGGCGTCACCCAGGGGGCCGGCGCGGAGCAGACGCGCTCGCTCCGGGCCCTGCGAGCCTACGCGCTGGGCGAACGCGCCATTCGGGAGTGGGACCTGGGCCGCGCCGGACGCGAGTTCCGGGCGGCGATCGCCGCCGATTCCGCCTTCGCGCGCGCGTACCTCGGACTGGGGCAGGCGCTGCTCTGGTCGGCGGATTCCACGCCGGACGGGACGCGTGATCGTAGCGTGATCGCCCGTCGCACGGCGGACCTGATCTCGAGGCTCGGGATTGCTGATGGCGCCCTGTTGCTGGCTCAGCAAGCCATGTTCGAGCGGCGCTGGCAGGATGCCTGCCGACGGTATCGCGACATCCTGGCCGCCGACTCAACCTCCTTCGGCGGCTGGTTCGGGCTCGCGGAGTGCAATGCCGGAGACCGAGTCGTGATCCGGCACCCGGGCGACACTACCCGCTTCACCTTCCGCGGGAGCTACGAGACCGCCGTTCAAGCCTATCGGCGAGCGCTGCTGCTCGCGCCGGCGTTCAACCTCACCTTCGAGCGGAGAGCCACTGATCGGCTCCCCAGTCTGCTGTTCACGGAGCGTTGGTACTGGCGGGAGGGGTTCCTGGATGGCTCCACGTACTACGCGTTCCCCGAGCTGGAAGCGGACACGATCGCCTTCTACCCGGTGTCCGGTGCGCTGGCGGCGCAAGGTGACGTCGAGCCGCCACGGCATCTCGCTGCCGTCGGGCGGAATCGCCGCATTCTGATGGAAGTCGCGACCGCCTTCGCCGACGCGTTTCCGGGTGAGCCATCTGCCCACCGGACCCGGGCAAGGTCACTCGAATCGGTGGGGAAGCTCGTGCCCGAGGTTGGGGAGCCCCGGTCCGCGTTCGCCGAGTTCGCAGCGGCCCAGCGGCTGGAGCGGCAGCCAGAGCAGCGCGCACGGGATGCCGCGGACCGGGTGCGGGTGCTGCTCAAGGCAGGTGATTTCGTCAGGGCACGCCAGCTTGGCGACTCACTGTTGCGGATAGCTCCCAGGCCCACCGCCGGGATTGCGGGAGTAGCGGTACTGCTCGGCCGACCAGCGCTCGCCCGCCGGCTCTTCGCACCCGAGGACACGGCGTGGCTGTCGGCGAGCGCAGACAATCGGTCGGTCACGTTCCCCCTGGACGCAGCGCAGGCGGGACTCGCTTTGCTCGCCTACGCGGCCGTCGGTGCGCCGGCGGACAGCATCGCGGCATATGAGCGCCGGGTAGAGGATCTCACGGCCGGCCTCCCGGTCTCGCGCCGTGCCGCGACACGCAGCGCGTTGCTCGACCGACCGGCTGAGCTGGTGTTCGATGTGTTGGGACTGCGCCCCGCCCACCGGACGGGTCCTCCAGGGCCACGCCAAGCGATGACTCTGCAGTGGCGCCTCGCACACGGCGACACGGCCTCCGTGCGGGCGCTGCTCGACTCGTTGTCGCGCGCCGGCGGTGGCCGTCTGGCCTCCGGGGAGTCGACGCCCGACGGCGTCTACATCGACGCGCGCCTGCTGCTCGCCGTGGGCGACACGGCTACCGCCGCGCGCACCCTGGACGCGCCGCTCGATAGCCTCGTGGCGCTGCATACGGCGACCCTCGAGTACCTGCCCCTCGCCGGATGCCTCGTCCGTATGATGGTGCAACGGGCGGATCTCGCGGCTGCACGTGGGGAGCCGAGCACCGCGCGCCGGTGGGCGACCGCCGTCTCCACGCTGTGGTCGCAGGCGGACCCAGCCCTACAAGCGACGGTTGCCAGGATGTCCAGGATCATGCATGAAACGCGCTAGTGCCCTAGCTAGGAGGTCGTATGCCGGAACGCGCAGCAGGGCCCGTGGTCATGGCGGTCGGGGTCTGCCTTGTAGTGGCCGTCGCGTTTGGGGGTCAGCGACCCACGCCAAGCTCCACTCCCGGGCCGACAACGTTCGGACCAGCGAACATCGAAACAGTCTCCCTCGCAACCATCCAGCAGTTTGTGAGGGACAGTCTGGCCTTCGATAGCACACTCGGGGCGGCGGACGAGCAGCTCGTCGACTTCCAAAGAGCCGAGATAGGGACTGAGAGAGCGCAGCTCGCGCGAATCGAGCCCGAGATCAGATCGTGGGCGCTCGACACGCTCGAACTAGCCAGGGGACGTGTCATCGCCCGAATCCGTAGCGATGTCGAGGTAAAAAGCCTGGGGATCGGGCCTTGGTGGACGTGGTGGTGGGTGGACCGGAAGGGTCCACGCGGCACGTGGCGATCGGTGTTCATACCTCAACCCGAAAGGCCCGGGACCCGTGTCGTCCTCCGGGACTCGCTCGTGCTCATGCGACACGCTCCCGGCCAGTGGCGGCAAGGCATCGCTCGTTTCTGGATCGTGAGGGGTGAATATCGCGGAGGGGACCCAACCTGGGTGGAGAGCTGGGGAACGTGCGGCGGCTGCTGCAAACAACGTTTGGCTGTGGCGTCGCCGCAATGAGCTGATTCGGGCGTGCGCGAGGTTGCGGCCCGCGGTGCGAAGGCGCATCGTGTGGACCATCGCAGTCCGGTCATGCCCACCGACCCGCTATTCGACCGCCTGGCTCGCGCCCTCGCGGGCCGCTACACCCTGGTGCGCGAGCTGGGCCGGGGCGGCATGGCAACGGTGTACCTCGGCACCGACGTGAAGCTCGGGCGTGGGGTGGCGATCAAGCTCTTGGCACCCGCCACGCGCGCCTACCTCGGGAGTGACCGCTTCCAACGGGAAGTCCTCCTCGCCGCACAGTTGTCCCACCCCCATATCGTGCCACTGTTCGAGGCCGACGAAGCGGACGGCCTGCTGTTCTATGTAATGGAATACGTGGAAGGAGAGTCGCTGCGGGAGCGGCTCAGTCGTCATGGGCCACTCGCGGTCGACGACGCCGTCCGCATGGCGGCCGAGGTCGGCGACGCGCTGCAGTACGCACACGAGAACGGCGTCATTCACCGCGACATCAAGCCGGAGAACATCCTGTTGTCCCGCGGCCATGCTCTGGTGAGCGACTTCGGAATCGCCAAACTGATGGAGGAGCGTGGCAGCGCGGAGGGACCGGCCTTGACCGGTGCCGGTATCGCGGTGGGCACGGCGGCCTACATGAGCCCGGAACAGGCGAGCGGCGACAAGCGAATCGATCCACGCAGCGACGTGTATTCCCTGGCGGCGGTTTTGTACGAGATGCTCGCAGGCGAGCCGCCGTTTACCGGACCAAGCGCGCAGGCCATCGCGGCACGCGTGATCAACGACCCGCCGCGGCCGATCCGAACCGTGCGCCCCGGGCTTCCGGTGCATCTCGAACGCGCGCTCGTGCGCGGGCTGGCGAAGGCGCCCGCGGATCGGCATCGCACGGCGCGGGCGTTCGTCGACGCGCTCTCGGCCCCGGCCCGCGAGCGTCGCGTGTCCGCCAGACAGGTCAGGTGGATCGCGACGTTGGGCGGGGCGGCGATCCTCGGATGGATCGCGTGGCGCGGGTTGCGGGCCCACTCGCCGCCCGGGATGGTGCTCGTGCCGGCGGGACTCTATCCGGTTGGGGGCGGGGGCGGGGGCGCCCCCGCGCGTGACTCGACCGCCGTCCAGCTCGACGCGTTCTTCCTAGATTCCGCGGAGGTCGGCGTGGGCGCCTACCGGCGATACCTGGACGTCACGCGAACCGATCCGCCGTGGGTGCAAGCGCCGCCGGATCAATGGCCGGTGACGGGCGTCCTGTGGTCGGAGGCCGCAGCCTTTTGCGCCTGGCGGCAGCGCGGTGGACGGCTGCCGACCGAGGACGAATGGGAGGCGGCCGCCCGCGGACCGCACGGTCTCCTGTATCCCTGGGGCGATCGCTGGGAGCGGGGCAGGGCCAACGCCGACTCGCTGCGCGACGGTTTCGCGGCGGCGGGATCGGGAAGCCCCGGCAGATCATGGGTCGGGGCGGTGGACTTGATCGGCAACGCCTGGGAATGGACGGCGACCGCCGCGGCCGATGCGCGGAGCCAGCCCGGTCACGTCATTAAGGGGGGAGCCTTCGACACGCCGTCTGCGAACGCGACCGCCGCGTACCGCGCCGTCCTCCCGGACCGGCGGGCGTGGCTCACCCACACGGGGTTTCGCTGCGCGCGCGGCGTCGCCGTGGTGCCGGAGCGCGCGGCGCCGCCCGCGAGCGTCGCCGTCTTGTATTTCGAGACCGCGGACACGGCGAGCGCCTACCTCGCAGACGGGCTCACGGAGGCGATCATCACCGGTCTCGGCCGAATCGAACGACTCAGCGTAAAATCTCGCAACGCCGTGCGCCGCTTCCGCGGGGCGGCGGATGATCCGGCGACGCTGGGACGCGCCCTCGGCGTGGCGTATCTCGTCAGCGGCAGTGTGGGCCGGCCCGGTCGGGGGCAGAGCCCGGCGGTCACGGTCGAGCTCGTGCGGGCGGCGGACGGGATGCACGTCTGGGGCGGTCAGTACGAGAGCCGCGAGACGGCGCCGCAGACGATTCCACAAGCCGTGGCGCGCGCCGTGGCCACCGCCATCACGGGTGCGCTGCGGCCCGACGAACGGACGGCGCTGGCGAGCCGCCCGCCACGCGATCCCGCAGCCTACGATCGCTTCCTGCGCGCGAACTACGAGCTCGCACAGCGGACCCCGCGCGCCGTGCGGCGCGCGATCGACCAGTACGAGGGTGCCGTGGGGCTCGATCCGGGCCTCACGCCCGCCCTTGCCCGGGTCGCCGTCGGTTACGGACTGTTCCTCGATTGGGGGTGGGACTATCCCGGCCTGTCTCCGGAGGGCGTCCTGTCCCGCGGGTTCGAGGCGGCGGACCGCGCCCTGCAGCAGGACTCGGCCTCTGCCGACGCGTGGATGGCCCGCGGCTTCCTCCTCAGCTTCCGGAATCCCCGCACGTTCGCGGGCGTGCGCGAGGCGTTGCTGCGCGCCCTGGCGCTCGATCCGCGGAACGCGGAGGCGCACCACCAATACGGGATGGCGCTGCTCTGGCTGGGCCGCGACTCCGCCGCCGCCGACATGTATCGCCGCGCGCTCCAGCTCGAGCCGGAGCGGCCGATCACGTTGTTCAACCTCGGGCGTGTCGCCGCGCGCCAAACTCGCTACGCGGAGGCACGGCGCTGGGCGGACAGCGCCCTGGCCATCGACCCAGGAGCCGACTACGCCTACGTGCTGCGGGCCCTCGCGGCGTTCCGGCTCGGCCAACGAGCCGAGGCGCGTGCCGACGCCGAGACGGCCGCGCGACTGCGGTCGGGATTCCGCGTGCCCGCCGAGGCGGTCCTGGCGCTCGTCGACCTGCAGGCCGCCGACACGCCGGCCGCGCGAGCCCGAATCGAGCGGTTGGAGCGCGAGATCCGGTCCGCGGGCAACCAAACGATCACCGACGCCGCGTGGGTCGGACGCGCGCTCGTGGCCCTGCACGAGTCGGATCGGGCGCTCGAGCTGCTCGAGCGGGTTCGCCCGCGCGGCGCGCGCCTGTGGTTCTACCTGCAGGCGCCGGAGTTCGACCCCATCAGATCCGATTCGCGGTTCGGAAAGCTTGTTGCGGAGTCGGCGCCGGAATGAGGCCGTGGGTCGTTCCAGCAACGGTGGCGCTGTTGTCCGCTTGCCAGCCTGAGGCCCGGCGCCTGCTGCTCCTTGACCTCGCCCTGTCGGAGCCCGCCCTGCTGAACGGCACCGTTCAGCCCTGGAGCGACGCAGGCTATGCGGTCGAGTATCGCCGGTACTATCCCCATCTGGCGCGCGCCGATCTCGGACGCTATCGGGTGCTGCTGTTCCTGCTAGGCCGTGAGCCCGAGGCGCCGTCGGACGCACTCACCGCCGGCGATCTGGCGCTACTCACCGAGTGGGTGCTTCGGGGCGGCGTCGTGGTGCTCGGGTACGATGCGGACGGAGAAGGATACCTGGACCGCTGGACGGCGAACCGGTGGCTCGAGTTCGCGGGGACCGGGATCTCGATCGGCGACCGCCTCCTCGAGGACACGACCGCGCGCGCGCCGACGACGACCGGCCACCCCCAGCCGTGGGCCGAGGGTCGGGCGATGGGCGACGAGCCGCTGGGTTCGGTGTTCGATCCGTTTCCCCTCGACCGGAACCATGTCCTCGCGACGCGCGACTCCTCCCAGATCCTCGCCCTGACTTCGCGGCACGCGTTCGTGCGCGCCCCGCGGACGCCGTCGCCCCGCCCGGGGGCCGGTGTGGTGGCGGCGACCCGGCTCGGCGAGGGGCTCGTGGTCGTCATCAGCCGGCACGCGCTCGGCGCCTTGGGGGCGCAGTTCCGGCCGACGACGACTCCCGTGCAACCACTCGACGGGCTGGAGCGGACGGGGGAGTTTCTCCACGCGCTCGCCCGCTGGACCCGCCGGCCCGCCGAGTGGGCGCACGTGCCGCCCGCAGAGCGCGGAACACCGCTCGCGCTGGGACAGGCGCCCGCTCCCGTCGAGCTCGCGCCTCCCGCCATGACTCCCCCGCGCGGGGTGGACACGATAGCGCTGCCCCTCCTGCCGGATCGGAAGCTGGCCCGCGCCACGAGCACCCCCGAGTGGCTGCGGCAGCAGGGCATGCGGGTGCTATGGACGCCGTTGTTCGCGATCCGTGACGGGCGGCGCACCGTGCGCTCGGGCGCCTCGCTCGATTCGCTGGTCGTCTTGCTCGACGCCGGTGGCTTCAACCTGTTCGCCGGCGATGCCGGCCCCGAGAGCACGGACTCGCTGCACGTCCGCTGGGAGGAGCGGGACGCCGTGCGCCGCGCTTGGGCCGACGCGGTGAAGCGCCTCCAGCCGACGAGCGTGGCCTGGATCCCGCTGCTGGACTATCGCAACGCGCGCCACGCTCCGGCGGATTCGTCGCGCGGCGCGCGCGGCGAGGCGCTCCCCGTCCCGTGCGCCCTCGACTCCACGTTGTGGGCCGAGGGGCTCCCGTCGGCGTACGGCGCCCTCGGCCGGCTCGCCGTGGAGCAGCGCACCCTCGTCATCGCGCTCGGTCTCGACGTCGGCGGACCGCGCAGCTACACGATGGGCCAGGAGTTCTGCGATGCGGCGTGGCGGCGCGGGCTCGCGGGACTCAGCCGCGCAGGTCCGGCGGGCGGGGGCTGGGACTCGCTCCCGTTCGCGGCCCGCTACCCGGCGCTGCGCGACGCGGGCCTCTTGCCCCGATATTACCGCGTCTTGGAAGACGAGATCGCCGCGCGCGCCACGGTGCTGCGAGATCGCGTATTAAAACAGCGGCGCGATCTTTATTTCGCGTTCCGGCTGGCGCAGCCACCAGCCGACTGGTTCACGCACGGGCTGCTCCGCGGCTTCGCCCTTCCGGACCGGCCACTGCTCCTGTTCACCCCGGAACTCTGGACGCGCGATGTGCTCGCGCTCGAGCGTGCGCGCGGCCTCAACATCGTGCACGCGGTGGCCCTGGCACCGCCGTCGCTTCGGGCACGCGACTGGTCCGTGGTCAGACGGCTGGTGTTTGACGAAAGTGACGGGTTCTGGCTCACGCCCGAGGAGCCCGGCGGGTCGGGCGCCGCCAAGCGTCTGCCGCAGGATAGCCTGGGCCGCCTGCTGCGGAGGCTCGCGCGCTAGGGAACGGGGCGAGACTTGCCGTGACCCTTCCGGAGCCGGTAACTTTCCTACGGGTGGCGGTAGGGCGTGATGGTCGCGGCATGTCGGTTTGAGTGGCGTGCTGAGGAAAGTCCGAGCTCCTGAGGGCAGACTGCCAGGTAACACCTGGGCGCCGTGAGGCGACGGAAAGGGCCACAGAAAACAGACCGCCCTTTATCCAAGGGTAAGGGTGAAACGGTGGGGTAAGAGCCCACCGCGCGCCTGGCAACAGGCGTGGCACGGTAACCCCCAGTCGGAGCAAGGCCAAATAAGCAGCGAGACCCGGCCCGGGTCGTCTGAGCTGCGGGTAGGCCGCGTGAGGTGGCTGGCGACAGCCATCCCAGAGAGATGACCATCTGCACGCTTCGGCGGGCAAACAGAACTCGGCTTATGGCCCTACCGCCCACCTCTCGATGACCCCGCCGTCGAAACCCTATCCGGCCCAGTGGGAGCAAGTCGCGGACCTGCGGGTATTCCGCACGACCACACAGGAGTGGGAGAAACTCATCGGGTGGCGCGCCGACATGCGGAAGCGCGGCTGGAAATTGCTGCGCGTCGCGAGCGAAGGGACCGAGATGGTGGCCGTCTTCGGCCGGACCAAGGGCGACCGCGCGGCCGCGCCGGGGAGCGCACCCTGACTCGTCGGCTGCCGCTCGCGGGGATGGCGTTCGTCGTCGCTTGCGCCGCTGGGAGCCGCGGGGCACCCAGCACGGCGGTCCCCACTCCCGCCACCGCCCCCGGAGCTGCGGCGACAACCGTGGCGACGGAGCTGCCCTCCACCCATCGTTCCGACGCCGTCCGCTACGGACCCAGCGCCGTGCGCTATGTGTTGCACCGGCGGCTCCACATCCAGCAGGCCCTCGGCGATCAGACCCAAGCCCAGGACGTCGGCGCCCGGATCTTCGTGGCGGCGGCGATCACGGGCCCGGCCGACACAAGGTGCGCAAGCTGGTGTTCGCGGGACGCGTGGCGCCGCGCGGCGAGTTCCTGAACGCGCTGGCGTCAGACAGCGTGGTAGCCCAGTCCGTGGTCCAGCTGCTCGGAAACTTTCGCGACTTCCTGCCACGGCTGCCGATCGAGGGGGTCAAGGCCGGGGACGCCTGGACTGACACGGTCGAGACCACCCAGAAGGGGAGCGGCTCCGAAGTGTCGCGTCGGACGATCACACACGTCACGGCGGCAGGGTGGGAAGATCACCTGAGCACCCGCAGCGTGCGGCTGGAGGGGAGCCAGACCTATCGCGTCGCCGGCGGCGGCAAGAATGCGGGACAGCCGTTCGAGCTCTCCGGCGCCGGCACGGGGAGCGGCGTGTCCTACATTGCCGCCGATGGCCGTTATCTGGGCGGTGAGTGGCGGGACTCGACCACCCTCACTGTGCGCCTGCCGGTGCAAGGCGTCGCGGTCCCCGTGATCCAGGTGACTCGAACGACCGTCGCGGTGCTGCCGTAGTGGGCGGGTGGCGCGACCGGCACGCGCTCGGCCTGTCGCTTCCGCTCCTGCTCCTGGCGTCGGGCGCGCTCGCCCAAGTCGCTCCGAATACCGCCGCCTTGTACCTCCATCCCACCGACGTCAGCGACGCGCGCGCTGTGTGGGTGAACCCGGCGGGGCTGGGCCGGTTCCCGGAAGCGTCGGTCCATCTCGATCTCACGGTCGGCGACCCCGGAGCCAAAGGGCGGCTGCGACAGCTCACGTTCGGGTTCAACTCTCGTGGGCTGTCGCTCGGCTACCAGCGGGACCTGTTCGGCAGTGGGCAGCGAGGCCACACCTATCGATTGGGATACGCCGGGGGGCGTGCGGGACTCGCCGCCGGGTTCGCCACGGTGCTATACCGGGGGGGCACGTCGAGCACGGGCTGGGACGCCGGGATCCTGTACGAGTGGACGCCGGCTCTCGCGGTGGGTGGCGTAATTCAAAACATCGGACGTCCGGTCGTGCGCGATTCGACCCTGCGTATTACGTACGTCCCCAGCGCGACACTGCGGCTCGCGGGGCGGCGCATCGTCCTCTCGGCGCTCGGCCGCCTCACGTCCGACGGGGTGGTGGGCTACGGGTTCGGGCTGCGTGGCGAGCTGCGGTCGGGCACGTCGCTCCCCATCGGTCTCCTCGCGCGTCTCGACACGGACCGCTCGCTGCGCCGCGGCGGTTTCGCATTTGGACTCTCGCTCGGGGGTCAGGACGCCGCCGGCCTGGTCGCTACAACACCCGGGGACGTCCATGGAATCGACGCCGTGAGCCTGTATGGCGTGTCGACGCGGCCCCTCACCAGCACGCGGCGGTCGGCGCGCTAGTTCTCGCCGATCAACTTGCCGAGCCGGGTCGCCAGCTCGTAGACATCGCGGAACGATAGGTGGCGAAACACGGTGTCCCGGCGCGCGCGCGGCAGGGCGAGGACCAGCCGGAACGCGAGCCCGCCCCGCAGATCGGCTCCATAGCGCACCTGAACCGAGTCCCGGTGATAGGCGCGCACGCGGTGTGGCGTCACCACCGCCACGCTGCGACGTGCCACCAGCAGCAGCGTCGTATCATCGGCGCCGCGGGGCGAGAAGACGTAGAGTGCCGCATCGCCGGGTGTGAGTGCGCCCTGGCGTCGGAGGGGCTGGGCGAGACTATCGGGGATGGGCGCCCGTGCCGAGATGCGCGGAGCCCGCGACAGGACAGCGAGCCCCACGAGCACCAGGGCGCCCACCACCCCGAGCCCCACCAATCCCTGGAGGGCGCGGGCCAGGACGCGGGAGCGCATCCGCACGCTGTCCTGTGCCGCGGTCGGGAGGGCGTCTACCAGCGCCCGGCTCAGCTCCTCGGCCGTCTGGAAGCGCTCGCCAGGATCCTTGGCGAGCGCGCGATCGACCACCCCGGCGAGCAAGGGCGGGATCTCGGTCCGGTGGTCGCGGATCGGCACCGGGGTCGCCGTCGCCTGCTTCATGAGTATCGACTGGGCGGAGTCGCCGTCGAACGGGGGCACGCCGGCGAGCATCTGGTACAGCACGACCCCGAGCGAGTAGATGTCGGAGCGGGCATCCACGTCTTCTCCGGTGGCTTGCTCCGGACTCATGTAATGCGGCGTGCCGACCACCATGCCTTCGGTGGTGAGCTGGCTTACGGTCGCCTCCTGCGCGGCCTTCGCGATCCCGAAGTCAGTCACGAGCACATGGCCCGCGCTGTCGAGCAGAATGTTGTCGGGCTTCACGTCGCGGTGCACGATGCCGTGGAGGTGCGCATGGCCGAGTGCGTCGGCCACCTGCCGAGCGATCCGGGCAGCGTCGCGCAGTGAGAGGCGGTGTTGCTTGTCGAGCAGCTGGCGGAGCGACGGCCCGTCGAGGCAGCGCATGACGATGTACAGGACTTCGTTCTTGTAGCCACCCACCTTGTAGATCGGCACGATGTGCGGGTGTTCGAGCCGCGCGCTGGTCCGTGCCTCTCGCACGAACCGCTCGGCCAGCCCGGGCGAGGGCGTGAGCCCCAGGTCGAGCACTTTCACGGCGACGTCTTGCCCCAGCGTTTGGTCCCGGACGCGGAACACGGCGGCGAACCCGCCTTCGCCCAACACATCTCCCACGGTAAATTTTTTGCCGAGGGCTTTCTGGAGGCGACGACGCAGCGTGGTGAGATCGAGCGACATGGCGGACGCGAAACCTAGGAACCTGCGCCGCGCGGCGCTAGGGACGATCGCGGTCGTCTCCCTCTGGTTGTTCGCCGTGTGGCCGCCCCCGGTGTGGTGGCGCGATCACTGGCCGCGTGAGACGGCGCTGATGCGAGAACAGGCGGATGGCCGGACGGCCGGACAGGCGGCGGGACGGTCACGGACCGCCCTCAAGGACATCTCGCCCGTCCTCCAGCGCATGGTCATCATCGCAGAGGACTCGCGCTTCCGTTCACACATCGGGATCGATCCCGCCGAGATAGCGGATGCGCTGGGCATAGACGGCGCGCACGGGTTCCGGTCTGCGGTCGGCGCGGCGTGGCGGCACCGCGACCGGCTGCGTGGGGCGAGCACCATCACCCAGCAGCTTGCCAAGAACCTGTACCTCTCATCTTCGCGCAACCCGATCCGCAAAGTGAAGGAGGCCGTGACCGCCCTGCGGCTCGAGCTCGCGCTCTCGAAGGACCGCATCCTCGAGCTGTACCTGAACGTCGCGGAGTGGGGGCCGGGACTCTGGGGCATCGATGCAGCGAGCCACGCATACTTCGGCGTGCCGGCGTCCCGCCTCAGCGAGGAGCAGGCGGCCGAGCTCGCGGCCACGCTGCCACATCCGCGCACCTCGAACCCGACGTTCCGCCCGGATCGCACGCTGGCTCGGCGGAACCTGATCCTGGCGAGGTACCGTGGGGTGGACGTATACATCCCACCCGAGGAGGAGATGGACACGGTGTTGGTCGTGCCGCCCGAGATCGTGCCGCCAACCGACACGTTGAACGTTCAGGTCCCGATGCCGCTTGACACCCTGGCGGATACAGCAAGCAGCCAGACGGACAGCCTGTAGGCAGACGGCTAGACGTCGACGTCTGCCTAGCCGTCTATCCGTCTAATCAACGAGCCGCAGGGGCATCACCAACGCCATATAGCTCGCCGGGTCATCCCACCCCACCGGCTCCACCGTCGCGGCGCGCTCGGGCGCCTTGAACGTGAGCCGCACCTCGTCGGTGGGCATGTACTTGAGGACTTCGAGCAGGTACATCGCATTAAACCCGATCTCGAGCGGCTCCCCTTCGTAAGTGACCGCGAGCTCGTCCTGCGCCTCACCCAGGTCGGGGGTCTGGACCGAGAACTTCACGGCGCCGCCGGAAAAGGCGAGCCGGATCCGGTGTGTCTGGTCGCTCGCCACGACACTCATGCGCCGTAACGCTGCCGCCATTGCGGCCTTGTCCGCCGTCGCGACTTTATCGTTCTCGCGCGGGATGACCTGCTCGTAATTCGGATACGGCCCTTCGATCAAGCGGGAGAACACGAGGGTCCCGCCGGCACGGAAGCCGATGTGGTTGTCGCTGCGCGCGATCTCGAGGGCGTCCTCGGCGGCAAACAGCCGGCGGATTTGCTCGAGCGCCTTCGGCGGGACGATCAGGTCGGCGGTCGAGCCGCCCTTGGCCGGGACGTCCATCTTGGCGAGGCGGTGCCCGTTGGTGGCCACCATGCGCATGTGGTCGGGCCGGAGCTCCCACAGCACCCCGTTCAAGATCGGCCGGCTCTCCTCGGTCGATGCCGCGAAGGCGACGTGCCCCACGAGTTTGTGCACCACGCCGGCCGCCGCGTTCCACGCCCCATCGAACTTCACCGCGGGGAAGGACGGGAACTCCTCGCGCGGCAATCCGAGCAGCTTGAACTTGGAGCGCCCGCACTCGATCGCTACGCGTGACTCCCCGGCGGCCGTGAACCGCACCGGTCCCGAGGGCAGCTCCCGCGCGATGTCCACGAGCTTTTTCGCCGGCAGGGTGACGGCCCCTTCGGCGTCCACCTCGGCTGGCACGGTGGTCGTGACCGCGATGTCTAAGTCCGTGCCGGAGAGCCGCAGGCCCTGCTTCGTCACTTCGACTAGGACGTTGGCGAGCACGGGCAGGGTCGTCTTGGCCGGGATCGCGGCCGCGACTCCGCTGAGCCCCTCCTGCAGCTGCTCTCGCGTAATGGTGAACTTCATCCGTCTCGTCGCCTTCCCCAATTTGTGGAGCGAGAATCTACTACTGTACTATAGATAGAACTACTAGTAGTAGTAGTAGAAGGCGGGGAAATGTTGGCAGTCGGCCTAACCGATGCGCGGTGAAGCGACTCGCCTTCCGCCGCCGTCCAGCGTTATTGTGGGGACTGTTGGTATTCCGGGCTTTCCCCACAAGTGGCGCGCGGTTCCCACACCCGCCCACACCGCTCCTTCCCCGATGTTGGCTACAGTGCGGACAACTCCTGGCGCGCCATTTCGACGCGCTCTTTGAACGTGCGGTCCCGCATCATCTGCCGCTCCACTTTGTCCACCGAGTGGATGACGGTGGAGTGGTCGCGCCCACCGAACGCCTGGCCGATCTCCACGAGCTGCAGGCCGAGCATGTCGCGTGCGAGATACATCGCCACCTGGCGGGGGACCGTGAGCGTCTTCGTGCGCGCCTTGGAGCGGAGGCCTTCAGGCGTCACCCCCCACCGACGGGCCACGACTTCCTGTACTCGATCGATGCTCGGCGTGGGCTGGGCGTAGCTCGCCCCTTCCTCTCCCTGACGGATCTTGTCCGACAGGGCCTCGCGTGCCAGCTCGATGGTGACCTCGCGGTTCTTGAGCGAGGCGAAGAGGAGCAGCTTGATGATGCAGCCCTCGAGCTCCCGCACGCTCGAGCGCACGTGCTCTGCGATGAACCGCAGCACGTCGTCTGGGATCGTGAGCTCGAGGTGA
>QHUD01000162.1 GCA_003221085.1 Gemmatimonadota bacterium
ATATTGGCTGACCGACTGCCAGTGCCGCATCGTCGATGAGTGCGTCCAGCTGCACGGCGGGTACGGCTACATGACGGAGTATCCGATCGCACGCATGTGGGCCGACAGCCGCGTGCAACGCATCTATGCCGGTGCGAATGAAATCATGAAGGAGTTGATCGCTTGCGCCCTGTGAACCTCTGCTTACACGATCTGATCGCCGCGCAGGTCGGCCGAACTCCTGACCAGCCAGCCGTGGTGTTCGAGCGGCAGCGGTTGACCTACCGCGAGCTCGAGAACCGCGCCCAGCGACTCGCGGCTCACCTGAGAGGGCTGGGGGTCGGGCCGGAGGCGCGCGTCGGACTGTTCGTCGAGCGCTCACTCGAGATGATCGTGGGCATGCTGGCCATACTGAAAGCCGGAGCCGCCTACGTGCCCGTCGATCCGGCGTATCCGCAGGAGCGGATCGCGTTCATGCTCGCCGATGCCGGCATTACCGCGCTGCTCACCCAAACCAGCCTGCAAGGAAGTCTCCCGGTCGTCGCTGCGCCGCTCGTCCGCCTGGATTCGTTCGATTGGACCACCGCGAACGATGGGATGCCGGCTCACGCGGGCGTCGAGCCGGGGAACCTCGCCTATGTGATTTACACCAGTGGTTCCACGGGTCGTCCCAAGGGTGTCTGCATCGAGCATCGCAGCATCGTGAGCTACGTGCTGAGCGTCGCGGAGCGGCTGCGCTTCGCGCCCGGCATGAATCACGCGACGGTATCGACCATCGCCGCGGACCTCGGCAACACGGTGGTGTTTCCGGCGCTGGCCACGGGTGGCTGTCTGCACGTGATCTCGCAGGAGCGCGCCGAGAACCCGGCGATGCTCGCCGAATACTTCGATCGCGAGGGGATCGATGTGCTGAAGATCGTCCCCTCCCACCTCGCGGCCCTGCAGACCGGCCACCATCCGGAGCGTGTCATGCCCCGAGGCCGGCTGATCCTCGGCGGCGAGCCCTCCCGGGTGGAGTGGATCGACCGCCTCCGCGCGCTGTCGCCGGGCTGCGAGATCCACAACCACTATGGCCCCACGGAAACCACGGTCGGCGTACTGACCTATCAGGTCGGCTCCGAAGTCCCGAGCACGCCCAGCGGCACACTTCCCCTGGGGCGACCGCTGCCGAACGCTCGGGTGCACGTGCTCGATGAGCGCCGGCAGCCCGTGCCCGCCGGCGAGCAGGGCGAACTGTACATCGGGGGCACCGGAGTGGCACGAGGCTACCTCAACCGCCCGGATCTGACCGCCGAGAAATTCCTCCCCGATCCGTTCAGCCCGGAAGAGGGGGGCCGTCTCTATCGCACCGGCGATCGGGCGAGCTACCTGCCCGACGGAACCATCGAGTTTTGCGGCCGGCTCGACGACCAGGTCAAGATCCACGGCTACCGGATCGAGCTGGGTGAAATCGAGACCACGCTGCGCGAGCAGTCTGGCGTGCGCGACGCCGTGGTGCGGGCGTGCGACGATGCATCCGGCGGCAAGCAGCTGGTCGCGTACGTGGTGCCGAAATGGGCGAAGCAAACGCTGTGGGACCACAAGACGGTCTATGTACTGCCCGATGGCTCACCGGTCGCCCATCTGAACAAGAACGAGACCGACTACATCTACAACGAGATCTTCGTGCTGCAGGCGTATCTCCGGCACGGCATCACGATACGGGACGGCGACCGCATCGTGGATGCGGGCGCCAATATCGGGTTGTTTACCGTATTTGCCAGCCGCCTGGCCCGGGACTTGAGAATCGTGTCGTTTGAGCCGAACCCCGCCGCGTTCGCGTGCCTGAAGGCAAACGCCCACGCGTGGGGCGCGACCGTGACATGCCTCCCGTCGGGCCTCTCCTACGAGAATCGGTCCGCCGATCTGACATTCTTCGAGGGACTGTCGCTCTTGTCGGGGTTCTACGCCGATGCCGCGACGGAGCGCGAAGTGGTCAAGACCTACGTGTTCAACCAGCAGGCCGCGTCGGGCACCGACGAGCAGCTGGCCGCGGCGATCGGTGACGTGATCGATGAGCGGCTCCACGCCAGGACGGTGTCCGCGCAGCTGCGCACGCTGTCGAGCGTCATCGCGGAGGAGGGTATCGATCGGATCGACCTGCTCAAGATCAACGTGGAGAAGAGCGAGCTGGACGTGCTGCGGGGAGTCCGTGCGGAGGACTGGCCCAAGATTCGCCAGCTGGTGATCGAAGTGGATCAGCGGGAAAATCTCGAGCCGATCACTACGCTGCTGGAGGCGCACGGCTTCGAGACTCTCGTCGAGCAGGATCCGTTGCTGAGGAAGACCGACCTGTGCTACGTGTACGCGATTCGGCAGTCGCGGACGGGGGAGGGGCCCCGCCTCGTCCGGCAGCAGCCTGCCGACGCGATCACGCGCGCGCCGCTATCCCCAGACGGCGAGATCCTGACGCCGCTCACCCTGCGCAAACACCTTAAGGGCCGGTTGCCGCAGTACATGGTCCCGGCGGCGTTCGTCTTGATGGAAAAGCTCCCCCTTACCTCGAACGGTAAGGTCGATCGGCACGCGCTCCCGGCGCCCGCTGCCAAAAACGTTGCCTCGGTTCCCGCAGTTGTCCGGCCATTCACGGAGACCGAGCAGGCGCTCGCCGCCATCTGGACCGATCTGCTGAACGTGGAGAACGTCGGCCCGTATGACGATTTCTTTGATTTGGGCGGACATTCGTTAGCGGCCATCAAGGCTGTGTCCCGCATCCGCGATGTCTTCGAGGTGGATGTGCAGCTCCGCAATCTGTTCGAGCGATCGACGCTTGCCGCGTTGGCCGAGGCCATCGATGCCCTGGCGTGGTCGGCGCAGTCGCCGGCAGCGTCCCGGAGTGTAGGGGAGCGAGAGGAGATCGAGATTTAAATGGTGCCTGCGTTCCTGGCGGAGTTACGCAGCCGCGGTATCGACGTCTCGGCCGACGGCGATCGCCTCCGGTGTGCGGCACCGACCGGCGTGCTGACGCCCCAGCTGCGCCATGAGCTGCAGCAACGCAAGCGCGAGATTCTCGACTTCCTGCGGTCGGCCGAGGCCCTGGCGCAGCAGCAGCGCGCCATTGTACCGCTCGAGCCACGCGGGACGCGGGCTCCCGTTTTTGCCGTGGGCGGCCATAACGGCGACGTGTTCTGTTACCGCGCGCTGGCGCGGTACCTGGGCGAGGACCAGCCATTCTTCGGGCTCGAGCCTCCGGGTCTCGATGGCCGGACCGATCCGTTCACGCGCGTCGAGGACCTCGCTGCATTCTTTGCGGACCAGATCCGCTCGTTCCGACCGAGCAGCCCGTACATCATCCTGGGCTTTTGCGCCGGTGGGAGCGTTGCGTACGAGCTGGGCCGACAGCTGGTGCAGGGCGGCGCGGCGGTGGAGTTTGTCGGTCTGCTCGGCAGTCCGGATCCGAGGTGGTTTTCCTGGCCGAGACAACTTGCGCGGCGCCTGGGCCAACAGAGGGAACGCGTGAGCCAGCACGCGCGAGCCCTGGGCTCGCTCTCTGTGGCCGACCTCCGTCGGTACCTCACCGAGAAACTTGATGCGCGCAAAGCCCAGCGCGACGCCGCGGACGCCGCCGCGCTCGATCGGGTGCTGATCCGTCGCGCGGTGCTGGAGCGCGTCACGCTTGTAGCGGTGCGTCGCTACGCGCCGCGTGGGTTCGCGGGCCGCGTGGAATTGTTCTTGCCGTGCCGGGAATGGTTGCCCTCCGCCACACGGCGGTGGCGTTCGGTGGCACCGAGCGGCGAGGAGTATGTCTGGCCCGCCGGCTGCAGCGTCGACAGCATGCTCCTGGAGCCCCAGGCCGCGGGCGTTGCCGAACTCTTCCGGCGCTGTCGCGACGGCATCGGGCCCATCCCCCTCCGCAGCTCGGACCCCAAGCGTCCCCTGCCGCTTCTGGCCTACCGGCCGACCGATTAGATTCTGCTCGCCGTCAGAGCGTCGTGGTGGCTGTAGCTCAATCGGTTAGAGCGCTGGACTGTGGCTCCAGAGGTTGCGGGTTCAATTCCCGTCAGCCACCCCTAACTGCTGGAGGCTAAGGGGCTAAGCGGCTAAGGGGCTAAGTTCTGACGTGTCGACGGAGGGTGATTCTACTTGGTCCCTTAGCCGCTCAGCCGCTTGGCACCTGTTATTTAGGTCCGTAGCTCAATTGGTAGAGCACCGGTCTCCAAAACCGGGGGTTGCAGGTTCGATTCCTGCCGGGCCTGCTCAGAAGCGCCGGCGCCAGAAGGCCGCGGCGGTCGGGAACACGCGCTCGGTGACCGCCGGCCACATTGCGGTCGATGTAGTCGATGCGAGGGGCAACGTCGTACGCCACCTGACGAGCGCTCCCACGACGCCCGTGCGCGAAGCGGCGCGTCCTCCGATGGAGGGCTTCTGGCTCGCTCAGCCCAGCGCGCTCCCCGTGAGCGTCGGGCTCAATCGTGCGACGTGGGACCTGAGATACGACCCACCGCCCGCGTTCGCCCACAGCTTCGCCTTCAACGGCAATCCCGGCTCGACACCGGCATTGCCCGAAGGGCCCCTGGCGCTGCCTGGCGCGCATACGGTGCGGCTCACGGTCGACGGTCGACGCTACACCCAACCCATCGCAGTGCGCGCCGACCCGCGCTCACATGTTTCCCCCGGAGCGCTCGCCGCTCGCCGAGGCATGACGGCGCTCGCGATACCGCCGGCAAGAGGGACGCTCTGTCCGTGAATGAGGCGAGACGTGTCGCAAGCGGAGGCGAGTTCGTTCTCCTCCTGTTGTGTCTTGCGGTGCCGTGTTTCGGCCAAGTGAAGGTGCCGGATACGCCTGCCGGACAGAAGTTTGCGGCATGGCTGGAGGTGTTCAATCGCGGCGATCGTGCAGCCTACCACGAGTTTCTTGAAAAAAACTATCCCTCACATCATCAGCCTGCGGACCAGGCGATGGCTTTTCGGGAAATGACGGGTGGGTTCGACTTGAAGAACCTCGAGCCGTCCACGCCGGACACTCAGGTCGCTCTGCTGCAGGAACGCAATTCCGATCAATTCGCTCGACTCGCGCTGGCAGTCGACAGCGCCGAGCCGCACAAGATCGTCAGTCTCGGTCTCATGGCGATTCCACGGCCACCCGAGTTCCCTCTCCCGCACTTACGCGAGAGTGACTTGGTTGCGACCGTGCGAACACAGCTGGGACGGGATGCTGCCGCCGGCCGCTTTGCCGGCACCGTCCTGGTCGCCAAGAACGGCAAGCCGGTCCTGGCCGAGGCGTACGGTCTGAGCGATCGCGAACACCGGACGCCGAACACGCTGCAGACGCGCTTTCGCATCGGCTCCATGAACAAGATGTTCACCGCGACCGCGACGCTGCAGCTGGTGCAGGCAGGCAAGCTCGGGCTCACCGATCCTTTAGGGAAATATCTGACCGACTATCCCAACCAGGACCTCGCCACGAAAGTGACGGTCTATCACCTCTTGACTCACACCGGCGGCACGGGAGACATCTTTGGACCCGAGTTCTCGACACACCGCCTGGAGCTGCGTACCCTCGACCATTATGTGAAGCTGTACGGCAGCCGCCCGCTCAGGTTCGAGCCGGGCAGCAAGTGGGAGTACAGCAATTACGGCTTTATTCTGCTCGGCGTCATAATCGAAAAAGTGAGCGGTCAAAGCTATTACGACTATGTGCGAGACCACGTCTACAACCCGGCAGGTATGACCTCGAGCGGCTCGGAGCCGGAAGATCAAGCCGTGCGCGATCGCAGTGTGGGATACACGAGAATGGATGGAGGTGCGGAGCATCCGAACACGGAGACGCTGCCGTACCGAGGCACGTCGGCGGGCGGGGGCTACTCCACGGTGGAAGATCTCGTGAAGTTTGCGACCGCGCTGGAAGGACACAACCTGCTCGATGCGGAGCATGCGGAAATGCTGACCACGGGTAAGGTCGACACCCCGGGGGGCGGCCGCTATGCATTCGGCTTCGACGATCACACGACCAACGGCATCCGCTGTTTTGGTCATGGCGGGGGCGCGCCAGGGATGAATGGCGAACTCGAGATCTGCCCAACAGCCGGCTACGTTGTGGCCGTGCTCGCGAACCTCGACCCCCCTGCCGCCGGCCGCATCTCCCAGTTCATTACAAACCGGCTGCCGGAGAAGTAACTCACCGGCTGCGGAGGCCGGTCTAGTTGCGCTTAGCCTGAAGTACCCCCGATATGCCCGGCAGCGATGGCTTCCAAACGCCTCTTCAGTCGGCCCAGGTAAACTGATGGAGGCTCCAAAAGCGGAATTGTCGGCTGAACACGGGGCTTGACCCGAGCTAGCAGGTCCAGCACCACCGGCGCCGATAGGGCGTGCGGCAGGTCGAAGTCTTTAAGACGGTACTCGACTGGGAGGCTGTTCTGCCAATTGCTGTGATTCTCAATGTAGCGGAGGACTCGCCCCAGCACGCCCCTCGTCTTCTCGTCGGCAACGAAACCAGCGTACTGGTCGATCAAGCGCTCCGGCGTCAGCTCAGCCGAGCGACACATCTGTCCGAATGCGTAGATGTTGAGGGACTCAGCCTCTCGAAAGATGGCATTGGCGACCAGACCGTCCAGGCCCAGCCTGCGACCGCGATCGACGAGAGCCCGGATGTAGCGCGTCTCGCAGGAGGACTGCCCGCCGGATTCGTGGTTGTTGGGTTTCACGAAGCCGTCGTCGGCTTCGTCCACGAGGAAATACGGCCAGCCAAGCAGTGGGCCGACCGCTCGCTTGCGGAGTGTCTCAATTTCTTGCGCGGTGGGATAAGGCTCTGGCGTCAGCCCCGCTCGCGAGTAACGGCTCAGGGCAAGCGACCGGTAGTAGTTATGGAGAGGGAAGGCCACGCCACGGCTCGGCCCAAGCAGGCCGGGGGCCGCCACGCCAGCGCGCGACAGTTTGATCTCCTGCTCCCAAAAGCGCAGGCTGGATGGCGATGGGAAGCCTTCCCACTGCGCTATGGCCCAGAGATTCAGGATGAACGTTGCGGCAGGCGCTTGCTGCTTAACGATTTCCTGCACCTGACGGCAGAATGACATGCAGTCTTCCAAGGTGCTGTGGCCTTCAGGGTCTCCCCCCGGATCGCCGGGAAGGAAGACAAATACGTCGGCGTCCCGGAGTTGGGATACGGCGTGCCGCAGATGCGCGAAGCGCTCGATGAGTTTGGTCTTATCGCGCGGGCTGAAAACCCCGGGAAAGTGAGCCCCCAACGTACTGTCAGGCCCCGTCCACTGCTCCATGCCGGCGAGCAGGACGATTCCCACGCGGAAGCCCTTGTCGTGCGCCAACCTGATTGCGCTTGACATGTCTTTGTAGTACTCGGGCAGCAGGTCGGGGCGAGAGCGAAATCCGGCTTCGCAGAATTCCAGGTAGTTGTAGCCGCAGGCCTTGAAGAAGTCGTAGACTCGTGCGTCCTTCGGCGGTGGATCGGTCGGAAGGGAGGCGTACAGCCCCACAGTCTCGAAACCGCCCGCGTGCTCCGCCGAGCGACTTGCTTCCCACTCGAACATCGAGGAATTCTGAAACAGAACAGATCCGGCGGCCGTTGCAAGAGCGGCCCGGAGAAAACCTCTGCGATCCATTCTTTCCTGGATACGTGACACAGCGTTGGCACAGTCGCGCGGCGCGCACCGCGCTAAGAATCGAACTGCCGACACGCGGATTTTCAGTCCGCTGCTCTACCAATTGAGCTACCTGGCCGGTTTTGCAGCACAACAACTTAGCAGCCTCGGGGGGGCAATGGCAGCTGGAGTGACGGCGGGTCAAACTCAGCCTCGTTCATGATACGACGTCGAAGTGCGCCGTCATCCCGGCTGCATCGTGCTCGAGAATGTGACAATGGTACATCCGACTGCCTGGTCCGGCAGCCACGCGCTGCGCACGGTTGCTCGAGGGGGCACGTTCACGACGTCTTCCCATGACCGCCACGGCGGCGGCTCGCCGTCCACTGCCAGGACTTGAAAGAAAAACCCGTGCACATGAAACGGATGGTCCATAAGGTGGTGTTGACAACGTCCCACACCCTTGAAGCCAAGTTTGACCAGACCGCTGGCGTGCCTAGACCGATCGGATACTTGATGGGACTCTCAGGAGTTGCCTATATCATCCAGGGTTGGGTGCTCGGTTCCGAAGGTTTCTCCGCCGCCTTTACACTCCCGGCGGTTATCGGAGTCGTTCTGGCTGTAGCGTGGAGCGGCTGGCTCCTATTCACATCGTGGCCCATGGGCGCGAGCCGGGCACGTCGCCTTTCTTAGCGTCTGCTGCGTTCGCAGTGCTATTATCCACCCTTCCAATCCACCGAGCTCCCCAATGCGCACCGCGTTGTCGATTGCCGCCACAGCTCTCGCCGTCACGCCGCTCGTCGGACAGGAACCGTATCGGCCGCCCGTGATCGGCCGCTGGGATTTGACGCTCACGGCGAGCGACGGTCGCACGTTGCCCTCATGGCTCGAGGTGCAGGTCTCGGGCAATGACGTGCTCGTCGGGCGCTTCGTCGCGGTGGTGGGGAGCGCTCGGCCGATTTCCAAGCTCGATTATGCGAACGACACGTTGCGATTCGCGATTCCGCCGCAGTGGGAACAAGGCAGTATCGATTTGCGGCTCGAGGCGGTACTGGCCGGCGAGACGCTGTCGGGTGCGGTGACGATGCCCGACGGGACGCGGCTGCCGATGACGGGCGTGCGCGCGCCGTCGCTACATCGCAACGCTCCGCCGCGGTGGGGCATGCCGGTGCGGCTGTTCAACGGGCGCGATCTGACAGGATGGCATCCGGGGAGCGGCGAAAATCAGTGGAACGTGGTCGACGGCGTGCTGTCGAATCAGAGGGGCGGCGCCAATCTCCTGACCGATCGGACGTTCACCGATTTCAAGCTGCACGCCGAGTTCCGCTATCCCGCGCTCGGCAACAGCGGCGTTTACCTGCGCGGTCGTCACGAGGTGCAGATCGAGGATCCCGATGTCGGCACGACGCCCTCCGAGGCGCTCGGCTCAATCTACGGGTTCATCGCGCCGAACGAGGCAGTCGGGAAGAAGCCCGGTGAGTGGCAGACGTACGACATCACGCTGGTGGGGCGCTTGCTGACGGTGGTGCTGAACGGGCACCGGATTATTTGTGAGCAGGACATCCCGGGGCCGACGGGTGGGGCGCTCGACAGCAATGAAGGTGCGCCGGGGCCGATCTTCT
>QHUD01000235.1 GCA_003221085.1 Gemmatimonadota bacterium
CGCCGCAGCGAGGTTGGCCTCGCCCCTACGAGGACTCCGCCTTCTGGCGGTGGCGTTACTAGACCGTCTCGGCTCGGTCTTAGGCCGCCCTCCGCGTTACTTGCCTGGCGCCGGTCGGCCCGGTGACTTGGCCATTGGCAGCGCCGAGGATGCCCTTGTCGGGGAGAAGCTCATGACCCCGAAGGACGGCACCGAATGGCGCAATCGGGTTGCCGCGCGGTCGCTGCTCAGCTTCTCCTGGCGTCGGCCGGTACGACGTGCCGCCGCCATTCGCTGCCCCATCTTGCTCGTCGTCGCCGAGCAGGACACGATGGCCCCGGTCGACCCGGCCGTCCGCGTCACACAACAGGCCTCCCATGGCGAGCTGTATCGCAGCCGCGGCGGCCACTACGACGTCTATCAGGGCGGCACGAGCTTCGACGACGTGCTGCGGGTCGAGGTCGAATTCCTCCACAGGCACTCGCGCGCGATCAGCAGCTCCCGCAGCTGATCTCCCCTCGGTCCGTGCCCGCCGCGCGGATCACCCACGACTGGTCGAGTTCTCGCGAGATATCACGGCGCGCACAGATCGAACGGTGCCGCACGCGCACGACTCCGCTGCCATAACATCACTCCCGACGCGCACTTGCTGCACCGTCGCGGCCGCCGACCCGGTGGTCCGCGTGTTGCCACCCCTCTAGGTCGCTGGGCGAGATCGATACGGATTCTCCAACGGGAGCGAGTGATGTCATACAGCTGCGTTGAGCGACGCGGACGTGGCGGCGGTCGCGGCCAATGTGATGACGCTGCGGAAGCAGTAGCAAGCGACCCGGACCAGGGGAGAGGGGCGATGAACGGGGAGAACGGGGAATCGGTAGTGGCGCAGGGGATGGACGCGAGTACCAGTTCCTCTGTAAATGCGTCGCATGCTATCGCCCCCCATCCGCGCGCTACGATGCGTGGATCGCTCCTGCCCGAGCGGCTTGCCAGACGGCTGCAGCAGCTCGAGCGTCACAGCAGACTGGATCCTGACTCGACCACCGCCTTGCGCGAGACCGTGGAGGCCCTCTGGAAGACTATCGAGTGGGCGGCTGCTGAGAGTGCGCTCGATGCGTCGCAGCACCGCGTGCGCGCGCTGCTTGCTCGACGGGAGCTGGTGCGGTGCGGCACGTGCATACTGTCCGCGGTCATTCGTCGGGGCGTGGCAGCGGGTGTATTTCGGCCGGCATGCCCGGCGTGGGCGATCCGGCGCCTGCCGTTCGCTATCGTCGCCGGCGCCTGTGTCCGTTGGGTGTTCGGGCTGTCCCACCGGCCCTCGTTTCGGGCGAGTACGGCGGTGCAGGCCACGCTCGAGGTCCTGTGCCCGTGTCCCCCCGCCGGGGGCTTCCGCATTGCCTTGGTGTAGTCGCAGAGCGTGACACCGATTGACCCGCGCGTCCCCCTAACCGTCGTGGCGGGTCAGGGCGACCGGCGTGTCGCCGCTTGGCAACGAAACCGAGACAACCGTCCCGCGGCCGGGCTCGCTGGAGATCTTCAGCGTGCCGCCGGCGCGCTGGGCACGGTCCCGCATTCCGGCGAGGCCCCAGTGCTCCCCCCTGGCCGCCGCTTCCATGGCGTCCTGGGCGATTCCCGTTCCATCATCCGACACCCGCAGCGTCAACAACCGTGCCCCATACTCGAGATCCACCTTCACTCGGCGCGGGGCGGCGTGCTTCACCGCATTGAGGACCGCCTCGCGGCCAATGCGAAGGGCCGTTGTCTCAAGGGCGAGGGGCAGGCCTTGCCGGTCGCCAGTTACGGTGAAGACCAACTCGGTCGCGCTCCCGGTCATGGCCCGGGCGGCATGTTCCAACGCGTCGGCCAGGTCCCGCTCCTCGAGCTCCACCGCGCGCATGTCCCAGATCATGTGGCGGGCATCGCGCAGGGCGGTATCCGCGGAGGTGAGCACGCTCTTGAGTGCCTCGGCGCCTTCTTGCGGTCGCTGCGCGAGCACGCGTTGGATCGCCCGCAGTTGCAGCGTGATGCCTGTGAATCCCTGCAACAGCGTGTCGTGCAGCTCCTGGGCGATGCGGGTTCGCTCGACCAGCGCCGCCTGATAGCGCGCACGCAATCTGCCGGCGACCTGCCGCACGCGGGCTAGATAGACCAGCCAGACCATTCCGCCGAGCGTGGCCACCCAGACGGCGAGAAACCAGCGGGTCTGGATGAACGAAGGTAGAATCGTGAAGTCGAACGCAGCGCCGGCCTCGTTCCAGACGCCGTCTTCGTTCGTCGCAATGACCTGAAAGCGATACGATCCCGGTCCGAGGTTCGTGAAGAACGCCTCACGGCGCGTCCCGGCATCTACCCACGTTGTATCGTTGCCGTTCAGTCGGTATCGGAACCGCACGCGGTCCGGAACGCCGAGACTGAGCGCCGTGTAAGCGAT
>QHUD01000236.1 GCA_003221085.1 Gemmatimonadota bacterium
CGCTGGAACTGGGAGATCACGGTGGGTGAACCTACCACCCGTCGTGTCGGCGGGACAAGTAATGCACTTGTCGGGGTGCAGGGCCCTGGTCATCTTCACCGACGCCTCAGTCCGCGGGTAAACCCGCGACTCGGCGCGTGTCAGTAAACTGACTCGAGATCTGCCGCTTCAGCGGTACGCGCCGAGCCGCGGCTTCAGCCGCGGAACCGGGCACGACGGACCTGTCCCCGTCGAGATGTTGATGTTGGAGGAGCAAGCGTGACCGTGAAAACGTCGAGCGTGATCGGACTGCTGCTGATGGTGGCGTGCCGGGGAGCAGCGCCGGGTGGTGACCAGGCGAGAAGTGACTCAGCCCTCACGGCCCGGACATGGGGTTTGGCGTACTTGCAGCAGAATCAGCTCCCCCGCGCCGAAGCAGAGTTCAAGAAGGTGGTGGCGCTTGCCCCCGATCAGGCCCTCGGGTACGCGAACCTCGGGCTCGTATACCTGCGGGAAGGTCGCTATCGCGACGCCGAAGCCGAGCTCCGCCGGGCGGCCGCACTCGATTCCACCAACAGTGACGTCGCACTGATGCTGGCGAGCGTGTACCGGGAGACCGGTCGCGAGGGCGACGCGCGCCGCGAAATCGACCGCGTGTTGCGCCGCGATTCCACCGACCTTCGGGCTCTCCATGCCCTCGCGGCGCTTCGTGGCGAGCCCCGGGAGCAGCTGCTGCGCCGTCTCATCGCCCGCGCTCCCGCCAATATCGTCGTCCGACTCGAGCTCGTGGACCTCCTCCTCGCGCGCGGATCGGCCGGTGACGCCGCCGGTGAGCTCGAGGCGTTGCAGCGGCTGCTGCCGCAACTGCCGCGGGAGGGCGCGCGCTTCTTCGAGCGGGCCCTCGCCCTGGCGCGCGTGGGCCGCGCCACCGAAGCGGCGGCGCAGGCGCGCCTCTTCCACCGCGCCATGGAGGTCACCCCGGCCTACCAGGTCGCTCTCGAGCGACTGGGCGGCTCGAGCGGCACGGCTGGCGCGTTCGTCGGCTATCCGGTGCTGAGGTTCAACCCCAACCTCGCGGTGCCCACCGCGGACCCGCGCGCCGTCGCGGCGGCGATCCGGTTCACCGATGTGACGGTCGGGAGTGGTCTCGAGAGTGTGCCGGCCCTGCCCGACAGCCTCAGGGGGGCGCTCGAGCGCGCCGTGGCCCTGGCGGTGGGAGATTATGACGGCGATGAGACCGAGGACCTGTTCGTCGCCGGCCATCTGTTTCGGGGGGACCTCGGACGTTTCGTCGAGACGACGGCCGGGGCGGGCGTGTCGCTCAGAGATCGACCCGTCGCCGCGGCGTTTGGCGATTTCGACAACGACGGACGGCTCGACTTGTACGTCGCGACGGCAGGGCGGGGCAGTCTGCTCCGCAATGCGGGCAACGGGACGTTTCGGGACGTCGCGGCCTCGGCCGGGCTCGTGGACTCCACCCACGCCGTCAAGGCCGTGTTCGTGGACCTGGACCACGACGGCGATCTCGATCTCTTCCTTGCGACCGCCGCCGGAAACCGTGCCTACCGCAACAACCTCGACGGCACATTCCGCGAGATGGCCGCCCCGATGGGCCTGGCCATGGAGAACAGCCGCGACGTTGCTGCCGGCGATTTCGACGGCGATGGTCGCACCGATCTGGTGGTCGTCGGCGCGGACGGCCGCACGCGGCTGTTCCACAACTCGGGCCAGGGGCGCTTCGAGGATGTGACGGCGACGAGTGGCCTCGCCGCGTCGGGCACAGCGGGGGCCGTGGTCGTCGGCGACTACGACAACGACGGGTTCCTCGACGTATTCCTGACGTCCCTCGACGGGACCGGCTCCGCGCTGTACCACAACCGCGGCGACGGCACGTTCGAGCTCGACGCCCGCTCGAGCGCGCTGCGGCGCAAGCTGTCGGGGATCGCCGGTCTGGACGCCGCGTTCTTCGACTTCGACAACGATGGCCGGCTCGATCTGATCGTCGTGGGGAAGGGCGGCGTGCGCCTGTTCCGCAATGACGCGACGCGGGGCTTCGAGGATTATTCGGCGATTCTCCCCGACAGCCTGCGGGCCGGCCGGGCCGTCGCCGTCGCGGACATCGACCAGGACGGCGACCTCGATCTCATCATGGTCGGCTGGGACGGACGGCCCCGGTTGCTCCGCAACGACGGCGGCAACGTGAATCAGTATGCCGACGTGCGCCTCGTGGCGCTGCGCCAGGGGAGTGGGAAGAACAACGCCTTCGGACTCGGCGCAACGGTCGAGCTGCGTGCCCGCGAACTGTACCAGTTGCGGCTCGCGACGGGCGGCGTGACGCACTTCGGGCTCGGGCGCCGGCTGAAGGCGGACGTGCTGCGCGTGCGCTGGCCCAACGGCGTGTCGCAGACGGTCTACTATCCGGGGACGGAAGAGGACGTGCTCGAGCAGCAGATGCTCAAGGGGTCGTGCCCGTTCCTGGATGCGTGGGACGGCCGCGCCTTCACGTTCGCGACGGACGCCATGTGGAACAGCGCGCTGGGCATGCCGCTCGGCATCATGACGCGAGAGGGCGGCATCATGTCGGCCTCGCCACACGCGTCGCAGGAATACCTGCGTCTGCCGGCCGGGCTGCTGCAACCACGGAATGGGCGCTACGAGCTGCGCCTCACCGAAGAGCTGTGGGAGACCGCCTATCTGGACGAGGCGCGGTTGCTCACGGTCGACCATCCGGAGTCGGTGCAGGTGTATGTCAACGAGCGCTTCG
>QHUD01000237.1 GCA_003221085.1 Gemmatimonadota bacterium
GGCCTCTACTCCGACCGGCTGGGACGGCGGCGTACCATCGGGCTGGCGCTGGCCGGGGCGGTGCTCACCATCCCCATCTGGGCGTTCGCGCCCACCCTGCCGCTGCTCTGGGCCGGCGCGTTCATCATCCAGTTCTTCGTCCAGGGGGCCTGGGGCGTCATCCCGGCCCACATCAACGAGCTGTCACCCGATTCGGTACGCGGCTTCCTCCCCGGCTTCGCCTACCAGTGCGGCGTGGCGATCGCCAGCCAGATCCCGCACGTGCAGGCGCTGTTCGCGGTCCACACCAGCTACGCGCAAGCGATGGCCTTATCCGCGGCGATGGTGTTCATCCTGGGAGCCGTGGTGGCGGGGGTGGGCCCCGAGCGCCGGGGAGTGGCATTCGGGCGCGGGTCTCCATACCCTTAGGCACCATGACGACGTTCGTCAAAGCCACCCAAGCGTATCAGCAGGGCCAACGTACGCTGCCCGGGCGCTATTACAACGCGCCCGAGATCTGGGCTGAAGAGCGGGAGCGGATCTTCGCGCGGCGCTGGATCGCAGTCGGTCGCGCCGCTGAGCTGGCCCAGCCGGGGGACTACGTGGTCCCCAGCGTCGGCGGCGAGAGCGTGATCGTGGTGCGAAGCCAGGACGGCGCGGTGCGCGCCTTCTATAATGTGTGCCGCCACCGCGGTACCCGGCTGTGCGAGGCGGACCGCGGGCGCCTCTCCGAGACGATCCAATGCCCCTACCATGCCTGGACCTACACGCTCGACGGCACGTTGATCGGTGCGCCGCACATGAATGAGGTCGCGGGGTTCGATAAGCGGGACTACCCTCTGCACACGGTCGCGCTCGCCGAGTGGGAAGGGTTCGTCTTCATCAACCTGGCCGAAGAGCCGGAGCCCCTGGCGCGTGCCTTCGCCCCGCTGGCGGGCCGCTTCAGCCGCTTCAACATCGCCAGCCTCCGCTCCGGCGGGCGCGTCGACTATGACGTGCAGGCCAACTGGAAGCTCGTGTTTCAGAATTATTCCGAATGCCTGCACTGCCCCATCATCCACCCGGGACTCGCCAAGCTGACGCCGTACACGAGCGGCGAGAACGACCTGTTCGACGGGCCCTTCCTCGGCGGCTACATGGTGATCACGGCGCCGGGAGGCAGCCTCACGATGAGCGGCCGGGCGTGCGGGCCGGCGGTGGGAGACCTGCCGGCGGAGGATCAGCATCGGGTCTACTTCTACACGATTTTCCCGAACCTGCTGTTGTCGCTACATCCGGATTACGTGATGTTCCACACCCTGTGGCCCCAGGCGCCCGACCGCACGCGTATCACCTGCGAGTGGCTGTTCCACCCCGACGCCTTCGGGCGGCCCGGCTTCGATCCCGACGACGCGGTGCGCTTCTGGGACGAAACCAACCGGCAGGACTGGCACATCTGCGAGCAGAGCCACGCGGGGATCGCCTCGCGGGCGTATCAGCCCGGTCCCTACTCCCCGCGCGAAGGCATCTCCGCCGCCTGGGACCGGGAGTTCCTCAGGGCGCTCGGGCACTCGCGCTGAGCGGTCCAGATCCTTCGCGTCCCCCCAACGATATCCTCGCTTTGCGTGTCAGCAGATCCTTCGCGTCGCGCGCGTTCCGCGCGCTCGCTCAGGATGACACCCCGCGCGGCTCCTTCCCCAGTCACCCAGCGAGCGGCCTGTCATCCTGAGCGCCGCAGGCGCGAAGGATCCGCTGTCTACCGCCGCAGATACGCGTCCGTCTTGTTGAGCCAATCCGCGCGCGGCGGATAGAAGATGTCGATGTCGAGCGTATCTTCCAGCGCGTGCGCTTCGTGCGGCACATTCGCGGGGAGGTGCAGCACCTCTCCCGCGTGCACCACGATCTCCTCGGCGCCCGCGTCGCCCACGAGAAACCGCAGCGCCCCCTCCAGGATGTAGGTGAACTGCTCGTTCTCGTGCGAGTGCTTCGGGACGACACAGCCCTGCTTCAGGTACACGTGCGCCAGCATGACCTGGTCGCCGGTGATGAGGCGACGCGATAGCCGCTCGTGCAATTCCTCGCGGGGCACCTGGTCCCAGCGATACCACTTTGCCGCTCGTTTGCCGCTCACCGCCAAGCTCCATGACGCAGTCACCGACAACGCTACCGCGGGGCCGATGCGGCGTCAAAACCGGATAGCGGCAGCGTCGCCGACCGAACATGTTGAGACCATGACTACGCGGCGTACGGGAGCGGGAGCGTCGAGGAGAGCGCGGCTGTTGCACCGACTCGACCAGGCATGGCAGGCATTGCAGGACTCGTACGCCGGACTGCCGGAGGCGGAGGTTCTGGAGCCCGGGGTCACGGGGACCTGGTCGGTGAAGGACATCATCGCGCACGTGAGCTGGTGGGAGGAGGAGGCGCTCGCCCATCTGCCGCTCATCCTCGCCGGCGGCAGGCCGCCGCGGTACTCGGTCACCCACGGCGGCATCGATGCCTTCAATGCAAAGATGACGAAACAGCGTAAGGACCTGTCGTTCGCGGAGGTGCTGAGGCGCCGGGACGATATTCACGGCCGGCTGACAGCGCTCATCGGGAGCGTGCCGGAGATCCAAATCACCGGCGAAACGCGGTTTCGGCGTCGCCTGCGGCTCGATACCTACGGGCATTACCCGAAGCATGCGCGGGCGATCCGCGCCTGGCGTGAGCGACGCCTTGCCGGACCCGGCGCTGGACGAGTACCTTCGCGACTCTCCTCATGATGGAGGCCGCGGATGTCGCTCGCCGCGCTCGGTCGCCTGGCGACGCTGGTCGCCGAGCTGCCGGGCTGGGTAGCGAACACCATCACGCGTGACGAGCTCGACATCATGCCGCCGGGCGGACCGCCGCCCAAGTTCGAGGCCCTCGACAGCACGGCGCGGATCCTCGAGTTGTTCGACCGCAACGCTGCCGCGGCGCGGGCTGCCCTCGCCAAGGCCTCGGATGCCGAGTTTCAGAAGCCCTGGGCGTTCAAGGTCAGTGGCCGGATCGTGGCCACGAACCCGAAGTTCACCGTGTACCGACGCACGGTGCTGAATCACCTCGTGCATCATCGCGGCCAGCTCACGGTATACTTGCGGCTCAACAACGCCCCAGTCCCCGCCGTATACGGTCCGACGGCGGACGAGCCGAACTTCTAAGGAGCAACGCGTGCCCTCGTGGGAGCAGGCGGTGTCGGGGCTGCTGCAGACGCTGCGGCTCGACAGCATCCGCAGCAAGATGCTGGTGTTCGCCCTGCTGGCCACGCTCATCCCCTCCGTCACGACGGGCTGGATCTCCTACCTGCAGAACGAGCGTTCGCTCACGGCGAAGATCACGGGCGAGCTGCAGAGCGTGAGCGCGCAGACCGCCCGCGAGCTGGACCTCTGGGTCAAGGAGCGCCTGTACGAGCTGCGCGTGTTCGCGAGCTCGTACGAGGTGTCGGAGAACCTCGACCGCATCCCGCGCGCCGACGGCGAGCGCGCGCGCCAGCGTCTCGTCGGCTACCTCCGCTCCGTGCGCGAGCGCTTCGCGGATTACCAGGAGCTGCTGGTCGTCACTCCCGAGGGCGCGGAAGTGGCGAGCACCGCCCCCCAGCCGACAGTCGTCCGCCTGCCGCAAGACTGGACCAAGACGATCCGCCAGGAAAACGCCGTCGTCGGCCAGGCGCTGTGGGACGATAGTCTCAAGCAGGGCGTCATCGTGTTCGCCGTCCCCATCTACCAGACCGGGGGGCGCTTCCTCGGCGCGCTGACGGCCAAGCTCGACTTCACCGCGCTGCATCGGCTGCTGCGACGGTTCGCGGGCGGGGGGGAGGAGGCGGCTCAGGTCTACCTCGTCAGCGCGGACGGCCGCCCCATTGTGGGATCCCGCTCGGATCCGACCGAGTTGATGCGTCACAGCCTGCCCGCCGCCGTTGTCCGCCGACTGCTCGAACACGAAGGTGCGACTCGCGAATACCGGGGGCTCGCAGGCCAGGAAGTGGTAGGGACCATCAAGGGCGTGCCCCGGCTCGACTGGGCGGTCCTGGCGGAGGTGCCGGCGGCCGTGGCCTACCGCCAGGTGACGCGGCTCCGTAACGTGACCGCGCTCGTCGTGGCGGCGCTGCTCCTGGCCGTGGGCCTGTTCGCCTACTTCCTCGGCCTGCTGATCACGCGGCCGCTCGACCGTCTGACCGGGGCGGCCGCCAAGGTGGCGGGGGGCGACCTCGCGGTGCACTTGCCCGTGGTCGGCGGTGGAGAGCTCGGCTACGTCACCGAGGTATTCAACGATATGGTCGCGCGGTTGCACGAGAGCCGGCGCGAGCTCGAGCGCCTTTCCATCACCGATGACCTCACCGGCCTGTACAACCGGCGATACCTGATGGAAGCGCTCGCCAACGAGGTGCGGCGCTCGCGCCGCCTCGACCACCCCTGCGCACTGCTGATCGCCGACGTCGACCACTTCAAGGAATACAACGATGCCTACGGCCACCTGGCCGGCGACGCGGCGCTCGCGCGGCTCGCGGCCGTCCTGCGGGAAACGACGCGCGACGTGGACTGCGCGGCGCGCTACGGCGGTGAGGAATTCGTGGTGCTGATGCCCGAGACCAAGGCGGCGGGGGCGATGGAGACGGCCCAGCGCATCCGCACGCTGCTCGCCGGCGATGAGCTCCTCGGCGGCAAGCTCAGCGTGAGTATCGGGGTGGCCCAGTTCCCCGAGGATGGGGACGCACCGGAGGCGCTCCTGGCCCGCGCCGACGCGGCGTTATACCGGGCAAAGCGCGAGGGCCGGGATCGCGTGCTGCGCGCGCCCCCCACCCCCTAACGACCGCCCGGCTCCGTCGCCCGCCGTCCCACGAGACTCAGGAACATCCACCCGGCGCGACCGCTCTCATCGGCGACGCGCACCCACTGCTCCACATAGGAATAGCCGACGAGGCCGGTGCCGGGGTCTACGGTGAAGAGGACCTTGTACGCGCCGCCCGGACCCTCGCGCACTTTGCCGCGTGCCGTGGCCTGGAGCCGCACGGGAACCGCGAACGACACCTCGCCCGGGCGCAGCGGCGGCCGACCCGGCCCGCCGAGGCGACTGCGGCCGAGGCCCGCCAGGCTCTTCGCCTGGTTCGCGAGGTACAGCGCGCCGCCATAGTTCTGCTTCGCGAACTCGGCGCTCGCCTGCTGCAACAGGGTGCCCGCCTGCGTCACGTCCGAGGTCGCCGCCGGCTGAGCGCCGAACGCGGCGCGGAGCGACTGCACGGCGATCTCCGCCTCCGCCATGGCCGAGGCCGCCTCAGCCCGGCTCGCGACGGTCTGGAGCTTCGCCAGCGCGCGCACGACCTCCTGGCGCGCCGAGTCGCGTGCCGACGCGGTCCGCACCGCGACCGACCCACCGGCCGCACTGTCCTTGGCCACGCTCGGCGTCACCGGCGCGCTGCGGGACGCACACGCCACGAGCGACGCGCCGAGGGTCGCGCACCCGAGCCAGCCAAGCAGGGCTCTCACCCGGCGGCCTCGTGCGAGTCCGTCTGCTGCTGCTGCACCGGCTCGTGTGCCTGCGCGCTCACCCAGACGCCCGGATGCGGAATCGTCACCACGAAGCCGTCGCTCACGCGCAGCGGCCGCGCCTGGTAGGCGGCGAGCGCGTCGCGCCACTGCACCGGCAACTCTGCCGCCGAGCGCAAGGGCAGCGCGATAGCATTCCCGACCCGCCCGATCACGGTGTTCTCCACCACATCGGTGAGCGGCCGGCCCGCGGGATCGCGCAGCTTGGAGAGCGCTACGTGCCGCGCCGCCGGGTCCCCCGCCGAGATGATCGCGGTCGAGTAGTACAGCAGGTTGGCTTCGACATGCTCGAGCAGCCGGCTGCGCGGCGCACCGGATGGCGCCGCGCTCGGCTCGTCACCGGACACGAGTCGCTCCAGGTCCGGGAGCAGGCCACGGTCGAGCAGCGTGCGTCGGAACAGGTAGCCGAAGCGCCGCACGACGTCCGCCGTCGCGACGTTGGGCAGTCGGAACGGCACGAACACGACGGGGCGGGCGCGGGGACTCCGCACCATCACCTTGAACCGCTCCAGCGGCTCGAAGAAATGGAAGGTGACGAGGCGGTC
>QHUD01000163.1 GCA_003221085.1 Gemmatimonadota bacterium
CCAGGTTGAACCCTACGTACCCGTATGCAGACCCCTTGTAGGGATAACACGCGATCTTGGGGTCCGGGCAGGCACGCTGCACGTTGTCGGGCGTGATCAGCACCTCCACCGCATCCGCGTCGCCCGTGATCAGCTGCGTCACCGCTCCCTGCTGGTCTGGCGTGAAACGCCAGATCACGCGCCGGAGATGGGGGCGGCCGAGGAAGAAGGTCGAGTCCGCGGCGAGCTCGAGGCTTTCACCGGCCTTCCAGGCCACGAAGCGGTACGGTCCGTCGCCCACGGGCGCGCGCCCGAACGGCACGCTGCGCCACTGATTGCGCGGGACCTCGCGCAGCAGATGCGCCGGCAGGATGCGCAGATGGTACACCGCATCGTAGAACATCTCCGGATAGCGCTGCCGGAACCGGAACACCACGGTGAGCGAATCACGCGTGGTGACCGCGGCGATCTGGCGCAGCGAGGAGCGGAACGAGGAGTTGACGAGGCTGTCGGTGTACGCGTCGTAGGTGAAGGCCACGTCTGCCGCCGTCACCGCCTGGCCGTCCTGCCAGCGGGCCCGCGGGTCGAGGTGAAACACGAGCGTCGTCGGCGCGTCCCACTCCCACCGCTCGGCCAGCTGTGGCTGGAAATCCTCGTCCCCGATCGTGTTTCCCGAAGGCCCGAGGTCCGCGAGCTTCAAGAACAGCTGATCCGTCACGTCGCGCGTGATCGCGAACTCGCTCACGGGCGGCAGCAGGATATCCGGCTCTCCTCCGGAGGCGATGACCATCGTCCCGCAGTACTCTCCGGTGCAGCCGACCGGGCGCTCGCACGCGGCGAGGAGCAGCAGGCCGGCGAGCGGCGCGAGGGTCAGGCCGGTGCGGGTGCGGGCGGTTGGCATGGCGCCTAAGATTCCACGCGACGCCTAGCGGCGCCAGGTCCAGAAAGGATCTGCAAAGAGGGCGGTAGAGGGCGGTAGACGGCGGTAGAGGGCGGCAGGGGTCAACTCGTCACCCCACGCCCGCACGACTGCGTCGGCAACTTCGTCCCATGTCACCTGTCGTCGCAACTCCTTCGAAAGCGTGGTTGCGGCACTAGCGGCTTGAGGCTCGCGGCTTACGGCGGCGATCATCTCCTGCGATCCCGCCAGCAGGATCGAGCCGTGCTGCAGGAACGCTCGTCCCTCGCGCACCTGGGCCGAGCCGATCAGCTTGCGCCCACCGACCAGCACTTCGCCGCCGACCGGGGTCGCGAAGCAGGAGCCCCGGCGGTCAGGCGGTCGGGCGGTCGGCCGGTCGGGCGCGAGCGCGGTCGCGACACCGAGCGTCTGCAGCGCCGCCGCGAGGCGCGCGTGAATTGCATGGTATGCCGCGCGCAGTCCGCCGAACGTCGCGATGGAGGCGGCCACGGCATAGGTCACTTCGTGCTCGTGCCACACGGCCCCGCCGCCGGTGGGGCGTCGCACGACGTCGAGGCCGAGCCGCGCGATGGCCGCGCGATCATACTGCGCCGCGGCCGGCTCATTCCGGCCCAGCGAGAGGCACGGCGGGTCGAACCGATACAGCCGCACGAAGGATCGTCCCGCGCGCGCGGCCTCGGCGAGCAGGCTCGCGTCAATGGTCATGTTGGCGGCTCCGCTCCGGCCGGCCGGCTCGCGCGTCAGCTCCCACTCGAGCTGCCGCTCAGTCAGCAGCAAGCGCGTACGCTTCCATGGGCGGACAGACGCACACCAGGTTGCGGTCGCCAAAGGCGCCGTCCACCCGGCTCACGGACGGCCACACCTTATGGGCCCGCGTCCAGACGGCGGGGAAGGCGGCGCGCTCGCGCGCGTAGGGGCGGTCCCACGCGTCGGCGATCAGGTCCTCCAGCGTGTGCGGCGCGTTCGTGAGCAGGTTGTTGCCGCGCGGCTGGGTTTGCTCCTCCACCTCGCGGATCTCCTGGCGAATCGCGATCAGCGCGTCGCAGAAGCGGTCCAGCTCCTCCTTCGACTCACTCTCCGTCGGCTCGATCATGAGCGTGCCGGCGACCGGGAACGAGACCGTGGGGGGATGGAAGCCGTAGTCGATGATCCGCTTCGCGATGTCCTCCACTTCGATCCCGGCCGACGCCTTGAAGGGCCGGCAATCGATGATGCATTCGTGGGCGACCAGGCCGTGCTGTCCCGTATAGAGCAGCGGGTAGTGCGCCGCGAGCCGGCGCGCGACGTAGTTGGCGTTGAGGATCGCCAGCTTGGTGGCCTCCACGAGCCCCTCGCGTCCCATCAGGGCGACGTAGGCCCAGGAGATCGGCAGGATCCAGGCGCTGCCCCACGGCGCGGCCGACACGGTCCCGCACGGCTGCTGCTGGCGCAGCGGCACCACCGGATGATCGGGGAGGAACGGGCCGAGGTGGGCCGCCGCGCAGATTGGCCCCATCCCCGGGCCCCCACCGCCATGGGGAATGCAGAAGGTCTTGTGCAGGTTCAGGTGGCACACGTCGGCGCCGATGTCCGCCGGGCGGACCAGACCCACCTGCGCGTTCATGTTCGCGCCGTCCATGTATACCTGGCCACCGTGCGCGTGGATGATTTCGCACACCTGGCGGATGGACGCCTCGAACACGCCGTGGGTCGACGGATAGGTCACCATGAGCGCCGCCAGCGTGTCCTTATGCTCCGCGGCCTTGGCGCGCAGGTCTTCCACGTCGATGTTGCCGCGCGCGTCCGACTGCACCGGCACGACGTGCAGCCCGGCCATCACCGCGCTCGCGGGATTCGTCCCGTGCGCCGAGGTCGGGATCAGGCAGGTCGTGCGGTGGTCCTCGCCGCGGGAGCGGTGATACGCCCGGATCACGAGCAGGCCGGTGAACTCGCCCTGTGCCCCGGAGTTTGGCTGCAACGAGACTTTCGGAAACCCCGTGATCTCTGCCAGCATGTCCTCGAGCTGGCGGAACAAGGTGCGATAGCCGGTGGCCTGCTCCCGCGGCGCGAAGGGATGCAGCCGGTTGAACTCGCGCCACGACAGCGGCACCATCTCCGTGGTCGCGTTGAGCTTCATGGTGCACGAGCCGAGCGGGATCATGGCCGAGGTGAGCGACAGGTCGCGCGCTTCGAGCCGCTTGATGTAGCGCAGCATCTCCGTCTCGGACCGATAGCGGTGGAAGACCGGATGCGTGAGGTAGGTGGAGGTGCGGCGCAGCGCGTCGGGGATCGAGGGGTCGGCCGTCGCGCCCAGGTCCTCGACCATGAAGGGCAGCCCTTCGTTGAGCGAAAACGCCGTGACGAGGTCCGCCAGGTCGCCCAGGGTCGTGGCCTCGTCGAGCGAGATCCCGATCAACGTGGGGGAGAGGACTCGCAGGTTGATGCGGCGCGCCCGGGCCGCGTCGAGCAGGCGCGGGAGCGCCCACGACTCGATCTCCACGCACAGGGTGTCGAAGAACGACGAGTGCACCAGACGGTACCCGAGCCGGGTGACTGCCTGGCCGAGCAGAACGGCGAGGGTGTGCACCCGCTCGGCGATGCGGCGCAGCCCGTCGGGGCCGTGATACACGGCGTACATGCTCGCCATTACGGCGAGGAGCACCTGCGCGGTGCAGATGTTGCTCGTCGCTTTCTCGCGACGGATGTGCTGCTCGCGCGTCTGGAGCGCCATTCGGAGCGCCGGGCGGCCCGCGGCATCGCGCGACACACCGATGATGCGGCCGGGGACGTGGCGCCGGTGGGCCTCGCGCGTCGCGAAGAAGGCCGCGTGGGGCCCGCCATAGCCCATCGGGACGCCGAAGCGCTGCGAGTTCCCCACGGCGATGTCCGCACCCCACTCACCGGGGGGCGTGAGCAGGGTGAGGGCGAGCAGGTCCGTCGCGACCGTCACGAGCGCGCCCACGGCGTGTGCCTTTTCACACAGCGCGCGATAATCCTCGATCTTCCCGTCCGTCGTGGGATACTGCAGCAGCGCGCCGATCACGCCGGGACGGAATGCGAAGCTTGCGGGATCCGCGACCACCGTCTGCACGCCCCGGGCTTCCGCCCGGGTCCGCACGACCGCGATCGTCTGGGGGTGGCATCCCTCGGCGATCATGAACATCGGGGTGGTGCCGGCCGGCACGCTCGCGACCGCCTCCGTCAGATGCATGGCTTCGGCGGCGGCGGTGGCTTCATCGAGCAGGGAGGCGTTGGCGATCGGGAGGGCGGTGAGGTCGGCGACCATCGTCTGGAAGTTGAGCAGGGCCTCGAGCCGGCCCTGCGCGATCTCGGGCTGGTACGGGGTGTACGCCGTGTACCAACCCGGGTTCTCCACGATGTTGCGCTGGATCACCTGCGGCGTGAACGAGTGGTAGTAGCCCATCCCGATGTACGAGCGGTACAGCTGGTTCTGCGCGGCGAGGCCGCGCAGCGCCTGCAGCACCTCGCGCTCGGTGCGCCCCGGCGGCAGCGCCAGCGGGCGCCGCAGTCGGATGTCCTCCGGCACGACGGCAGCGATGAACGCGTCGAGGGAGTCGTAGCCCAGCGTGGCCAGCATGCCCCGCGTCTCGTCGGGACTCGGTCCGATGTGGCGGGTGACGAAGCGGTCGGCGGGGGCGAGCGAAGCGCGGACGGTCACCATAAGCGGAGTCGCCTGGCCTCGTCAGGAAAGAGTGTGCGCAGCGCCGGGCGCGAGCACCACGACGCGGGCGCGGGCGCCAACCTGGCGCTTGAACTGCTCCGGGTCGGCCTTGATCACTTCCCACGTATTGTAATGCATCGGAATCACGGTGCGGGGCTGCACGAACTCCACGGCCCGCACCGCGTCCTCGATGCCCATCGTGTAGTTGTCGCCGATCGGGACGAGCATCGCGTCCACGCGGCCGGCGAGCAGCTGCATCTCCATGGTGAGGCCCGTGTCACCGCAGTGATACACGGTGTGCCCACCCATCGTTACGACCACCCCGCAGGGGTTGGTGGTAAACTGGCCCGTCGGGTCGCCCTCCACGGCACCCCCGTGGAACGCGGGCACGAGCTTGACCCGGCCGAAGGGGAACTGCCGGGCGCCGCCGATGTGCATCGGATGCACCGTGGCCCCGCCTTCTCCGCAAAACCGGGCCAGCTCCGCCGTGGCGATGATCGTCGCACCGTCCCGCTGGGCGATCGGGATCGCGTCTCCCAGGTGGTCTCCGTGACCGTGCGACAGCAGCACGGCCTCGACCTTCGGGAGCCGCGCGAGCGGGATGTCGGTCGCGGGATTGCCCGTCAGAAACGGGTCGATGATCAATCGGCGGCCGTCGGCTTCGAGCGTGAAGCATGCATGGCCATGAAACGTGAGCGTGAGCATGACGGACGACGCTATTACCCGATTTGCTTCTTGTATGCCTCGTTGCTCAGCAGCTGGTCGAGCTCCGCCGCCGTCTTCGGGCGGAGCTTGATCATCCAGCCCGCGCCGTAGGGATCGCGATTGACGAGCGCCGGGTCGCCCTCGAGCGCCTTGTTCACCTCGGTCACCGTGCCGGCGAGAGGCGCGTACAACTCCGACACCGCCTTCACCGCCTCGATCGTGCCGAACACGTCGCCGCTTGCAAACACGGCGCCGACCTTGGGCAGGTCCACGTATACCACATCGCCAAGCTCGCCCTGGGCGTAGTCGGTGATGCCCACCTGCACGACAGCGGCATCGCTCGTTCGCTTCACGTACTCATGGTCCTTGGTGTAGCGCAGATCGGCCGGAATGTTCGCCATGCAGGGTCGCTCGCTCGTGGGCGCGGAAGGTCGCGGCGAAGGTTACCCGGGGCACCGAAGCGCTGTCAAGGCAACGGGTTGGCAGCCGGAAACAGATCGGATCGCGGCGCCAGCCCCGCCGCGCCGGGCTCGACCAGGAGCAGACGGCCGGCGCCCCAGGGCCGGAGATCGAGGCGCACCGCGACGGGGTCGGGGTCGTCGGAGAGGGCGGCGAGCACACCCGGACGGCCCGCGCGCAGCCATGTATGCTCCGCCCCCGGCGCGGCGGCTGCGGTCGCGACGATGGCGTCCGGCGGCCGCCGACGGCCGCCCAGCGCTTTCTCGATCGCGGCCGCGTCCCCTGTGACCCGCCGGATCGACAGCCCTGCGTCCCTGTAGCGGTCCGCGATGGCGTTGAGCGCCAGCTGGTCGGGCGCCTCCGCCGCCGCAAGCAGCAGCGAGCGCGCGGGTCGCCCGCCCAATGCGGCCACCGCCGCGCGGTGGCGCAGCTCGTCGAACACGGTGCGGGCTTGACGTTCGAGCTGCTTGAGCGACCGCTCGTTCTCGATCACGAAGTCGCTTTTCCCCCGCTTGCGCTCCGCGGGCATCTGCGCCGCGATCATCCGGTCGGCCTCGTCGCTCGAGAGTCCGCGCATGGTGCGCAGCCGCGTGCGCCGCAGCGACGCGGTCGCGTCCACCAGGACCACGGCATCGAACTGGGTCGGGTCGAGCGCCTCGAACAGCAGGGGGATGTCATTGACGACGAGCAGGTCGCCCGCCTCACCGGCCGCGCGCAGCAGCTCATCGCGGCGGCGACGGACGGCCGGGTGGACGATCTGGTTGAGCGCGTCGAGGGCCGCCTGATCGCCCATCACTTTGCCTCGGAGCGCCGCGCGGTCGAGGGTCCCGTCGGCAGCGAGGACGTCCGCGCCGAAGCGGCCCGCGATGGCGGCCAGCACCTCGCCGCCGGGCGCCTGGGCCTCGCGAGCGAGGGCGTCCGCGTCAATGATCGTGGCACCCCAGCGATGGAAGAGGTCGACCACGGTCGACTTTCCCGCGGCGATGTTGCCGGTGAGGGCGACGTTAAGCACGGAAGGCGCCAGGTGTCGGGTGCCAGGTGTCGGGGACCGCCTGACACCCGACACCCGACACCTTACAACAGCGCTGTCTGGTCTTCATCGGCTCTCGGCACCTTGTGACAATGCCGGCACCTCGCTTCGTAGGACTCCCGGCCGCCCACCATGATGGTCGGGCTTTCCCACAGGGCCGGCCGGCCGTTCACGAGTCGCTGGTTGCGGCTCGCCGGCCCGCCGCACACCACGCAGATCGCCTGGAGCTTGTCGACGATCTCGGCGACGGCGAGGAGCGTGGGCATGGGCCCGAACGGCAGGCCGCGGAAATCCATATCGATCCCGGCCAGCACGATCCTGACGCCGCGGTCGGCGAGCCCGTTCGCGGCCGCGACGATCCCATCGTCCAGGAACTGCACCTCGTCGACCGCGAGGACTTCGGTGTCGGGCCGGACGGCGCGCACGACCCCGTCCGAGGAATCCACCGGCTCGGCTTCCACCGTGCCGCCGTCGTGCGTGCTCACCGTGTACAACCCAGCGTAGCGGGCATCGAGATGCGACTTGAAGACCTGGACGTGCTTGCGAGCGATCACCGCCCGCCGCACCCGGCGCACCAACTCTTCGCTCTTTCCCGAAAACATCACGCCGGCAATGACTTCGATCCAACCGGGGCGCGTACCGTGAAACAGAAAAGGCCTCCAGTGGACAGGGAGTAGATGACAGGGTAGTTGACAGACGCCAAGTCGCAAGCGGTCGCCAGAAGCAAGTTGCCAGGTCGGTCAAGACTGGGAACCTGTCACTGTAAACCGCTTGTGACTGGGCGTCCGACAACAGCCCCTTTGCGCGCCTGGCAACGGGGAGGGGGGTGTCCGGGAAACCCAGCTATCTTGCGGATTTGCTGGGGGGGGCAGCATATTGTGGCGGTTTTATGCGGGTTTTCTCGCGCTACCCCGCAAAACGGGCGGAATTCCAAGGGTTTTCACTGCCCTAGACCCTCACAAGGAGACGCCGTGAACAAAGCCGAGCTGACCGCGGCCCTGGCGATGCGGACCAAGATGTCGAAGGCCGACGCCGGCCGGGCGATCGAGGCCCTGTTTGACGACAAGGGGATCATCGCCGGAGAGCTCAAGAAGGGAGCGAAGGTCCAGATCACCGGCTTCGGAAACTTCGAAGCCCGCAAACGCGCGGCGCGGATGGGTCGCAATCCCAAAACGGGTGGCGTGATTCAGATCAAGGCATCGATCGCCCCGGCGTTCCGCGCTGGGAAGCAGCTCAAGCAGGCGGTCAATAATCGGAAGTAGCCATCGCCCGGCGCGTAAGCGTCGGGGTCGCTGTTCACGGGCCGCCCCGCTGGGCGGCCCGTCGGCCTTTTGGGGGTTAGCTGGTTGGCCGACCGCATCGGTTCCTGACCGCCGGCGCTACGGCAGGGTCAGCCGCAGTCCACGGTGACAGTGGCGACACGTCACGAGCTGCGGCGCGCGCCAGCGCGGCGCCAGCTCGAGCGTCTGCTCGACGCCGCAATCGGGACAGGTGCCGCGCGCGTCGGCGGCGAGCTCCTTCGTGCCGAGCCGCTGGACGAACTGCCACAGGCCGTAGGCGATGAACGAGGGCACGAGGACGAAGTGCGCCACGGGGATCAGCACGGTGAGCAGCCCGACCCCCCACCATTTCCCCAGGCCCGCCACCGCCCGACGGATGCGATATCCGCGGTCGAACTCGTGGATCGTGACGCTGCCGCGCGTCGGCTCACCGTGGTAGCCGTTGAGCAGGATCGATTGGACGCGAGTCGTCTGGGATGCCACGGGCATTGTACCGCAGGGTGTTCCCGTGCGTTCCGACGCCTCAGCGCTCCCGGTCGAGCCGCGCGACCACGCGTCGCCCCCTGATCGTGGTCCCCATGAGCCCGCGCACGGCCCGGTCCGCCGCCGCGCCGGCCACCTCGACCACGCTGAAGGTTTCGCGCACTTCGATCCGGCCGATGTCGTCTTTCGCCACACCGGCTTCGCGAATCAGGGCTCCCACGAGATCCTTGGCGCTCGCCCGGTCCTTCTTGCCGACACCGACGAACACACGTACCAGCGCCGCGTTGACCATCCCCGGGGCGATCGTTTCCCGTTTCTCGCTTCCCGTTTCGCGTTGTAGCGCCAGCAACGCCGCCGCGACCTCCGCCGGATCGAACCGCTCGAACAGCGGATCGAGCAGGGCGAGCTCGGCGTCCACGTTGCCGGCCGTGAGGAGCCCCGCCACCCGCTCCCGTAGCGCCTCGGCGCGATCGCGGGCGCGATCCGCACCGGGGGCGAGCGCGAGGGGCGTGAGGGCCGCGACCGAGCGAAGATAGGGAAGCTGGCCCGCGTTGATCAGCAGCACCGGCTCGCCCCCACCTAAGCGCGCAAGCACCCCGGCCTCGTCGCGGCTCGGCAGCGCGGTGCAGAGCACGGCGTCGGGTGCATGGTCCGGAGCGACGGAGCGGCGGAACGACCGCGAAGCGGGCGCGGCAGACCGGCGGGAGGGGACGACCGGCCTCGTCCACCGGCAGTGCGCCGTCGACGAGCGCGCGCCGGGCGTGTCGCTCGAGCAAGTCGTTGAGCAACGCGGGATTCCAGCTCAGCACGATGCGGTGAGCGTCGCGGGCTTCGCCCAGGACGGTGTCGAGCGCGGCGGCGCCGTCGCCCTCCACCAGGGCCTCGGGCCACGCGAGGACGACGCTCGAGACCGTCGCAAGCTTGAGTGCGGCGCGCTCCAGCAGCGCGGCCAGGTCCTTGGCCGCTCCGGCGAGGATCTCGACGGGACGCTCTTTGAGCACGCGGCCGGTACGGGCGAGGCCGGTGACGGCGTGGATGGGGCGGTCCGGCGGTGCCGCAGCGACCCACTCTGCCGCGCTGGCATCGTCCGCACAGACGATGAGCACGGCCGGCCCCGCGTCGGGGCTCCGCCCGGGGCTCGGGGGCCCAACGAGCTCCCACAGATCTCGCGCCTGCTCCACCGCCGGCGGGCGTACCAACACCACCGGCCGGCCGCGCTCGAGCGCGGCCTTCGCGTCTGCTCCCGTCACCCGATCCTCGGTTGTCAAAGGGCCATCCGACGAGGACGGATGGTATGGGGCGGCGCAGGGAAAGGCAACCGTACCCCCGTAATGCCCTTCAGCCTGGGAACACGGTTGCGTGCGATGACCGGACGGGGCTATCGTCCCGCCCATGACCCCGGGGTCCGGCCTCTCACCCAACCTGCACCACCTCGAGACCTCCGCGACCATCGCGATCTCGCAGGAGGCCAAGCGGCGCAAGGCCGCCGGCGAGGACGTGATCGACCTGGGAGCAGGGGAGCCCGATTTCCCGACGCCCGCCCTCCCGTCCGACGCCGGCGTTCGCGCCATTCGCGAGGGCAAGACCCACTACCCGGCGAACGAAGGGATCCTCGAGCTGCGCGCCGCCGCGGCGAAGCACCTGTCGCTGCTTTCCGGCGGCCGTCCCGTGAACGCCGACAACATCGTGGTGTCGAACGGCTCGAAGCAGTCCTTGTTCAATGTATGCTTCACGCTGTTCGGCCCTGGTGATGTGGTGGCGATCCCGGCGCCGGCGTGGGTGTCGTATCCGCAGATCGTGTACCTGTCCCGCGCCCGGCCCGTACTCGTCCCCGGAGAGCCCGAGTGGAGCCTCAAAGTGGCCGTGCGCGATCTCGATCGCGTGGTGCCCGGCGCGCGAGGGCTGATCCTCTGCTCACCGTGTAATCCCACCGGAGCCGTGTATACGCAGGCCGAGATCAAGGCGATCGCGCACTGGGCGCGCGACCGCAAGGTGTGGATCGTCGCGGATGAGATCTACCGGCGCATCCACTACGGGACGGGCCCCGCGCCTTCCTTCCTTGATCTGCCGGACGATTTGCTCGAGCGCGTCGTGGTCATTTACGGGGTCAGCAAGGCCTACGCGATGACCGGATGGCGGATCGGGCTCGCGCTCGCGCCCGGCCCTGTGGCGAAGGCGATGGCGGCGCTGCAGTCGCACACCACCACGGGGGCGAATCATCCCGCCCAGTTCGGGGCGGCCGTCGCGCTGGGAGACGACCAGGTGGAGCGGGACGTGGCGCGGATGGTGGCCGAGTTCCGCAAGCGGCGGGATGTCGTGGTCGCGCGCTTCCGACAGGAGCTTCCCGGCGTCGAGTTTGTGGAGCCGCTCGGCGCGTTCTACTTCTTCTTCCGGGTCGATTCGTTCGGAGGGATCACCGGGACGGAGTTCTGCACGCGGCTCGTGACCAGCACCGGGGTGGCGCTCGTGCCGGGCGCGGCATTCGGGGACGACCGCTACGTGCGCTTGTCGTACGCGGCCTCGCTGGAGAACATCCAGAAGGCGCTCGACCGGATCATCGGCTTCGGGAAAAAACTGGCCGACTAAACGGGATGCGGGATGCGAGATGCGGGATGGGTCGGTGCCTTTAACGCATCCCGCTTCCCGCATCTCGCATCCCGTTACAGTTTGGCCACCCGCGGACTCAGCACCTCCACGCCGTTGTCCGTCATGACACAATCGTCTTCTATCCGCACCCCGAACTTCCCCAGCTGGTAAATCCCGGGCTCGATCGTGAAGACCATACCAGGCCCGAGGTGCGTCGTGTTGCCCTCGACGAGATACTCGGGCTCGTGGCCGTCCATGCCGAGCCCGTGGCCCAGGCGGTGCGTGAAGAAGGGGCCGTAGCCGGCGGTGGTGATGACCTTGCGCGCGGCGCGGTCCATCTCCTGACACGGCGTGCCGGGGCGCCCCAGGTCCATCGCGGCGGTCTGCGCGTCGTGCACCACGTTGAACACCTTGCGGAACTCGTCCGACGGGGAATCTCCGAACCAGATCGTGCGGGTGATGTCGGACGTGTAGCCGCCCACGCGGCAGCCGCAGTCGATGAGGACCGCGGTCTCGCGCGCGAGCGTGGGGCCGGCCGGGCCGCCGTGCGGCAGCGCGCTCGACGGGCCGAACTGCACCAGCCCGCCTCCCGGCGCGCCGCGCCGCTCCATTTCGCGCGACAGCGCCTGCGCGACCTGGACCTCGGTGGCGCCGACCGCGAGCTGCGCGAACGTCGCCGCCATGGCGTCGTGCGTCATCGCAATCGCGCGGCGCAGCAGCGCCACCTCTTCGGGCGACTTGATGACGCGCAAGCGCTCCGTCACCGGCGCCGCGTCCACGAATTTCCAGCCTGGAAGCGCACGCCCGAGCGCCAGGAACGTCTGGTACGCCGTGGACGACTCGAGCGCGATGGTGCCGCTCCCCGATCGCGGACCGAGCCGTCGCACCGTGTCGCGCACTAGGGCGTGGGGATCCTCCTGCTCCTCCCACCCGTGCAGCTCGGTGATGACGCTGTGGCGCTTGATGCGCTCCACTTCGAACGAGGGACAGACGACCGCCGGCGCGCCCGCGACCGGCAGCACCAGGGCGATCAGCCGCTCGCTGCGCCCGGGATTGTAGCCGGTGAGGTACTCGTAGTTGGTCCCGGGCGTCGCAATGAGGAGATCGAGCCGGCGAGCCTTGAGCTCGGCCCGGGCCCGTTCGAGGCGGCGGGCGAAGACGGCCGGCGAGAGGGAGGGCTCCTGGGCCAAACGGGTGCGGAGTGCGGAGTGTGGAGTGCGGAATCGAGGTCCCGATCCTCCACTCCGCACTCCGCATTCCGCACTCCGCACGGGGTACGTGGCAACTGCCCCGGCCACCGCGACAAACTCCCGCCGCTCCATCGTCCTAGCTCCTCCCGTAAGGGCGGTCTATATTACCCGCCCTCCGCGGACGCTGGAAGGTTGGTTCCCGATGCAATTCGAAGCCCGGATCGAGCCACTCACGGGCAAGCTGCCCAAGGTGAGCTACCGCTGGGACCCGGAAACCGACATCCTCTCGGTGGCCTGTAAGGGTACCGGGAAGGCGACGGGGCTCAACGGCACCGTGGACCTGGAGGGCGGCGACGGCTCATTCGTGGTCATCGACGTGGCCGGCGGCTGCATCCACGGCGTGGACGTCGTCACCTGGCCGGACGACATCCGCACGCGCGACGATCTGCCGATCCCGGAGCTAGCCAAGGAAGGGCGCGTGGTGTTCCCCGGCAGGAAGTCGCAGCCGCGCGTGGCGGCGGTCGAGGTGGACACGGCGCTCACGGTGGAGAAGAACCAGTCGGAGTCGGTGCTGCACATCCGCGTGGGGCGCCAGCGGGCCGCGACCGTGGTGCGCGTGGCCGACCTGCTGCTCGTCGAGGTGGACAAGAACTCCCGCCTGGCCGGCCTGTGGTTCCTAGACGTACCGCCGTTTCCCAACGTAGAGGCGACTGCGTGAGCGGAGGAGGTTCTGGAGGATGGTGGAGGTGGGTGGAGGTTGGTGGAGGTCGAAAAGGCGGTAAAAGAGCCGATCGAGCAGCAAAATGGTAAAGCCGGCTGAAACGCTCCCCGTAGCTTTTGCTGTTTACCGGGTTACAAAATCCTTCCCGAGCGAAGAGCAGTACGGTCTCACCTCGCAGACCCGTCGTGCCGCGTTCTCTGCCGCAATCAACATCGTAGAAGGGTCCTCCCGGCGCAGCCGGAAGGAGTTTCGTCGTTTTCTGGAAACATCTCCCTATCGTCGCTCACTGAGGTAGGGTATGCATTGCGGTTCTCTCGGGAGGCTGGCCTGCTACCCGACGAGGATTGGGTGGCCCTCAACGACCGCCAGTGCAGAGCACGATTCCTCACGTGGCAGCTCTACAAGGCCCTCGGCCGGTAGCCACCTCCACCATCCTCCACCAACCTCCACCAACCTCCTTCGCGCCGTAGATTTCGAGGCATGTCCGACCAGCTCCCCCGCCTCGACGGCCTCTCGGAGGCCGAGAAGTACGAGCGCCTGGTGGAGCGGGTGCCCGGCGTGTGGTGGAGCGCCGCTGGGCCCTTCCCCGGGTTGCACGAGCTGAATGCGCTGCGGGTCGAGTACTTCCGGCACGTCTTCGGGGGATTTGGACGTAAGCGTGTCCTCGACGTGGGGTGCGGAGGCGGTATTCTGGCCGAGACGCTCGCCGCCGAGGGGGCGACCGTGACCGGCGTCGACCCGTCCGAGAGGTCGCTAGCGGCGGCGCGAGAGCACGCGCGGCGCGCGGGATTGACGATCGACTACCGCCGCGGCACGGCCGAAGACTTGAGCGGCGCCGGACTCGAAGGAACCTTTGACCTCGTGTTTGCGGTCGACGTGCTCGAGCACGTCGACGATCTGGAGCGCACCATCGCGGGCATTGCCCGCGTGCTGGCGCCCGGCGGCGGTCTCGGGTTTCTCACCCACAATCGCACGATCGCCGGATTCCTGCGGGTCGTGTGGGACGAAGAGTACGTGCAGCACACCATGCCCGAAGGCTTCCACGACTTCCCGCGCTTCATCACACCGGAGCAGCTGACCGAGGCGCTCGCCCGCCACGACATGGTGGTACAAGAGATGAAAGGCGTGGAGCGCGCGGGCGAGGGCACCGGGCGGCGCGTGCTCACCGACGACTCGAGCGTTACCTACCTCGGCTGGGCGCTCCGGACACGCTGACCGTGTCGCGCTCCTGGGTCGAAGCGATCCTCGCCGCCGGGGTGGTGCCGGCCTCCTACGTCCCCGACGCGAGCGTGGGCCGCACCGATCTCGAGGAGTTCACCGGCGCCGACCCGGTGGAGGACCCGGAGCTTCGGGTGCACTCGCTGGCCGGGGCAAGTCCGCTCGCTCCCGCGGCCGTCGGTTTTCTCGACGGCATCGAGCAGTGGCGCGTGGTGGGGTACGCAGGCGTCACGCCCATCGTGCGGGCGTACGTCGCCGCCGCGATCCGCCTCCGGGGGGCCGATCGCCGCCCCCGCACGATCGCCGGGGACGCGGACGAGCTCGCCATCACCCGGCTCGACCGCTTGCCCGACACCGTGCGCGCGGCGCTCGAGGGGTCGGGGGTCCGGGTCGTGGAGATCTCCGCGGAGGATGCGGGCCAGCCCGCCCGTGCTCTGCCGGCCGCGCGCGCCGCAGTGCAGGGAGCGCGCGCCGCGCTCGAGCGCCGGCTGGCGGAGCGGCGCCTCTCGAGCCTCGGCTCCGACCACTGGCTCGTCGTGGACGGCGTGCTCTCCGATTCCCCGGCGCTGTCCGTGCACCCGCGCGCGCTGGGCGTCGTCAAGAGTCATGGGGCCGAGTACTTTGCGGGCCCGGAGCTCGAGCGCGCGCTGACCCTGCCCGCGGCCCACCGGACCAGCGTGTTCCGGCCGAAGCGGCGCGGTGCGCGCCGCGAGATCTACTCCTGGTATCTCCGGCTATGGCTCGTGAGCGAGCGCGCCCCGCTCGCGACCCCCGACCGCCGGTGGGATCGGTTACTTTATCCTATTCATGATGTGGAGACCTACTTGAGAGCGCGCGCCCCGCGCGACCTCATCCCGTATCCCGCATCCCGCCTCCCGAGGACGGGATCGTGATCGATCGACGCGATCCTCCCCCCATCGGTCGCGTGGTCGCCACCGAGCAAAAGCCCGCGACGCCACACCAATTCCACTTCTGGACCGCGAACGAAACGAGCATCGGGATCGGGGCGATCGTCAGGGTCGAACAGCCGGGAAACGGGAACGGGGAAACGGGAAAGGTCGTGTACGGAGTCGTGACCGACGGGTTCGCGTACTCCGACCTGGCGACCCCGCTGCACGACGTTGTGGGTGCCGAAGGCGATCCGGCGCGCGTGGCCGAGCACCCGACGGTTCGCCAGGAGATTCGCCTCTGGACGGCGGCGGTGCTGCGTCAAAAACCCGAGGAGCCGCTGCAGCCGGTCCCACTCGGGGAGGTGCACGTCGCGAGCGACGTCGACGTGGCACAGGCGCTCCGCATGGACGCGTATCTCTCGGGGGCGCACCCTACCGCGATTCCGGTGGGCCTCTATACGTCGGGCGGGCTCGAGGCGCCGGTCTATTTGGACGCCGATTTCCTGCTAGGGCCGGAAGCGGCGCACTTGAACATCTCCGGTGTCTCGGGGCTCGCCACCAAGACGAGCGCGGTCGAGTTCCTGCTCGGGGCCATCTTCCAGCACTTCCCGATCCACAAGGGGCGGATCGCCGCGGTGTGCTTCAACGTCAAGGGCCCGGACCTGTGTTTCCTCGACCAGCCCGGCGCGCTCGACGACGAGGACCGCCGTCGCTACGAGCGGCTCGCCGTCCGGGCGCAGCCGTTCGAGCGGGTGCGCTATTACGCGCCCTTCAAAGCCGACGGCGTGAACCTGAACACGCTGCGCACGCACCCCGAGCTGGTAGGCGACGTGGAGCCGCTCGTCTGGGGCCTGCGCGAGGTGCTCGACTTCGCCGAGGTCCTGCTCAACCGCGACGACATCGATGCCAAGGCGGACGCCTTCATCGACTTCCTGTCGGACCGCGTCGTGGACAAGGAGTTCGACGACGGGTTCGGCCGGACGCATCGCGTGGTCACCTTCGCCGACCTGGAGCGGCTGTTCCGCTCGATTTTCGACGGCCTGGAGCTCGCGGCGCGAGGGGACACCTGGCGCACGCACCACATCGCGACGATCCGCAAGGTCCGTAATCGCCTGTCGAACATCTCCACTCGTTGCAAGGGCCTGGTCACCGATGACGGGCCGTCGAACGATCTGCCGTGGGGCCGCTTCGAGGATCGCGCGATGTACGTGGTGGACGTGGCGAACGTCGACCCCCTCGGACAAGATCTGGTGTTCGCGCGCGCGGTGTCCAAGCTGCGGGAGCACCTCGAGCGTCGCGACCTGGGTGTGGACGCCGTCGTCGTGTTCGTGGACGAGCTGAATAAGTACGCCCCGGGCGACGGACCGGAGACCTATGTGAAGAAAATGCTGCTCGATATCTCCGAGCGCGGGCGTTACCTTGGCTTGGTGTTGTTCGGCGCGGAGCAATTCCGCTCGCAGGTGCACCGGCGCGTGGTGGGGAACGCGGGGACGACCGTGTTCGGTCGCATGGATTCGGATGAGCTCGCGACGCCCGGCTACCAGGTGCTGTCGCCCGCCACCAAGATCAAGCTCGCCACGCTTCCGATCGGCGAGCTGATGGTGCGTCACCCGCATTTCACGCAGCCCATCTTCGTGCGCTTCCCGCGGCCGGCGGTGCTGCGCGGCCGGGACGGCGTGGAGCGGTTTCCGCCCGCGGCGGACCTGCCCTTCGAAGACGCGGTCGTGCGACAGCTCGTGAAACTCGACCGGCGGGTGCGGCCGAACCTGGTAAAGGACCTGATCGCCGACCGGCGGGAAGAGGACGTGCGCCGGGCCCTCGCGCACACCCGCCAGGCCCGGCCCCAGGACGCGCTCGCGTACTTCAAGAAGCAGCTGGGCGGCCGGGTCGCGGCTGCCCCGGCGTTACACCGCGAGAGCGTGCCGCCGCTCAATCCGATCTCTGACGAGCCCTACTGAGCCGACCGGAGACTCATCGAATGCCCGCTGCTCGCGTTCTCGCTGACACCGCCATGATCCTCGCGACCATCGGCGGCTGCCGTGGCGGGGCCAGCGGACCCAAGGTCACCCTGCGCTACCATCCGCCGGCGGGTGCGGCCTATCACTACGCCCTCGATCAGCAGAACGCGATGCGGATCGAAGGCGGGCCGATGGGTGCCCTGCCCGAGCAGACCTTCCGGATGCGCATGTATTACACGCAGCTCGTGACGGGGCCCGCGCAGGGCGGTGTGGCTGTGACCGTGACGTTCGATTCCACGTCGCTCGACGGCCCGGGGATGAGCGCGGGCGCGATGCGACCGGCGCTCGACCGGATGCGGGGGATGAGGAGCGACGTCGTGTACGACGACCGGATGCACGTGCTCAGCGCCGCCTTTACCGGGCTCGCCGGCGCCCCGTCTCCGGTGACCGAGCAGCTGGGGTCCAGCATGAAATCCATGACGTTCCCATTGCCCGAGGGGCCGGTGGGCGTCGGCGACGCCTGGGTAGCGGAGCACGAGCTACCCCTCGCTCAGCAAGCGCTGAACGCGAGCCGCCCGCTGAAGTCGCGTACCAAGATCACGGTCAAGGAGATCCAGATCAGCGGCGTGGACACCTCCGTGGTGCTCGGCATCGAGACCAGCTTCCCGGACGAGCCGATTACCCTGACGCAGCCGGGCGAGGGCGGGGCCTCGCAGACCGGCACGCTCCGACTCTCCGGCGGTCTCTCGGGCGAGCAGGTGTACTCCCTCCGGCGGAGCGCCCAGGTCCGCGCCATGATGGGCGGGACCATCAAAATGAAGAGCGGAGCCGCGGGTCGAGGCGAGATGACGATGGCCATGACGCAACAGACGTCGCTCCAGCTCACCGAGGCCAAGTGACGCAGTGAAGCTCGCGCACCTCGCCGACCTGCACCTCGGCTTCCGCCAGTACGACCGGCAGACGCCGCGGGGGGGGAATCAGCGCGAGGCCGACGTCGCCGACGCGTTTCGCCGGGCGGTGGACGACCTGCTGATCCAACGGCCCGATGTGATCGTCTTCGCGGGGGATGTGTTCCACTCCGTCCGGCCGACTAACCCGGCGATCCTGTTTCTCTTCCAACAGCTCCACCGCCTGCGAACCGGCCTCCCGGAGTCACCGATCGTCATGGTGGCCGGTGAGCACGACACTCCGCGCTCCGTCGAGACCGGAACGATTCTCCGTCTCTATGAGGCTCTCGGCGTCGACGTGGTGGTGGATCAGGCCCGCCGGCTCACGTTTCCGAAGCTCGACTGCAATGTCCTTGTGGTGCACGGGCAGTGGCCTGGGCTCGGCGAGTCCCGTGGCACCGTGGAGTACGGAGGTGCGCTCGTCGACCGGCAGGACCTTGCACCAGCCCAATGGGACTACGTTGCGCTGGGTCACTACCACGTTGCCCAGCAATTGGAGGCGAACGTCTGGTACGCCGGGAGCATCGAGTATGTCGCGCCCAACCCGTGGGGCCAGGTGCAGGATGAGGACGAGCAAGGTCGGCGCGGCAAGGGCTACCTCCTCGTCGAGCTCCCCGGCTCTCGTGTCACTTTCCGCCCGGTGGCCCCCGCGCGCCGCCACGTCGAGCTTCCGCCGATCGAGGGCAAGGGTCTCACTCCCAGAGAGCTGGACGAGCGGATCGCGGCCGCTGTCGCAGGCGCGAAACCGGCGATCGACGATCAGATCGTACGGCAGCTGGTGTTCGACGTATCGCGGGCCACCGCCCGGGACTTGGATCATGCCGCGATTCGCGCCTACAAGGCGCGAGCGCTCCACTTCCAGCTCGATCTGCGCCGACCCGAGGTCCAGCGCGTGGAGGCATCGGGGGCGCCCGGCCGTCGGCAGACACTCCCAGAGACGGTGCAGGAGTTCCTCGAGCACCGGCCCCTCGATGCCGACTTGGACCGGGGCGAGTTCGTGCGGCTCGGCGTCGAGTACGTCGCGCACGTCGACGCGGATGGCGAGCGCGCAAGCGAGGGGCGCGCCTGATGCAGCTGCTGCGGCTGCGCCTCGTGAATTTCCGGCAGCACGCGGATACCGAGCTCGAGTTCGGCCCCGGCATCACGGGGATCATCGGGCCGAACGGCTCCGGCAAGACGACCATCCTCGAGGCGATTGCCTGGGCGCTGTATGGCGCGCAGGCCGTGCGCGGCGACAAGGACTCGATCCGCCGGCTCGGCGCCAAGGGCCGGGCGGGCGTGGAGGTGGACCTCGAGTTCAGACTGGGCGCCCACGAGTACCGCGTGACACGCGGTCTCTCCACCGCGGCACTCTACCAGGACGGCCAGGTGATCGCGAATTCCCTGAAAGCGGTCACCGACAAGCTCGAGCGCACGCTGGGTATGACCCACGAAGAGTTCTTCAACACCTACTTCACGGGCCAAAAGGAGCTGGCCGTGATGGCGGCGCTCGGCAAGACCGAGCGGGCGGCGTTCCTGTCGCGCGTGCTCGGCTACGAGCGCCTGCGCGAGGCGCAGGAGCGGGTCCGCGAAATCCGCAACGCCGTCGCCGCGGAGGTGCGGGGTCTCGAGTCGGGCCTTCCGGACGCCGCCGCGCTCGCCGCGGCGCGGCGGGCGGCGGACGAGCGGCTGGCGGGGGCGCGGTCGTCGGCGAAGGCGGTAGACGCCGCGCGCCGGGCTGCGGAGGACGCGTTGGGGCGTGAGGAGCCGCGCTGGAAGGAGTGGATGGCCCGCCGCGAGCGCACTCTGTCGCTCGACGGCGAGCGACGCATGGCGGAGCAGGCCGTGGTGGCGTCACGTCAGGACTTCCAGCGGCTCGACAAGGAGCTCGCGGACGCGCTCGCCGCCCGGGAGCAGCTGCGCCTGCTCGGCGCCGAGCTCGCCCCCGTGGCCCGGTTGAAGAAGGAGGTCGCGGCGCTCGAGCGGCTGCAGCGCGAGACGGCGGCCCGGCGGACGGAAGAGACGCAGCTTGCCGAGCTGGCCCGCAACATCCGCATGCTCGAGCGCCGCCTCGCCGAGCTCGGCGACGTGCCGGCAGCCCTCGCCCGGGCGGAGGCGGCGGCGCGCGGACTGCACGAGCGGCTGGAGGCGGTCGAGCGGGCCGTGGAGACGGAGCGCACGGTGTGGGTGCGCGACCGGCAGTATGCCGAGACGAAACGCACCGAGCTGCTCAAACTGTACGAAGAAGTGAAGGAGCAGCGCGATCAGATCGTGAAGCTCGGTCCCGAGGGGACGTGTCCCACCTGCAAGCGACCGCTCGGGCCGGAATACGCCGGCGTGCTCGCCCTGCTCGACGCGCAGCTCGAGGTGATCACCGGGGACGGGAAGTACTTCCGGCAGCGACTCGAGCAGCTCGCTCCGCCGCCCGGCAAGCTGCTCGATGCGGAGGCCGAGCGGGACCGCGTGCTGGAGGAGAGCCGCGCCGCCACCACCCGCGCGGGCGAGCTGCAGGCGCAGGTCGAAGAGCGCGATCGCGCGAGCGCGGAGCTCGCGGGCGCGCGGCGGCGGGCGGGCGACCTCGAGCGCCGTCTCACCGCGCGGCCGGCGGGCTACGACGCGGAGCGCCATGACGCGGTCCGGGCCGAACTCGCGAAGCTCGAACCGGTCGCGCTCGAGGCGGCGGTGCTGGAGGAGCGCGCCCGACGCGCGGAGCGTCTGGTGCAGGAGGCGGAGCGGGCCGAGCAGCAGCTCTCGACGGGCGAGCGTCGGGTGCGGGAGCTCACCGAAGCCGTTCGCGCCGAGGGCTTCTCGGACGCCGAGTACCGGCAGGCGAAGGATCGCTACGATCGGGCCGTGGGGGTGCTGCGCGAGGCCGAGCTCGCGGTCGTCGAAGCCCGCGGCGAGCTCAGCCGTGCCGAAGCGGACCTGGCGGAGACGAAGCGACGGGAAGCCGAGCGGGCCCAGCGGGAGCGCCAGATCACCGCGCTCAAGGCGCGCCAGCGCCTCCACAACGAATTGGACCGGGCGTTCTCGGATCTGCGGGGCGAGTTGAACGCGCGGATGCGTCCCGAGATCGCCGAGCTCGCCTCCGGCTTCCTGGCCGACCTGACCGACGGTCGGTACGACGAGCTCGAGCTGACGGAGGACTACACGCTCACCATCCTCGAGGGCGGCGTACCCAAGCCGGTCATCTCGGGCGGGGAGGAGGACATCGCGAGCCTCGTGCTCCGGCTCGCGATTTCACAGATGATCGCCGAGCGGGCGGGCCAGCCCTTGTCGTTGCTCGTGCTCGACGAGATCTTCGGCTCGCTCGATGAGGCCCGGCGCCTGCATGTCGTCGGCCTGCTGCGCCGGCTGGCCGACCGCTTCCCACAGGTCATCCTCATCACGCACATTGAGCAGGTGCGAGAGGGCCTCGATCGCGTGATCCGCGTGGACTTCGACCCGGCGCGCGGCGCGAGCGTGGTCCGGGACGACACCGCCACCCTGGGAGCGGCCGATGCGGGCGTGGCTGCCTGAGCGTCAGCTCTACGGGCCCGAGCCGGCCGGCGAGCGCGACACCGAGGGACTGAACCGCGTCTTCGCCGACGCCTTCACCGACCGCTACCGCCGCGACGGGCTCGTGGGCGTGCGCGTGCCGCACCTCAATCCTCAGGTGTGGCGCTACGCCCTGCTCGACGCCGGTCCGGGCGCCATGTTGTGGCGCGACGAGGGGGGGCACGTCGTCGCTTTCAACATCGCCCACCGCTCGGGCGCCGAGGGGTGGATGGGGCCCCTCGCCGTGCGACCCGACCGCCAGGGCGCGGGGGTAGGGAAGACCATCGTTCGGACGGCGCTCGACTGGCTGCTCGAGCAGGACGTCGCCACGCTGGGCCTCGAGACCATGCCTCGCACCGTGGAGAACATTGGCTTCTATGCGCGGCTCGGATTCTTCCCCGGTCATCTCACGGTGACGCTGACGAACGACATCGTGACGCGCGGGCATCAGGCCCCGGTCCTGTTGTCGCAGCGCAAGGGCGCGGCGGGCGGCCAGGCGCTCGAGGCGGCGCGCGGGCTTGTCGGCGCGCTCACGGCCGGCTACGACTTCACCCGCGAGATCCTGCTCACCGCCGAGCTCGGCCTGGGCGACACGTCGCTTATCGACGGCGACGACGGGCTGGATGCCCTGGTGCTGTGGCACTCGGCACCGCTCGCCGAAGGCCGGCCGAAGGACGAGGTGCGCGTCCTCAAGCTCGCCGCGCGTGACCCGCGCGCCTTCGATGCCGCGATCGTGGGGACGGAAGCCGCGGCGGCCCGCGCCGGCATCCGCCGCGTGGCCGTGCGATGCCAGACCCGCTTCGACGACGCGTTCCGCCGGCTCGTAGCCCGCGGCTATCGCGTGCGCTGGACCGATCTCCGGATGACCTACGAGGGGTACCCGGAGCCGCCCACCCAGGGCGTGCTGTTCTCGAACTGGGAGATCTGACGACCACCGGTTTCGTCATCTTTACGGCGACGTACGTGCTCATCGCCGTGCAGCGGCTGCCGTTCGTGCATCTCAATCGCCCGGCAGCGGGCCTGCTCGGGGCGGTCGCGATGGTCGTGTGCGGCGTTCTGCCGCTGACTGACGCCTACGCGGCGATCGATTTCGACGTGCTCGTGTTCCTGCTCGGCCTCATGCTCATCGTCGGTTATCTCGAGGTGGGGAAGTTCTTCGAGTGGGCGGCCGAGTGGATCCTGCGGAGGGCCCGGACACCGGAGCGTCTGCTC
>QHUD01000164.1 GCA_003221085.1 Gemmatimonadota bacterium
CGATCCGCTCGCGCGCCGCCGCCTTCTCGCCTGCCGCGAGCCGCCCGATGAGCAGGTCGGGCTTGAGCGCGAGCGGCTCGAGCAGGCGTGTGAGCGTCGCAAGGTGCTGCTCGGCAAGCAGCTCCGTCGGCGCCATGATCGCCGCCTGGTAGTCGTTCTCCAGTGCGAGCAGCATCGCGAACAGCGCGACCACCGTCTTCCCCGTCCCCACGTCGCCCATCAGCAGGCGGTGCATCCGGAGCGGCGCGAGCATGTCGTCCGTGATCTCGCGGACGGCCTGCCGTTGGTCGCCCGTCAGCTCGAACGGCAGATGCTGCTTGAGTTTGGTGGTGAGCGCTTTCTTCAGCGTGAAGCTGATCCCGGCGCGCGCCCGCTTGGCGAGCGCGCGGGCGCGCGCCTGCACGAGCTGCTGGTCGAACAGCTCGTCGAACGCCAGCCGGCGGCGACCCGCCTCGGCGTCCGCCGGTGTTTCCGGCCGGTGCACCGCCGCGAGGGCAGCCCCAAGCTCCGGGAGTCCGACCGCCGCGCGCAGGGTCTTGGGGTGTGGGTCCACGACCAGGGCGAGCAGCGCGTCCAAATGCTGATGGATCAGCCCGCGAATCTGGCGATGGGTGAGGCCTTCGGTGGCGGGATAGACCGGCAACACGAGCCCCCGCTCGGGGCCCGCTTCCCCCTCGTCCGCGAGAATCACGAACTCGCGCGGCACGAGCTGGCGGCCGTGATAATAGCGCACCGGTCCCGTGACGAGCAGCAGCTGGCCCTTCTTGATCTGGCGCTCGAGGAACGGCTGGCCGGGCCAGGCGCACTCGAGCGGCCCACCGCCGCTTTCATCACGCAGCACCGCCCGGAAGACCCGCAGACCCTTGCGCGTGGGAAGCACGCCCGTGCTCACCACCCGGCCGACGCACGTCACCTCCTCACCTACCTGCACCTTCGTCAGGGGCGTGACCGTGGTGGCGTCGAGGTAGCGATGGGGCGCATGGTACAACAGGTCACCGACGCTGCGGATGCCCAGCCGCGCGAGCGCCTCCGCACGCTTCGGCCCCACGCCCTTCAGGTACTTCACCGATGTCCTGAGCTGGAGGGTCACCCGCTGATGAGCCTCCGCGCAAACCGTTCCGGGTCGAACACCTCGAGATCGCCCAGGCTCTCGCCCGTCCCGAGGAACCGGATCGGCACCCGGACAGCGCGCTCCAGCGCGACCACGCTCCCGCCCTTCGCGGTGCCATCGAGCTTCGTCACGATCAGGCCGGTGAGCGGAACGGCCGCGGCGAACGCGCGGGCCTGGTGCACCGCGTTCTGGCCCACGGTGGCATCGAGCACGAGCAACGACTCGTGCGGCGCACCGGGTTGCTGCCTCGCCACGACGCGCACCACCTTCTTCAGCTCCTCGAGCAGCCGCTCCTCCGTGTGCAACCGCCCGGCCGTATCCACGAGCACCGTGTCGATGCCGCCCCCCCGGGCGCGCGCCGCCGCGATCGCGTCGAACGCCACGGCCGCCGGATCTTTCGTTCCGGTGATGCATGGGACGCCCAGCCGGTCGGCCCAGATCTGCAGCTGCTCGGCGGCGCCGGCGCGAAACGTATCAGCTGCCGCGAGCAGGACCGACCGCCCGGCCCGCAACAGCCGGGCGCCGAGCTTCGCGACCACGGTCGTCTTCCCCACGCCGTTCACTCCGAGGATCACTATCACCGTCGGCGGCGCCGGGGCCCGGACGAGCGCGCCCGGGTCGGCGTCCGGGGGGGAGGCGACGCCGATCGCTGCGATCACGGCGCGCTCGAGCGCGACCCGAAAGTCACCGTCCCCGGCGCCGGATACTCGATCGAGGATTTCCTCGGTCGCCTCCACACCGAAATCGGCCTCGAGCAGGATTCGCTCGGCCTCAGCCGAGCGGGCGCCGGACGGTCCGCGCACCGCCTGCACCAATCGGCGCCACAGGCTCACGCCTCCCGTTTCCCGCCTCCCGCTTCCCGCGCTTGTCACGGCAGACCCTCGCGTCGCCGCCACGCCCACTCGGCCGCGAGCGCGCCAATCGCCACGACGAACAGCCACCACCGGTCCCTGAGGGCCACGCCGGAGAGCCAGTCTCCCGCCGTGCCGGGTCGTGGCGTGAGCGCGGGCACACCCGGCCGCCATTCATCGGAATACGTGTCCACCGCCACCACGCCGCGCTCGGCACCGCCACCCGTGGGGTCGCTGGCCGCATAGCGGTACACACCGGGCGGCAGCCACAGATCCGCCCGACCGCCGGCGTCGAACCGCAGCGTGTCGACGCGTTGCGCCGCGTTCGCGGCCAGGGAGACCACGATGTCCCGCGGCTCGCCGATTCCCGTCCAGCGCCACGGAAGCGGCAAACCGTTCGCCACCTCGGGAGCAACCGGGACGAACCGCTCCCTGCCCCCCGCTCCCGGTGTCAGCAGCCAGTCGACCAGCCCCGCCACCAGTGCCCGATACGCCTCGCCGCTCGCGCCGCCCCGGAAAGCCCACCGGTAGAGCCCCCCGGCCGCGATCGCCGCGCGGCGCGCCCCTGGGCGCTCGGACAGCGTCACCACGGGGTGCGGCGGGCCGCGCCGCGCGAGGCGCGCGGTCAACGCGACCGTCGCTCCGCTGTCGGGTGCGAGCTCCGCGAGCGATGTCGCGGGCGGGAGCGAGTCCCAGGCCACTCCGGCGAGCGCGTTGGAGATAGGCGACGGCCCGGAGGAGGGCGGCTGCACGTACCAGTCGCCGTCGAGCCGCCGCGCGCTGGGCCAGAGGAGCACAGCTCCCTTCGGAGTGAAGCGGCTGAACGAGGAGGGGTCACCGGCTTCGACGACGAGGGCCGCGCCGGCCACCGCTCGGGTCACGTCCCCCAGCGTACGGCCCTCGAGTGTCGCCCCGTCGCGCCAGCGCTGTCCGCCGGGCTCGGCTTGAATGAATGTCCGCACGGGCACCCGGGCCACGTCCTCGAGCGTGCGCGCAAGGAATCGGGTCTCCCGGTCCGGTGGCGCAGCCAAGAGCACGACGGACGGCGCGGGGCTCACCTCGAGCACGAACAGGCGTGCGTCGTCGCGGGGCTCCTCATCTCCCACTCCCTCCAGCCGCACTTCCACCGCCACCCAACCGGCCGGGAGACGGGAGGCGGGAAACGTGAGGTCGGTGGACACGATCCCGCTGTCAGGGAGCTCGACGTTGCGCGACAGGGGGCGACGGCCCAGGGCACTCAACGCGAGGGTCGCCTCCCGTCTCCCGCCTCCCGCCTCCCGTTTCCCGGCCGTTCCGTAACTCACCCTGAGCCGTATCGTATCTCCCGCGCTCACGCGTCGGGGCCCTTCTACGGAGGCGACGAAGGCGTCGAAGAACGGCGCCCGCGGGAGGACGACCGTGCGCGCCCGCCGCGCGAGATCGGGCGGGATGTCGGCGAGATCGGTGACCGCGCCGTCCGAGACCACCGTCACCGGCCCGCCGCGTGCGGCGGCCGCCTCGAGCGCCGGGGCCAGACGGCTTGCCCCATCCGCCGGCGGCAACGTGTCGAACGAACCGACGCGCGCGCCGAACCGCCAGATGACCCCTCCCCGCGCGAGTGCGCGCGCGCTATCGAGGGCGTCTCGCCACCGACCACCACGCCCAGCCATGCTGAGGGAGGCATCGAGCAGGACGAGCGGCGGTGCGCCTCCAGCTTCGACTCGTACGCTGGGGTTCCACACGAGCAGCAGGAGGGCGCCCAGAGCGGTGGCGCGCAGGGCGCCGAGCCCGAGCGTCACGCGGCGACGCACGCGAGCGCCTCGGCCAGGGTGAAGCGCCCTTCGTGCAGCGCCCGCCCCACGATCGCGCCCGCGAGCCGGGCGGCGGCGGCGTGCCGCAGGTCGTCGAGCGACGCGACTCCGCCCGACACGATCACGTCGAGGCCCAGCGCCGCGAGGGCGCGCGCGCCGTCCAGGTCCGGCCCCGTGAGCGTTCCGTCGCGCGCGGCGTCGGTGTAGATCACTGTGCGCGCGCCGACCGACTGTGCCCGTCGAGCGAGCTCGACTGGCGTCATGTCGACCACGGTGGTAGACCCGCGCGCCGCCACCCGGCCGTCGCGAGCGTCGATCCCGACCGCGACACGATCGGCGCCGTGCCGCGTCACGAGCCGCGCGAGCAATGCCGCGTCGAGCGCCGCCTGAGTGCCGACCACCACCCGCCTCGCTCCCCAGGCCAGCATCTCCGCGATCGCCGGCTCGGTCCCGAGGGCGCCGCCGACCTGGACGAGGAGCTTCTCCCCCGCGCCCGCGAGGACGCGCCGCGCCAGCTCGCGGTTGTCGCCGATTCCGAGGGCGCGATCAAGATCGACAAAGTGCACCCAGCGGGCCCCGTCGCGCGCGAACTGCTGCGCCACGGCGAGCGGGTCTCGAGCAGCGGAACGCGCGACGCGCCCGCCCTGGACGTCAACGGCGGGATAGAGCTCCACGATTGGGAAGGAAGCTAATGCCGTTCCAACGGTACGAAATCAGAAAGATGGCGGGCGCAAATTCGACACGTTGGAGCGGCACTAATCGCGCGCGGCGGTGATCGCGGGGGCGATGGGGAGCTTCGGCTCGAGCTGGAGGCGCTGCTCGTCGCGCGCCGCGGCGTAGAGGGCCGCAAGCGGCTTCGGGACGGGCGCGCCCGCGCCCATGTCCTTGCGGCGAGGGTTCGTGGGACGACCGTTCACGAGAAACTCGTAGTGCAGGTGCGGCCCGGTCGAGAGGCCCGTCGAGCCGACGTAGCCGATCGTCTCCCCTTGCTCCACTCGCTCACCCGTGCGCAGCCCGCGGGCGAAGGCCGACAGGTGGCCGTAGCGGGTGCGGATGCCGTTCGCGTGTCGCACGTCGATCACGTTCCCGTAGCCGCCGTCCTCACGCCCCACCCGCGTGACGATCCCATCCGCCGTCGCGCGCACGGGGGTACCGTACGGCGCCGCGAAGTCCACGCCCTCGTGATGCCGCCACGTGTGCAGCAGCGGGTGATACCGGGAACCGAACCCGCTCGAAACGCGCCGGAACTGGAGCGGCGCCCGGAGAAATGCGCGTCGCAGCGACCGGCCGCGCTCGTCGTAGAAGCCCGTCACGCCCGCGTCCGCATCTTCGAAGTAGAACGCGTACTGGGGCGTGCGCGCCACGTCGACCCGCGCGGCCAGGATCCGGCCGAAGCGCCGCTCGCCCTCGGACGACTCCAGACGCTCGAGCAGCACCGTGAACCGGTCGCCCGGGCGGAGGTCGCGTGTGAAGTCCACTTCCCAGTCGTACACGTCAGCGATCGCCCAGGCGAGCTGGCGGCGCTCCGCGGACGGCAGGAACGAATCGGCCATCGCCTTGTCGAGCGCGTCGTACAGCGAGGACTCGATGGTGCCCGTCACCCGGAGCCGCGTGATGGTCCATGGGATGGCCTCGAGCGTCTCGACCCAGCCCGCCCCACTTTCTCGGCGGGCGACGATGAGTCGCCGCTCGGGCGAGAGCCGCACCATGACGCGGCGCGCGACGCTGTCGGTCTTCAAGCGGCGGAGCTCGAACTGAAGTCCGGGCCGGAGCCGGCGCACCGGCAGGCTCGTCGCGGCGGCGAGGAACCCCGCGTAGTCGCGCCCGGTGACGCCGCCGCGCGCCAACACGTCAGCCAGGGTCTCGCGACGGCCGAGCGTCGCGGTGAGATCAGCGTAGGCTGCATCCACCACGATCGGTGACGCGATGAGCGGCCGCCGCCAGGGCCACGCCACGCCTGTCGCCCAGGCGAGGCCCCCGACGACGAGCGCGCCGGCGACGACGTAATGGCTCGCGCGCCAGGAGGCGGGCATTAGTCCATCTGCCGCCGGATGAAGGTCGGGATCTCGAGCTCGTTGAGCTCGGACGGCGGCGGCGGCGCGGGGCGCCGGGCCGGCTGCTCCCCGGACTTCACGTACCCCGCGGGCGGCGCGGGTGTCGGCCGCACGCCGCGCTCGCGGAACGGCAGCACCCCCGGCGCGGCCCGAGAGGCCGTCTCCGTCCCCGCGGCCGGCCTGTCGAAGCCGGTGGCGATCACCGTCACGCGGATCTCGCCGTGCATCGCCGGATCGTTCACGGTGCCGAAGATGATCTCCGCCTCCTCGCCCGCCGCGTCCTTCACGACGTCCGAGATCTGGGTAACCTCGCCCAGCGTGAGGTCCTCTCCGCCCGTGATGTTGATGAGGACGCCGGTGGCGCCGGTGATCGAGATGTTGTCGAGCAGCGGCGACGAGATCGCCTGCTGCACCGCCTCCATGGCCCGGTTCTCGCCCCGCCCCATGCCCGTGCCCATGATCGCCGCGCCGCCGTTTTGCATCACGGTGCGCACGTCGGCGAAGTCCACATTCACGATGCCGGTGACGGTGATGAGGGAGGAAATCCCCTGCGTGGCGTGCAGCAGCACCTCGTCGGCCTTCTTGAGGGCGTCCTGAAACGGGATGCCCTTCCCGACGACGGCGAGCAGCCGCTCGTTCGGCACCACCACCATGGTGTCGACGTGCTTGCGCATTTCGGCGATCCCCATTTCCGCCTGGCGCATCCGCTTGCGGCCCTCGAACAGGAACGGCTTGGTAACGATGCCGATTGTGAGCGCACCCAGGTCGCGCGCGATCTGTGAGATGATGGGCGCCGCGCCGGTCCCCGTGCCGCCGCCCATGCCGCAGGTGACGAACACGAGATCCGCACCCTGCAGGCCGTGCAGGACTTCGTCGCGGTTCTCCTCGATGGCTTGGCGGCCGATCTCCGGGCGCGCGCCCGCGCCCAGGCCGCGCGTCAGCTTCTTGCCGATCTGCACCTTCACGTCGGCCTTGTTGTTGAGCAGGGCCTGCGCATCGGTGTTCACGGAGATGAACTCGACGCCCTGGAGTCCTTCGTCGACCATGCGGTTCAGGGCGTTGCCGCCGCCGCCGCCCACGCCGACGACTTTCATCCGGGCGTTCTGCGATACCGTCTCTTCGAGTTCGAAGATCATGGCTCCCTCGGGTGACCGATCAGAAGAAGTCCTGCAACCACCGCTTCAGCGGTCCGAACCATCGCTCGACGCCCGCACTCTTGACCAGCGAGCCGCTGGGGACGCCGCCGTGCGCGAGTCGCCGCGCCGCGTACAGCACCAGGCCCACCGGCACCGCGTAGCGCGGCGCCTGCACGCTGTCGACGAGCCCCGAGATCCCCTGCTCCGGCGTCCCGGCCCGCACCGGGACCGCGAACGCCTCGCGCGCCAGCTCCACCATCCCGGGCAGGTGCGCCGTCCCGCCCGTCAGCACGACCCCGGCCGGCAGCCGTCCACCTCCGTACCCCGCCCGCTCGAACTCGCGCTGCGCCAGCTGAAAAATCTCGTCCACCCGCTGGTGGATGATATGCGACAGCAGCTCGCGCGATGCCTGCCGCGCCCCCTGGCTCGGCGTGGACGGGAGATTGATCATCTCCGCCGCGTCCACCATCGGTTGATACGCCACGCCATGTCGCTCCTTCAACCGCTCGGCGTCCGCCTGCGTCACACCCAACCCGGCGACCAAGTCGCTCGTGACGTGCGTGCCGGCATATTTGAGCGACGCGAGGTGCCGGATCTTCCCCTCGTGGAAGATCGCCACGCCCGTCGACCCGCCCCCCACCTCTACCAGCGCGACGCCCAGCTCCTTCTCGTCGTCCGTCAGCACCGCGTAGGACGCGGCGAGCGGCTCGAGCACCAGCTCGGCCGGGCGGTAGTGCGCCCGCTCCACGCTGCGCCGCAGGTTCTGCGCGGCCGTGGACTGCACGGTCACGAGGTACATCTCCACCTCGAGCCGGGTGCCGGTCATCCCCACGGGGTCCGAAATGCCGCGCTGCTGGTCGACTACGTACTCCTGCGGGATGTCGTGCAGCAGTTCGTGGTCGCGGCCCAAGGACACCGCGCGCGCCACTTCGTTCACGCGCGCCACGTCCTCCGCGGTGATCTCGTCGCCCGATACCGCCACGACCCCCGGCGACGTGCGCGCCGAGACGTGCTCTCCCGCGATGCCGCACGTCACCGCGCCGACCTTCACGCCGGCCATGCGCTCGGCGTCGCGCATCGCCGCGACGATGGATCGGCTCGTCTCGTCGATGTCGCGCACCATGCCGCGCCGCACGCCGGCGTTCTTGGCCAGGCCGACGCCGAGGATCTTGGCGAGGGGCAACCGCGGCAGCTCGCCCACCACCTCCGCGATCACGGCACACGTCTTCGTGCTGCCGAGATCGAGCCCGGCCACGACCTGGCGATCCCGGCTCACAGCCCCCCCGCCCCCGCCGCCCCGACCTCACCGCCTCCGCTCGCGGTGGCCCGCCGCCGCACCACCACCTGGCCGGCGAAGCGGGCGTCCAGCTCGACGTAGGCGCGCCCCCTCGCGGCGAGATCCTGCGCTACCAGCACCACGGCCCGAATGACCTCCGGCCCGGCGTCGCGCTCGACCAGTACGCGACGATGCCCGATTTCCAGGAGCACGCCACCGCGCGCGAATTCCCGCGCGCCGGCGATCGTCTGAAACAGCGCCGGGTCCACGGACTGGATCAGCGCCAGCACGCCCACCACTCCCGAATCCCCGCTCGCCGCGATCGGGAGGTCGAGCCCCGAGCGGGCGGGATCGAACGGGAGCGGCCGACCCGCCGCGTCTACCGCCACGAGACCTCGCCCGGATCCGCGCGGCGCCGGCACGAGCGCCGCCGGCTCCACCTCCCGCAGCTCCACCGAGAGACCGGCGGGCAGTCGCCGGACCACTCGTGCCTCCGCCACGCCCGCCAGGCCCCGCACGCGGTCGGCGAGCAGCCGCGTGTCGCCGAACACGCTCGCCCGCGGCCCGAGACGGAGCGCCGCGATCACCGCGTCGGGCGCGAGATTGCGCACGCCCACGAGCTCGATCTGGCGCACGCGAAACATTTCG
>QHUD01000165.1 GCA_003221085.1 Gemmatimonadota bacterium
CGAGACCTCGTCGCGCGCCGACTACGCACCCACACGCGCCTTCTACGAGCGGCGCGGCTATACACAGGCGGCCCGGCTCCCGGGCTATTACGCCCCCGGCGACGACCTGGTGATCTATCTCAAGGACCTGACGCATGGAGTCCTGGCAACAGCAACTGCGTAAGCTGAGCATCGCCTCGCTCGAAGCGCTCGTCGCCAAGTTCGGCGCCGAGCACTTCCCCGACCTCGAGCGCCTGCGACAGGCGGCGGAGAATTTCGAGTTCCGGATCTCGCCGGCGATGGTGGACCTCATCAAGTCGCCGGGCGACCCCATCTGGCGGCAGTACGTGCCGGACCTCCAGGAGCTCGAGGTGCACGACGGCCTGGTGGACTCGCTCGCCGAGGACGCCAACTCCCCCGTGCCGAACATCACTCACCGCTACCCCGACCGCGCGCTGTTCCTCGTGTCGCCGGTGTGCGCCGCGTACTGCCGCTTCTGCACGCGGCGGCGCAAGGTGGGCGACCCCGAGAAGATCCCCATGGCCGAGCTCGAGTCGGCGTTTCGCTATCTCGAGGAGCACGTCGAGATCCGCGACGTGATCATGTCGGGCGGGGATCCGTTGCTCCTTTCCGATCGGCGCATCGACGAGCTCTGCAAGCGCCTGCGTGCCATCCCGCACCTCGAGGTCCTGCGCATCGGCAGTCGCGTGCCGTGTCATCTCCCCGAGCGGATCACCCCGGAGCTGTGCGGGATACTGAAGCGCTACCATCCGCTCTACATCAACACCCACTTCAATCACCCGGACGAGCTCACGCCCGCCGCGGTGGCGGCGCTCGGCCGTCTCGCCGACGCCGGGGTGCCACTCGGCTGCCAGACTGTGCTCCTGAAGGGCGTGAACGACGATCCCGAGGTGATGAAGCGGCTGATGCAGAAACTGCTCGCCGCGCGGGTGCGGCCGTACTACATCTATATGTGCGATCAGGTGGCCGGAGCCGAGCATTTCCGCACGACGGTCGAGAAGGGCCTGGAGATCATCCGGGCGCTGCGCGGGTGGACCTCGGGGCTCGCCGTGCCGCACTTCGTGATCGACGCGCCGGGGGGCGGCGGGAAGATCCCGCTCCTGCCCGAGTACGTGGAGTCGATCAGCGACGATGCGGTGGTGCTCAGGAACTACGCGGGCAAGCAGTACGTGTACCGGCAGCCCGGCGCCGCCGAGCGCCGGCCGCCGACAGAGTTCGAGCCCGTGCTGGTTGGGTAGGTCCGTCTAGCGGCGTTGCGTTGACGCCACACAGGCGTCGCGTAGGCGTTGCGCCCGGGCGGCGTCGATGACCCCGAGCCGCTTTCCCCCGCCCGCAGCGAGGCGACACAGTTCTTGCTGCGTGCTAACACCGATGAGCGCCAACGTGGGCTCCTCCCCATGCCTCGGGGTCATTAGGGCGATCGCCGCCCTGCTGGCTCTGCACCGTCCTGTCGCGCTCGCAAGCCAGCAGCCTCTGAGCGCGGCATCCACTCCCGGAGCGTCGCAATCCAGTTTCGAGCGCAGGGCTGCAGAGCGTTATGAGCCGGTGTTCGAGGGCCTGCACAGCATGAAGCAGGTCGAACGCGTCGCGCCGGTCCGGAATCTCACGCTGCGACGCGACGTCATCGCGTTTCACCTCGAAGACGGCAACCTCTTCCTGGCGACGCCGGTCGCGGGCCGCACGATCGGCGCGGTGTTCGTGGGACGGGGGTCGGTCGCGTTTGCACCGCCGCTCGCCATCGAACGAGCGGAGGTGCGGCGCGTGCTCGGTGACTCCGTCGTGGATGCCCCGATCTCGTCCGCCGCGTTCGTCTTCACCGACTCTACGCTGGCCGAGCTCGAGCGGCAGCTCAGCTTCGGCCCGCTGTCCGCGGCGAGCCGAGGTACCGACGTCCTCGGCGACGCGATCGATCACCTCGTGGACGGGCGGCTGGTCGTACAATCGACCCTCATCACCGCCTTGCTGAACGGCGACACGAACGGGTTCTTCTACGCCCACGTGAAGCGGGAGCACGGCGAGGACCTGATGTTCATGCTGGATCCAGACGACGATGAGCAGGTCTCGCTCCTGCGCGGCGGGCGCGAAGGGCAAAAGGTTCAGGTCGTCGCTGAGTTCCGGCGCGCGGAGGATCTGCACGACACTACGACAGCGGACCCGGCGCGGGGACAGGCGCTCAAGCTCGTCGCCTATCGCATCGACGCTACGATCGCGAAGGGCCTCGGCTTTTCTGCGGTGTCCACGGCACGACTCACGCCCCGACGCCCTGGAGGCAGTTGGGCCCGGTTCGATCTGCTCTCGGAATTGGAAGTGGACTCGGTGCGCGAAGAAGGGGGTCGGGCCATGAGCATGTTCCGCCCCAAGAAGACCTCCGAGCTGTGGGTTCGGTTCGATCCGGCGCCCCGCCCGGGAGACACACTCGCCGTGCGCGTCGCCTATCACGGCGACCTCATCGGCTACACCTCGATCGTGGACGGGATCACACGGCACTGGCCGGGCTGGCTCAAGGTCCGAAATCCCACGACGATCGATCAATGGCTGTTCGTCAAGTCTTCCTACACCTGGTTCCCGCGCTACGGGGGACAGGCTGCGGACGTGGACATGACGTTCCACACCCCAAAGCGGTACCGGCTCGCGAGCATCGGACGGATGCTCGATTCACATCTGGAAGGCGACGTGGTGACATCGCACTGGGCCACGGTACGGCCCGCCGACCAGGTGTGCTTCAGCCTCGGTGAGCTCGACGAATTCAAGATCGCCGATCCTCGCCTACCACCGGTCACCGTGCACACCAACGGCGACGCGCATCGGCAGCTCAACAGTTTCTTTCTCGGTTTGCAACGCAACCTCGGAGGGTCGGTGTTCCTGTCGAGATTCCTCTCGACTCGCTCCCCCGAGCAGGATGTCGGCGCCGACATGGTGAACAGTCTCGCGTTCTTCACCCGAGTGTACGGTCCGCCGCTGTTCGACCGATACTATGCCGCCGAGATCCCATTCGGCTACGGGCAGGCCTTCCCGGGCCTGGTGTATCTCCCGGTGTGGACGTTCCAGGCGATGAGTGACAGCGGCTACGACGAGATCCTCCGCGCTCACGAGATCGCCCATCAGTGGTGGGGCATCGGCATCGAGCCGGCCGGGTACCGTGACCGCTGGCTTTCGGAGGGCTTCGCGGAGTTCTCCGGCCTGTGGTACATGCAGATGGTTCTCGCGGACAACCCGAAGTTCTTCAGACACCTCAAGCACTGGCGCAGGGAGATCCGCGCACGGCGCAACGACGCACCGCCGATCGGGATCGGATGGCGGGCCGTACAGTTGAACGCCAGAGACGCCACGCTCGGGGCGTATTACAAGGGAGCCTGGGTACTGCATATGCTCCGGAACCTCATGCTCGACCTCCGCGGGATGAAGGAGGATGCCTTCATTGCCACGATGCAGGATTTCTATCGCCAGTATCGCGGCCGCAGAGCCTCGACGCGGGACTTCCAGAGGGTGGTCGAGCAACACCTCGGTGTGGATATGAGCTGGTTCTTCGACCAGTGGGTCCAGGGCACCGCCATCCCCAGATATGTCTTCTCCTGGCACGCCGCGCCGGCCCAGGGCGGGCACTACACGCTGCAGCTGCGGGTGCGGCAGGAAGATGTGCCCGAGCATTTCGTGATGCCCGTGCCCCTGAAAATCGGGTTCGCCGACACCACGATGCACGCCTACGTGCGGATCAAGGTGACCGGACCCGTGACCGAGGCGATGCTGGACCTGCCGGCAGAGCCGACACAGCTGGAGCTCAACCCGCTCGAATCGGTGCTCGCCGACGTGAAAGAGGAAAGCTGGGAGTAGCCGGCTAGGTCTCGGCGATGATTCCCGTGCGCAGCGCGAACCGCACCAGCTCCGGTCGGCGCGCGAGCCCCAGCCGGTCTTTGAGGCGCGCGCGGTACTCGTCCACCGTCCTGGGACTGACAGAGAGCTTCACGCCAATCTCCTTCGAGCTGTGCCCCAGCGCGAGCAGCGCGAGCACCTGGCGCTCGCGGTCGCTCAGTCGCCCCGCCGTCACTTTCTCGTCGTCGACCTGACCCGCTTTGCGATAGCGCAGCAGCACCATGAGCCGGGCCGCGTCCTCGTCGAGGAAGAGGCGGTCGTCGGCCACGGCTCGGATGGCGCGCGTCAGCTCCTCCACCGGCCCGACCTTCTGCATGAAGCCGCTGGCACCCGCTTCGAGCGCCTCGCTCAGCTGCAGCTCCTGCGGCAACGCGGTGAGCACGAGGACCTTGGCGCCGAGGCCGAGCCCGACGATCCGGCGCGTGGCTTCGATGCCCCCCTTCCCGGGCATGGCGAGGTCCATCAGGACGACATCCGGTCGCGTGGTCTTGGCCAGTGCGACCGCCTCGCTTCCGCTCCGCGCCTCGCCCACGACCACCAGACCCGGCTCTTTTTCGAGCAGCGCGCGCAGGCCGGCCCGCAAGACCGCGTGATCGTCCGCCAGGAGAACGCGGATTTCTTGGCGACGGCCGGCGACATTGGTATCGAACATGGCTGTTCCCCTCTCCAAATTCGCTTCCTGACAGATACCAGGATGTTCCCGTCACGGGAAGAGTTGCGTGGTCGCCACAGGGGCCCGGGCCTGCGTGGTCGCCACAGGGCCCGGGCTTGCATACCTTGAGCCGGATGCGAGCGATGCTGCTCGGCGCGGCGGCCCACATCGTGGCCCAGGTAGCCCGACACCAGGGGCGGCGCGGCCCTACGGCAGCTGCCAGATCTCCACTCGATTTCCCGTGAATACCGGGATCAGCACGCGCTTGCGCTTGCCGTCGTACCCGATGTCCGCCGGACTCGGCACGCCGGTGATCACCTTCACTTCCTGCCCGGTCTCGTAGCTCGACACGGTCGAGTCGCTCCAGCTCGAGACGAGCATCCTGCTCCCGGCGATCTCGACGCCGTCGAACCCGCCTGGACCCTTGGCAATCACGCTCGGCGCCTTGTCGCCCGGCTTCCACGCCAGTATCGAGCGTCCGCCGAATTGCACGACGATGAACCGCTTGCCCACGGAGTCCAACGTGATGCCGTTCGGCCGGCCCAGGGTGTCGCCCCGCACCGCGACCGTGACCTGGCGGTCCGTACCGACGCGGAAGATCCGATCGGGCCCCGGATGCAGCACGTTGCCCACATCGTCGAACCGAATGCCGGTGTCGGTGACGTAGAGCGCGCCGGTCTGCGCGATCGCGATGTCGTTCAGGAACACCGCGCCCAGACTGGCCATGCTCACGCTGTCCCTCGCGGCGCCCGTCTTGGCATCGAACGCACGGATCGCATCGATGTCGGCAACCCACAACGTATCCCCGCGGAGCGCCAGCCCCTTCGGGGCGTTGAGCGTCACGCCGTTGTGGCCACCCTCGATGAATTTGAGATTCTCCACGGCGCCGTCAGGCCGCACACGGCTGATGAATCCGTTATTGTCTTTCACCGTGGGGCTGCCGTTGATGTTCGAGACGAAGTAGATGTCCTGCACCGGATCGTGCAGCACGGACTCCGGCGTGAGGAACCCTTCCACCACGATCAGTTTCGTCGCGCCGGCTGACGCCGGCGGCGTGGGCGCAACTGGAGCGGGGGTGGGGGCGGGAGCGGCGGTGTCCACCGCCGCGGGCGTCCCCGATGCTCGTGGCGTGTTCTCCACGCGCTGACACGCTGCGCCCAGAGCGGCAAGGGCGGCGCACAGGACGGTCCCTCTCATGGATGATCTTCCTCCTCGGCCACTGCCTTGATGTGCCGCAGCACCCGCGCGTGGATAGTCGCGACGAGGCGGCCAGCAGGCAGGGTCCAGTAGGTCTGTGGGAACATGTCCAGCACGTACCGCGTGCGCCCCTCGAGGCGGGTGCGATTGCCCGGCAGCGCGAGGAGTCGAAACTCCCCCTGGGTCGCACGGAAGTACCCGGCCAGGTGCGGCGGGTTCACGTCCCGAAAGGGGCTCCATTCCCGCATAGGTGGCGCCTGGGCCGTGATGTCGAACGCAAGCCGCCGATTCTCCTCCCACACGGTGATCGGCTCGATGAAGCTGCCCGTCGTGAAGTCGCAGTAGCGCACCGCCCCGACGCCCACTCCTTCGATCCGGGCGCGGAGCGGCGCGGCGACCCCGGCGCGGAACAACCACTCGCGGGGCGGGGGCAGCTCCGGAAACGTGACGACGTGCCGCCAGACGACCACCGGCGGGGCGTCGATGTCCACCACTGTCACGACCTCATGGGACGGCGCCGCCTGCCGTGGGCTCGCGAGCACCACGAGCGGGGCCAGGAGTGCCGCGAGCCCCGCCCGCGCCGGCGGCCCCACGCTGCGTAGCGCTACGGCCCGACCGATGAGCGCTCCCGGAAGAGCAAGCAGCGCTGCGATCGGGAACGCGAGCGCGATGCAGACGGCGCCCTCGAGCGCGAACACCAGCATCGCGCCGCCCGCGAGCGCCACGGCCAGAAACGCCACCTGCATCGTATGGCGCTCGCTCTGCGCGCCCCGCGCGTTGAAGACGTAGGCGCTGATGTAGCCGATAGTGAAGGGCGTGCCAAGAAACAGGCCGGCGGAGTACATGCGCCGCAGGTACACGCCGATCAACACCGTGGGAATCGTGATCGCGAGCGCCGCGGCGACGCCCAGCAGTCCGGCTCGGAAGCGGACGTCGACCGCGTTGCGCCGCGCCGCTGGTCCGGCACCAACGGCGCGCGACGGCACCAGCGACAGCAACAGCATGACCGCATAGTTCACGACGGGCACGAAGAACAGCAGGCCCCACCACGGCGATCGGCCCGCATCTACGGCCCGCCGTAACGTCATGCTCACGCCGATCCACAGGAACGGCAGCGTCCAAACCACGAGGGTTGGTGCGAGCCACTCCGGTGCCCCCCGCAACAGCTGCTCGCGGAGCGTCCAGACGGGGCTCAGGTAGGCAAGCGGCGTCCACAGCCGATGCACGAACGCCCACATGACCGCGGCATCCACCCCGTACTTGAACAGCATCAGGCCGGCGCCGTGCAGCAGGTAGGTGCGCCGATCGACCGGCTCGTGGAATGAGAACCAGAGGCGCAGCCAGCGCCTCACGCCTTCGCTTCCTCCAGCTCCTTTTTCCGCACCTCCGCCACTTTCTGCGCCGCGTCGGGCGGGACCTCCTGGTACACGTGGAACTTCGCGTGGTAGGTGCCGCGCCCATGCGTGATCGAGTGCAGCGTCGTGGCGTAGCGGTCCAGCTCGGCCTCGGGGACGAGCGCCTTGATCTTCACCTGGCGACCGGCGGGCTCGGTGCCGAGGATGTGGCCCCGGCGTGACGACAGATCGCCCATCACGGCGCCGAGATAGTCGTCGGGCGTCCAGACGTCGAGCTCGAGAATCGGCTCGAGCAGCACGGGCCGGCAGTTCGGGCTCACGTTCCGGAACGCCAGGATGCCGGCCATCTTGAAGGACATTTCATTCGAGTCCACGTCGTGGTAGGAGCCGTCGTACAGCTCCGCTTTGAAGTCGACTACGGGGTATCCCGCCACGGGACCGCGCGCCGCGGCCTCCTGGATGCCGCGCTCGACCGCCGGGATGTACTGCCGCGGGATGACCCCGCCCACGATCTCGTCCGCGAACTGGAACCCCGACCCGCGGGGCAAGGGCGCGATCCGGATCCAGCAGTCGCCGTACTGGCCGCGGCCGCCCGTCTGCTTCTTGTGTTTCCCCTGGCCCTCCGCGCGCGCCTTGAAGGTCTCGCGATACGCGATCTTCGGCTTCCCGATGACCGCGTGCACGCCGAACTTGCGGGCTAGCCGTCCGACGATGATCTCGAGGTGGCGCTCCCCCAGCCCCCGAATCAACGTCTGCCCGAGCTCGCCGTTGTACTCGTGCTGGAACGTGGGATCTTCCTCGTGCAGCTTGTGCAACCCGTTCGAAAGCTTTTCCTCTTCGCCCCGCTGCTTCACCTCGATCGCCTCCGTGATCACCGGCTCGGGGAACGGGATCTTGGGAAGCACGATTGCGTGGTCCTTGGTCGACAGGGTGTCGTTGGTGTGCGTGTCTCGCAGCTTGGCCACGACGCCAATGTCTCCCGCGTGCAGCTCCGGGATTTCGATCCGGTCCTTTCCTACGGTGACGCACAGGTGGTTCAGCTTCTCGACCGCTTCGCGCGGTGCGTTGTAGACGTCCTGCCCGTTTTTGACGGTTCCTGAGTACATCCGGAAGAACGTCACGTCGCCGACGTGCGGCTCGGAGATCGTCTTGAACACCTGTGCCACGAACCGCCCCGCGGCCTCCGCCTTGAGCGTGACCCGCTCCGCGCTCCCCCAGCGCTGTGCGCCGACCGGCGGCCGCTCGCTCGGCGCGGGGATCAGCTCCACCAGCTTCGAAAGCAAGGCGCGCGTTCCGTAGGTCAGCTCGGCGGCGCCGCAGAACAAGGGGAACAGCTCGCCTTTCAACATGCCCGCCTTCATCGCCGCGATCGCCTCGTCGCGCCCGATCTCCTCGCCCCCCAGATAGCGTTCTAGCAGCGTATCGTCCGTTTCCGCGATGCGCTCGATCAGCTCCTTGGAATAGCGCTCGAACCGATCCCGATACTCGGGCGGTACATCCACCTCTTCGTATTCGCCCGCCTTCGTGCCCTTCTTGTACAGGTGGCACTGCTTCGAGAAGAGGTTGATGATCCCGTGGAACTCGGGGCCTTCACCCACGGGGATTTCCACCGGGATCACCTTCGGCGTCAGCCGCTCCTTGACCTGCGTGTAGACCTTCTCGAAGTCGGCGTGCTCCTTGTCCATCAGCGAGACGAAGAACAGGCGTGGGATTTCCCGCTGCTCGCAATACTCCCACACCTTCTCGGTGCCCACCTCCACACCGCCCGTCGCCGAGACGACCACCACCGCCCCGTCCGCCGCGTACACGCCCGCGAGCGCTTCCCCCGTAAAGTCGAGATAGCCCGGCGTGTCGATCAGGTTGAGCTTGGCGTCCATCCATTCGGCGACTGCGAGGGCGAGATTGATGGAATACTTGCGTTCGATTTCGTCGGGGGTGTAGTCAGTGAGGGCGGTGCCGTCCTTCACGGATCCGTGGCGCTTGCTCGTGCCGGCCACGAACGCGAGAGCGTCGACCAGGGACGTCTTGCCGCTCGCGCCGTGGCCTACGACCGCCACGTTGCGGATCTCCGGCGTCTTGT
>QHUD01000166.1 GCA_003221085.1 Gemmatimonadota bacterium
ACTGCGCACGCCGACGCCGGCGTCGGGTGGGCCCGCGGTCCCGGACCCGCCGGCCGCGTCGACGTCCCCCGCGCCGACTCCCCCGCCCGCGGTCACGACGGAGCATTCCACCGCGACAGCGGCGGACGCCTTGATGGCCGGCAAACGCGCCAGCGCTGCGTTCCGGCCCGACGTCCTGCCGGTCGATGTGGAGGTGAAGCGGGCCGTGACGGCGCTGGGGAACGCCGCCACGCCCGAGGCGCAGTGCGCCGCCGTGGAAAAACTCGCCGCGCTCGCTCCTCAGCTCTTGGGGCTACGCGAGGTCGCCATTGCGGCGGACGCGATCGCGGCGCTCGACCGTCTGTTGCCGACCGCGAAGGAGCCGCGGCTGCTCGAGACGATCGATCGGGCTGCGCTCGCGCTCTCCGAGCGCGCCCTGGTCGAGCGCCTGGTGCATCGGCTCGGGGAGCCGCGCGTGCCGCCCGAAGAGCGCGAGGCGGTGGTGGCGGCCGTGGCCGCGCTGGCATCGCTCTCGATGGGGCTTGTGCTGGATGCGTTCCTCGCTGCGCCCGTGGAGCTACGGGCGCCGTACCGGGGCGCGGTGCGCAAGGCGGCGGATCGGGCGCTCGAGCCGCTGCAGGGCAAGCTTGCGGACCCCGAGCCCCAAGTCGTCGCGGCGGCGGCAGAGTTCGTGGGCCTGACGGGCAGCCCCCAAGCTGTGACGCTGCTGATCCCGCTGCTGCGCCATCCCTCGGAGTTTGTCAGAGAAGCGGCGTTGCTCGGGCTCGCGGAGGCGGGCGGGCGTGAGATCGCACGGCCCGCGATGCCGGCGCTCAAGGATGAGAGCGTGGCCGTGCGGGCGGCGGCGGTGCGGGCGGTCGCCGCAGGGGGCGACCCGACGTCCTCCACCGTCCTGATCCGGCGGGTGGAGCAGGAGCCCGACGAAGGGGTACAGGCGGAGTTGCTACGGGCTATCGGCCGCCTCGGGGCGCGGGAGGCGCTGGACGTCCTCGCCCGCTACGCCGAGCCGGGGGGCATGATGCATCGGCGGAGCGCGTCGGTGCGGGTGGCGGCGGTGGACGGCTTGCGGCACATCGCGCGCCCCGAAGCTCGGGGGCTGTTGGAACTCTACACCAAGGACAAGGAGCCGGCGGTGCGCAAAGCGGCGGAGGCGGGGCTGAAATGACCACTAAGACGGCCAAGACCGGCGACGCGGTGCTGAGCAAGGCGATCGCGCAGGAGGTCGCGAAGCGGGTCGTGGCGCAGGACCTGATGGTCGAGCGTCTGCTCATCGGACTGCTCACGGGCGGGCACGTGTTGCTCGAAGGGGTGCCGGGGCTCGCCAAGACCTTGGCGGTGCGCACCGTCGCCGAATGCCTGCGCATCGCATTCTCGCGGATCCAGTTCACTCCGGATCTGCTGCCCGCCGACGTGATCGGGACGATGGTGTTCGACCAGAAGACCCAGGAGTTCTATCCGAAAAAGGGTCCGCTCTTCGCCAACCTGGTGCTCGCCGACGAAATCAACCGCGCTCCGGCCAAGGTGCAGGCGGCGCTGCTCGAGGCGATGCAAGAGAAGCAGGTCACGATCGGGGGAGAGACGTTCTTTCTGGGGGAGCCGTTTCTCGTGCTGGCGACCCAGAATCCCATCGAGCAAGAGGGGACCTACCCGCTTCCCGAGGCTCAGCTCGATCGCTTCATGCTGAAGGTGCGCGTCGGCTACCCGACGCGGGACGCCGAGAAGGAGATCGTCGCGCGCATGGCTTCGGGCCGCCCGATCGAAGTGACGCGCGTGGCGGAGGCGGACGACATCCTGGCCGCGCGCAGCGCGATCGCGGAGCTCTTCATGGACCAGAAAGTCGTGGACTACATCGTGGACGTGGTCCGGGGGACGCGCGAGCCGCAGGCGATCGGCCTGCCGGAGCTGAAGCCGCTCATCGCCTTTGGGGCGAGCCCGCGCGCGTCGATCTATCTCGCGCAGGCGGCCCGGGCGCACGCGTACCTGCGCGGGCGGTCGTACGTCGTGCCGGAGGACGTGAAGGCCATGGCGTTCGACGTGCTGCGGCACCGCGTGCTCCTCACGTTCGAGGCCGAGGCCGAAGACATGGATTCGGACCGCGTGATCGGCAAGATCCTCGAGGCCGTGGGCGTGCCGTGAGGTACGAAGGCAAGGATCGTCGACGTCGCGAGAGCTCCCCGCTCCGCGCCCGCCGGCGTCTCGTCACACCCGAAGTGCTCCGGCAGGTCAAGGGCATCGAGCTCCGCACCCGGTCCCTGGTCAGCTCGCTCTTCACCGGTGAATACCGCTCGATGTTCCGTGGACAGGGCATCGAATTCGCAGAGGTGCGTGAGTACCAGCAGGGAGACGACTTCCGCGCGATCGACTGGAACGTGTCGGCGCGGATGGGCCACCCGTTCGTGAAGACGTACCACGAGGAGCGCGAGAACACGCTGCTCCTCGTGGTGGACCAATCCGGCTCCTGCCAGTTCGGGCGCCCCTATACGAAGGCGGGGCTCGCGGTGGAGGTCGCGGCCGTGCTGGCGCTGGCGGCGGCGCGCCACAACGACCGCGTGGGCGCGCTCATGTTCGCCGATAAAGTCGAGCTGATCGTGCGACCCGCCAAGGGTCGGCCGCACGCCCTGCGCGTGATCCGGGATCTCGTGGCGTTCACACCGCGCGGGCGGGGCACGAACCTAGGGGAGGCGCTGAGCTACGCGGCGAAACTGCCGAAGCACCACGCAATCGTGGCCGTGCTGTCGGACTTCCGGGCCGAGGGCTGGGAGGTCCCGCTGGCGCAGCTGGCGGCGCGCCACGATGTCGTCGCCATCACCATCGACGACCCGCGGGAACGCGAGCTCCCTGACGCGGGCTGGGTGGACATGGAGGACGCCGAGACGGGCCAGCGGGTCCTGCTCGATACCAGTCACGGGCCGACGCGCACGCGGGTGCGCGTCGCCGCCGAGCGCCAGCTCCAGGAGCGCGCCCGGAAGCTTGCCCAGGCGGGCGTGGACCGGGTCGCACTTCAGACCAGTGTGCCGTACGGCGTTCTGTTGCGCCGCGCCTTCGCCGAGCGTGCCCGCCGGCTGAAACGATGACCGCACGTTGTGCGACGCTACGACGTGACGCCGTACGAGTCCTGGCGCGGACGGCAGTGCTTGTCGTCCTTGGCGTCGGAGCGTCGTGGCGTCGTGGAACAGCTCAGACGGCGACTTGGCTCGCCAGTCCCCCAGCACCCACCGTCGGCGACACGATCTGGCTCGAGCGGGCATTCTCGGTGCGCAACGGCTGGCAGGTCCGGGCCGGCAAGCTCGACGCCACGGACGCCGTCGAGCCGCTCGCGGATGCGGCGGTGCTGCGGAGCGCAGGCGGCTGGGTGGTCCGCTACGCGGTCGTCGCCTGGAAGCCCGGGCCCCACAAGCTGACCCTGCCTCCCCTGTGGTTGCTCGGTCCCGACGGGCGGGCGGACTCGACGGCCGGAGGGACGACGAGCTTCAGCGTGGCGAGCGTGATCCCCGACTCGTTGCGCAGTCCGAGTCCGGAAGGCCTGCTCGCACCGCTGCGCGCCCCGCACCAGGATCCCCTGCCGCCGCTCGCCGCCGCGGCGCTGGCCGCCGGGCTGCTCGCCGCGGGCGTGGCCCGGAGCCGGCGGCGGCCCCGCGCCCTCGAGCCGGCACCTCCAGTTCCAGTGGAACGTGAGGTCCCCGACACTCGCTGGCTCGCCGCCGGCGAGCCGAAAGCCGTCGCCGCGCGGGCGATCTGGCGGCTGCGGGCCGCGCTGGCGCGCGCGGTCCCCGAGGCGCACCCCGCGCTCGATACCCACGAGTGCCTGGTGGTCGTCGAGCGCGCGCGCCCCGACGCGCCCCTGCGGGAGCTGCGCGAGCTGCTCGAGCAGCTCGACCGCGTGGACTTCGCCTCCGCCCACGGGACCGATGTCGCGGCGCTCTCCGCCATGGCGCGCCGGCTCGCGCGCGATCTGGCTCCGTGAGCTTCGCCCGGCCGCTGCTGCTCCTCGCGCTCGGCCTCTTGCCCTTGTGGTGGTGGCTGCGCGCCAAGCGACTGGCCCGTCTCTCGGGCACGCGCATGAGCGACGTCCGCCCGGCGGCCGGAGCGCCGGAGCGTCTCTGGGTCGCGCGCCTGCCGGTCAGCCTGCGCAGCGCCTGCCTCGCCGCCTGGATCATCGCCGCCGCCGGCCCCCGCATCGGCGCCTCGCGGAGCGAAACGCGCAGTGAGGGGATCTCGATCGTGCTCGCCGTGGACATCTCGGGCAGCATGCAGGCGGAGGACTTCGCGCCGGCGAACCGCATCGATGTCGCGAAGCAGACCGCGATCGAGTTCGTGCGGGCCCGCACGTCGGATCGGATCGGCCTCGTCGCGTTCGCCGGGCAGGCGCTCACTCAGGTCCCCATCACGACCGACTACGCGGTCCTAGAGCAGGCCCTGCGCGAGCTGCACCCGGGAATGCTCGAGGACGGGACGGCGATCGGCACGGCGATCGGGACGGCGGCCAACCGGCTGCGGCGCGCACCGGGCAAGAGCAAGGTGCTCGTCCTGCTCACCGACGGCGTCAACAACAAGGGCACTGTGGATCCCCGCACGGCCGGGCAGGCGGCCGCGGCGTTCGGCATCAGGATCTACACCATCGGCGTCGGCACGCGAGGGCAGGCGCCCATGCCGACGGAATACGGCGCGGACGGCCAGTTGCGGTACGAGATGCGGCCGGTCGAAATCGACGAGCCACTCCTGACCGAGATTGCATCCATGACGGGCGGGCGCTACTACCGCGCCACCGACACCCAGTCGATGCGCCACATCTTCGAGGAGATCAATCGCCTCGAGAAGACGCCGGTCGAGCAGGTGGTGTATCGACGCTTCGATGAAGCGTATCGTGTCCCGCTCACGCTCGGGCTGGTGGCGCTGGCGCTCGAGATCGTGCTCGCGGGGACGTTCGCCGTGCGGGTTCCGTGATGACGTTCGACGCGCCCGTCGTGCTCGCCCTCGCGCCGCTCGTCGGCGGTGCCGCCTGGTTCGCCGCCGCCTGGGCGCGCCGCGTCCGCATCCGACGGGCGGCGCTCTGGTCGCAGGAAACGGTGCGGCAGGCGGTCGGCGCCGGTCGCCTCGGGCCCACCGCACTCGCGGTGGCCGCATTCCTCGGCGTCGTGGCGCTCGCCGGGCCTCGGTGGGGAGAGGAGCGGATCGTCGCCGAGACCCGCGGCCTCTCGGTCGTGATCGCGGTGGACATCTCGCGCTCGATGCTCGCGGAGGACGCGACGCCCAGCCGACTGCGGCGCGCGGTCCGGGAGGCTCGACGGCTGGTCCAGGATCTGGACGGCGACCGGGTCGGTCTCATCGCCTTCGCCGGCTCGAGCTACATCATGTCGCCGCTCTCGATCGACGGCTCCGCGTTGACGCTGTACCTCGACGCGCTCGACCCCGACATGGCCTCCCAGGGAGGCACCGGCCTCGCGCCCGCCTTGCGCCAGGGTGGTGAGCTGCTGGAGGCCAGCTCCGAGCTCGCCGACCGCGTGCTCGTCGTGTTCACGGATGGCGAAGCGCACGACTCGCTCCCGCCGATCACCACGCAAGCCCAGCGCCTCAAGGCCGATGGCATCCACCTGATCCTCGTGGCCGAGGGCGGGCGCGGCCCGGCGCGCATTCCCATGCGTGACGACCACGGGGCCCTGCTCGGCTATCAAAAGGATGAAGAGGGGAGCGTCATCGAGACCACGCGACGGGACGATATGCTCGGCGCCGCGGCTGACGCAGCGCAAGGCACACTGGTCGCGGCGGACCTCCCCGACCAGGCCGGCGCCGTCCGCGACCTCGTCGCCTCGTATCGCCGCGCGCGGGCGAGCGAGACCCGCACGGAGCAGAGCCGGCCACGAGCCTGGCTGCCGCTGATGCTCGCCGTGGTGCTGCTGGTGGCGCAAGCCGCCTCGCGACGCACCGCCGCGCTCGTCGGACTCGCCTTCGCGTGTCTCGTGGCCCCCTCGAGCGGCGCGGCGCAGCAGCCGGCGCTGCCGCGCAGCCCCGCTGAGAAAGCATGGGACCGCCATGACCTCCGACGCGCCCGCACCGCCTACCTGGCGGAGCTCGTCGCGCGCCGCAAGGAGGATGCCGCCTGGTACAACGCGGGCACGGCGGCGCTCGCCGACTCGGACGCCGAGACGGCGCAGTCGAGCCTCACCCACGCCGCCGCCTCGCTCGATCCTGACCTGCGGTTCCGCGCGCTCTACAATCTCGGACTGCTCGCGCTGCGTCAGGCCGAGGAAGACAGCGCCGGTCGCGACTCGCACTTGACCGACGCCGAGCGTGCGTACCGCGAAGCCCTGCTGTTGCGGCCGCACGACCATGCGGCAAAGTGGAATCTCGAGCTCGCGGTCCGACACCGCGGCGGCAGCAGTCAGAACAAGCCCCCACCGAGCGGCGGTGGAGGGAGCGGACCGTCGGGAGGCGGGGCCACGAGCGGTGGCGGGGTCCAGGGCGGGCTCAACCCGGCCCAGGCCGAACAGCTGCTGCGCTCCATCGGCCACGAGGAGCTGAAGACGCGCCGGGATCGGACCGGCCTGATGCGGCACGCGGCCGAGCCGGGCGTGAAAGACTGGTGACCCCCGCGCTGTGGCTGTTGCTCGCCTTGCAGAGCGCCGCGCCGCCCGACGTGACGGCTCAGGTCGATCGCGCGCGTGTGCCGGCGGGCGAAGAGTTGACACTCACGATCCGGGCGCGTTCCCGTTCGGCGGAGCCGGTGGTCCTGGCGCTGCCCGGTCTCACGGGCTTTACGATCGTCAGCTCCCGCGAGGTGATGGAGGTTACCCTCGAAGGGGTGGGCGGACCGCTCCGCACGATGACGCGCGAGCTGCGGCTCAAGACCCAGCGTCCCGGCACGCTGGTGATCGGGTCGGTGCGGGTGCGGCAGGGCCCCCGGGAGATCGCGACGCCGCCCCTCACCGTGACGGTAGACAGCGCAGCGACCGGACTCGCGACGACGGTGTCGCCGATTGCGCGACGGCTCATCGAGGCCGCCCCACCGCCCGCGCACAACGACCGGGTCGCGCTGTCACTCATTCTGCCCGGGGATTCGGTGCTCGTCGGCCAACAACTCGACGTGATCGCCGCGGCGTGGTTTCCGCGCGAGTTACGCACCCGGTTGGCCTACCTGCCGATCCTCTCGCTCCAGACGGCCGAAGGGACGTGGTCGTACCCCGGGGCCGTTCCGACCGAAGTCGCCGCGTCGCGGCAGGTGCGCGGCGGGTGGATGGACCTGTTCGTCGCCCACCAGGCGCTGTTCCCGCTCGCGCCGGGTCGGATCGTGATCCCGCCCGCCTCGGTCGTCTACGCGGTGCCGACGGGCTTCTCGGTTTTCAAGCGCGAGGAGCGGTACTCGTTGCGCAGCGACACGGTGCCGGTCACCGTGCTGCCGCTGCCCGCCGAGCACCGACCGGCCGACGACCAACGGGTCGCCGCCCAGGGGCTCGCGCTGGACCTGGGGCTCGACCCGCCGAACGGTCGCGTGGGAGAGCCCATCGCGATGACGGCGACGGTATCCGGGGCGGGCAACGTGGCGCTCTGGCCGGAGCCGGCGATCCACTGGCCGCGGGGTTTCCGGCCCTATCCCGGAGAAACCGGGATGCGGATCACGCCGCGCGACGGACGGATCGCGGGCACGAAGGTGTTTCATTATCTGGTGATGCCCGACTCCGCCGGCTCGTTCCTCCTGCCCGAGGTGCGCTATTCCTACTACGATCTTGCGGCGGGCAGCTACCGCGCAGCGACGGTGGCCCCGCGCGTGCTCGCCGTGGCGCCGGGCATCGAGCCGCGCGCGGCGCGGGCGCTGCCGCCGCTGGCGCGCGGGCGCACCCCGGCATGGGCGGACCAGCTGGCGCGCGGTCTCGTGCCCTGGGGATGGCTCCTGTTGTTCGTCGGCCCGCCGCTGCTCGTGTGGCTCGGGCGCCGCCGCGGGGCCAGCGCGCGGGTCGGCGAGACGGCGCCGCCCGCGGCACCGGCGCCCCTCACCCGGCTGGGACAGCTGGAGCGGGAGTTTCAGGCGCTCCTGGCGAGCCACGTGCCCGACGCGCCAGCCCGGGACGGCGACGGGCTCGCCCGCGCGCTGCGCGCGGCCGGGGTCGACAGCGCGGTCGCCGACCACGTGAAGCGGCTGCGCGACCGTCTCCGCGCGTCGCGCTACGGGCCCCGCGGGCTCGGGGATGCGGCCGAGGTCGCGGCGGAGCTCGAGCAGGTGTTGCGTGTGCTGAGTGGCGAAACGAGTGGGAAGGGGCGCCGCATGGTGGCCGTGATGGTGCTCGTGGCCTTGGCGGCGCTCGGTCGGCCCACCGCGGCCCAGGCGCCGAGCGCGGAGGCGCTATACGATGCGGGGGCTGTACCGGGCCGGCGCGGACGGCAAGGCGACAGCGGCCTGGGTACGAGCCGTCCGGCTCGCCCCGCGCGACCCGTTAGTCAGCCGCACCGGCGAGCTGCTCCCGGCCCCTGACGCCGCGAGCGAGGCGCTGCTGACTACCGGAGTCGCGACGCCCGGCGAATGGGCGCTCGTGGCGGCACTCTGTTGGGTCGCCGTCTGGGCCGCGGTGGGTGCGCGGCGCCGCCGCGCGGTCGTGCTCGGCCTTTCGCTCCTCGGCGTCGTGGCGGCGGGGTTCGCGGCTCGCGAGGGGCTGCGCCGCGCCCAGCCGCTGGCCATCGTCCTCAACGCGGCGACGCCGGTGCGGGTGGCGCCATACGGAGGCGCGAGCCCCGCATCGATGGTCGAAGCCGGTGCCGCGCTGGTGGTCGAGCGGCGCTACGGCGCCTGGCTCGAGGTGCGCCGCCCGGACGGCGTCCGCGGCTGGGTGCTCGCCGCCGAAATCTCGCGGCTGTGAGGGCCGCGATCGCCGTCCTGGCGCCCCACGTCGCCGACCAGATCGCCGCCGGTGAAGTGGTCGAGCGGCCCGCGTCGGTTGTGAAGGAGCTGATCGAGAACGCGCTCGACGCCGGTGCCACGACGATCCGCGTCGAAATCGAGGACGGCGGGAAGAGCCTGATCCGCGTGAGCGATGACGGCGCGGGCATGAGTCGAGCCGACGCCGAGCTGGCGCTGTCGCGCCACGCCACGAGCAAAATTCGAGAGGCCGCGGACCTGATCGGCGTGGCCACGTTCGGGTTCCGCGGCGAAGCGTTGCCCGCCATCGCGTCCGTGTCGCGATTCGAGCTCGAGACCTCGTCGGACGGCGAGGCCGCCACCCGCCTGCGCGTCACGGGTGGCAAGCGCGAGCATGTGGAGGACGCCGCGCGGCAGGTCGGGACGACGGTCACCGTGCGTGGCCTCTTCTTCAATACGCCCGCCCGTCGCAAGTTCCTCCGGGCGCAGGCCACGGAGACCCGCGCGGCGGTGGAGGTCGTGACCCTGCTCGCTCTCACACGGCCCGACGTGGCCTTCACGCTCACGAGCGACGATCGTCCGCTGATCGACGTCCGCCCCACCACCCGCCCCATCGACCGGATCCATGCGTTGTGGGGCCCCGGACTCGCCGACACACTGCTGCCCATCGCGCACCGCGAAGGCCCGCTCGAGGTGCGCGGCTTCGCCCAGCGCCCGGCGCAGGCGAAGCCGGCGGGTCGGAAGGGGTATGTGTTCGTCCGCGGCCGCCCGATCCGAGATCCGTTCATTTTACGGGCTGCGGAGGCGGGATACCGCTCGACCATCGCGCCCGGCGACCGCCCGTCGCTCATCCTGTTTCTGGAGCTTCCCGGCGACGCGGTGGACGTGAACGTCCACCCCTCGAAGCTCGAGGTCCGGTTCCGGGATAAGTTCTTCGTCGAGAAGGTGGTGGAGGAGTCGGTGCGGGCGGCGCTGGGTCCCCTCGCCGCCGCCGCCCCGTTAGGTGTCGGGGGCCAGGTGCCAGGTGTCGGAGGTTCGTGGACCGGTCTCGGTGTCGACCCGCCCGCCGGCGCCTCACCGGAGCTTTTTCCCTCGGGCTCCTTGACACCTGACACCCGACACCTGACACCTCTCCTTCAAGTTTTCGACACCTACATCGTCTTCCAGACCGAGTCGGGCGTCGCGATCGTGGATCAGCACTCCGCTCACGAGCGCGTGCTGTACGAGCGGGCGATGCGTCAGCTCACGGGCGACGGGGCGCCTGCACAGCGGCTGCTCCTGCCGCTGACGATCGAGTTCACGGCGCCCGAGCTCGAGGCGATCGATGCGCACCGCGAGCTGCTACGTCGCGTGGGCTACGAGGTGGAGCCGTTCTCCGGACGCGCGGTGGTGGTGCATACGGCGCCTAACCCGCACCCGCGCTTCGACGCCGCGCGGTGCTTCGGCGAGCTCGTCGCCGATCTCGCGGGCGGCCGATTTGGGGGGCTCGCCAACCGGCTGGAGCGCTTCGCGGCGACGTACGCCTGTCGGGCCGCCATCAAGGCGGGACAGCGGCTCGAGCCCGACGAGATGCGCGAGCTCGTGGCCCGACTCCTCACGGCGTCGCTCCCCGCGCACGACGTGCACGGACGGCCGACGGTCGTGCAACTCCCTAAAGACGAGCTCGAGCGCAGATTCGGGAGAACCTGAATGCGGAATGCGGAGTGCGGAATGCGGAGTGTCAATGGAGGTGTCGTGCAGCGAACGACCTTGCCCATCTATTCCGCATTCCCCATTCCGCACTCCGCACTCTTGCGGTGACATCGCTCCCCTTAACTCCGGTCCTCGTCGGCCCCACTGCCGTCGGCAAAACGGCGGTCGTGGCCGCGTGGGCCGAGCGTGAGCCCATCACCGCCGTTTCCGCCGATGCCCGTCAGGTCTACCGCGGGTTGGACATCGGCACCGCAAAACCGTCGGCCGCGCTGCGGGCCCGCGTGCCGCACCTGGGTCTCGACGTGGTCGAACCGGGGGAGCGCTACAGCGCGGGCCGCTTCGCGCGCGATGCCGCGCAATGGCTCGGGCAGATTGGCGACACGGGCCGCCAGCCGGTCGTGGTCGGTGGGACCGGGTTGTACGTTCGCGCCTTGGCGGAGGGCTTGTTCCACGAGCCGCCGCTCGACCTGGCGCGGCGCGACCAGTTGCGTGCCTGGACGGCGGACCTCACGCCGGCGCGGCTCGCCCACTGGGCGGCGCGCCTCGACCGACGGTTCGCGGGCGGGGGGCGGCAGCGCGCCGGCCGGGCCGTCGAAGTCGCACTGCTCACGGGGCGAGGACTGAGCTGGTGGCAGGAGCACGCGCGCGCGACCGGGGCGATGCGGCCGTGGTACATTCAACTCACGCTGCCGCGGGACGCGCTGCACCGTCGCATCGCCCAACGAGTAGACGAGATGCTCACTGCGGGACTCGTGGACGAGGTACGGCGCGTGCTGGCGGCGGGGGTGGCACCGCATGCGCCGGGACTCGACGGAGTGGGGTATCGCGAGACGGCGGCGATGCTTGCGGGGCGACTGCCGGAGCGCGAGCTGCGGGATGCCATCGTCGTGGCGACCCGGCGCTATGCGAAGCGGCAAGAGACCTGGTTCCGGAACCAGCTCCGGGGGGGATCGGGAAGCGGGATGCGGGATGCGGGAGGCGTGTGGACCCTGGACGCGAGCGAGCCACCTGAGAGCCTGGCCGCCCGTATTGTCGAGCGCTGGCAGGAAGTGACGCATCCCGCATCTCGCATCTCGCATCCCGCTCAATGAGAATCGGCATTACGTGTTATCCGACCTACGGCGGCTCGGGCGCCGTGGCGACCGAGCTGGGGCTCGAGCTCGCCCGGCGTGGGCACGAGGTGCATTTCATCTCCTACGCGAGCCCCTTTCGGCTGCGCGGCTACGCCGAGCGGGTGACGTTCCACGAAGTCACGCAAACCGAATATCCCTTGTTCGAGCAGTCGTCGCCGTACGCGCTGGCGTTGGCGGTGAAGCAGCACGAGGTGGCGATGCGCGAGAACCTCGACCTCATGCACGTGCACTACGCCATCCCGCACGCGGCGACGGCGTGGCTCGCGAAGCAGATGCTCAAGTCGCAGCGCGACCTGAAGATCGTCACGACTTTGCACGGCACCGATATCACGCTGGTCGGCCAGGACCCGTCCTACTACACGCTCACCAAGTTCTCGATCGAGCAGTCGGACCGCGTCACGGCCGTGTCGGCGTTCCTGCGGGAAGAGACCTACCGCGCGTTCGGGTGTGCCGGCTGCGACGTCATCGTCATCCCTAACTTCGTCTCGACGACCGAATATCACCCGCCCACAGGCGACACCCGCCGTCGCTCGCTCGCGCCGGCCGGCCACAAGGTCCTGGTCCACGTTTCGAACTTCCGGCCCGTCAAGCGGGTGACGGACGTCGTGCGTGTCTTCGCCGGGGTGCGTCGCGAGCTCCCGGCCACGCTGATGCTCGTGGGCGACGGCCCCGACCGCGACGCCGCCGAGCAGGAAGTCGATCGCCTCGAGCTGCGACATGACGTGCGCTTCCTCGGCAAGGTCGACGATGTGGCCGAGATCTTGCGCGGGAGCGACCTCTTCCTACTGCCGTCCGAGACCGAGTCGTTCGGTCTCGCGGCCCTCGAGGCGATGGCGTGCGCCGTGCCGGTCCTGGCGACCGCCGTTGGCGGCCTCCCCGAGGTGGTGGTCCATGGCGAGACGGGGTTCCTCTCACCCAAGGGCGACGTCGAGGCCATGATTGCCAACGGCCTGCGCGTGCTGGGCGACAGCGCCCTGCAGGCCCGGATGCGCGCGGCTGCCGCGCGCCGGGCGCTCGAGTTCGCGGCCGACCGCATCGTGCCGCGTTACGAGCAGGTGTACGAGGACGTGCTGCGTGGTTGACCTGCTGCGGCTCGTCCGGACGAACAACCTGCTGCTCGCAGCGGCCGGCGTCCTCGCCGGCGGCTGGATTGCGTTGGGGACGCTCCAGGTCCCCACCGTCCTGGTCCTCGCGGCGGTGTCCGCGGTCGGGTTCGGGATGGCCGGCTACGTGCTGAACGACATTTGGGACCGGGCCGCCGACCAGGTGAACCGGCCCGGTGGAGAGCGCCCCCTCGCGGCCGGCCGTGTCACGCGTGGCACGGCCGACCTGTGCGTCGCCGGCGGCGTCCTGGTCGGGCTCGCCGCCGCGGCGCTCGTGAGCGGGACCGCCGTGCTCGTCGGACTCGGGGCGCTGGCCGTGCTGGTGCCGTATTCGCCGCTGCTGAAGCGCCGCGGGGCCCTTGGAAACGTGGCGGTAGCCATGCTTGCGGGCCTGCCGCTCATGTACGGTGCGATCGCCGTGGGACGCGCGGCGGCGGGAATCGTGCCCTGGACCCTCGCCGCCTGGATCCACCTGGTACGCGAGATCGTAAAGGACATCGACGACCAGGCTGGGGACCGGGCGCTCGGCCGCCGCACCCTGCCGCTCGTGCTCGGGCCCCGGCGCGCGCGCGCCGTGGCGGCGGTGCTGGCCGCCGCGTTCGTGCCGTTGTCGCTCGCGTTGCCCGCGGAGGCGCACTACCACGGCGCGTACTTTCTCATCGCCCTGTTCGCCCAGCTCGTCGTGCTGGCCGTCGCGAGCCGCTTGTTCACCGGGCGCACCCAGGGGAACAGTCGCCTGCTCAAGGGAGCGATGCTCGTCGGGATCGTGGCGCTCGTGGCGGGGCGGGTGGCATGACGCTGGCGCTCGACGGCGTCGCGGCGGCGGATCTCGCCGGGCGGTGGGGCGTGCCGCAATGCGGCCTGTTCCGACAGCTCGGCTCGACGTTCAACGCGATTCATGATCTCGCCGCCCAGGCTGCTCCGGCGGGGACCGTGGTGATCGCCGAAGAGCAGACGGCAGGGCGGGGACGTGACGGACGCACGTGGCACTCCCCGGCGGGCGGGGTCTGGCTCGGCATGCTGCTGCGTCCGGCGCGCATCGAGCTGGGGGTCATGTCCGTGCGCGTCGGGCTCGCCGTCGCGGACGCGGTGGACGCCGTGCTGGGCCGCGTCGAAACCCGTCTCAAGTGGCCGAACGACATCCTGCTGGGGGAGCGCAAGGTCGCCGGCATCCTCTGCGAGGGCCGCTGGCACGGCGACACCCTGAACTGGCTGGCGGTGGGCGTGGGCGTGAACGTGTGCAACGCGATTCCCGCGCCCGTCGCGCGCCGGGCGGTGGCACTCGGGGAGTGGCTCCCCAGCGTCCGCCGGCTCGACCTCCTCGATCGTCTGGTCCCGGCGCTCGCGGGGCTCGCCACCGGCGAGCCGGTCCTGAGCGAGCGCGAGTGTGCGGCGTTCGCAGCGCGCGATTGGTTGCAGGGTCGCCAGCTCCGCTCGCCCGCCGCGGGCCGCGCCCGCGGCGTCCGCCCCGACGGCGCGTTGCTGGTCGATCTCGGCGCGGCCACCATCGCCGTGCGGGAAGGGCACGTCGAGCTCGCGTAAAGTAGAGGGTGGGAAAGGACGGTAGAGGGCGGTGAGGGATCCCTGCACAGTCCTCTACCGTCCCCTACCGCCTTCTACCATCTTCTTGCCCCATGCTCCTCGCCATCAACATCAACAACACCGAAACCAAGGTCGGGCTGTTTCGCGGCGAGAGCCTCGAGGCCCACTGGCGGCTCACGACCACGCCCTCACGGACGCCGGACGAGTGGGCCGCCACGCTCACATCGTATTTGGCCCAGGAGGGGCGCTCGACCCAGGAAGTCCGCGCCGCGGTCGTCGCGTCGGTCGTGCCGCCCGTGACCCAGGGGCTGTGCGAGGCGGTGGAGCGCGCGACGACGGTGCGCCCGCTGGTCGTGGACGGGCGCTCACGCCTGCCCATCACGCTCGACGTGGAAGAGCCGCTGCAGGTCGGCGCCGACCGCATCCTCAACACCCTCGCCGCCGTGCAGCTGTTCCACCGCGACTCGATCGTCGTCGACTTCGGCACCGCCACCACGTTCGACTGCATAACGGCCGACGGTCATTTCCTGGGCGGTGTGATCATGCCCGGGATCCGGACCGCGTCGGACGCGCTCATCCGGGGCACCGCCAAGCTTCCGGCGACCGACCTCACGCCGCCCGCCCGCACCATCGGGCGGCGCACCGAGGAGGCGATTCGCTCGGGCGTGCTGCTCGGCACGGCGGACGCGGTGGATGGAATCGTGCGCCGGATTAAGGCCGAGTGGCCGAACGACAAGATTCCCCACGTCATCGCCACGGGCGGCCTCGCGAGCCTGGTGGCGCCCCTGGTCCGTGAGATCGAGTCGGTGCATCCGGACCTCACCCTCACCGGGCTCCGCATCGCTGCCACCGCCCTGGGCCTGAAGTGGTAAGCGACGCCCGCGCACTGAACGCCTGGCGCCGGTGGGGGTATCGGCTGCTGCCGGGCGATCTCTTCTCTTACGTGCTCCACATGCGTCCCGCGGAATGGCCGATCATGGCGGGACACACGCTGGTCGGCTACGTCCTTGCGGTGGGCTTCTCGGGCGTGGTGCGCGGTGCGTGGTTGTGGCCGGCGCTGGGCGGCCTGGTGCTCTGGGTGATCTTCCTGAACGGCGGGACGCTGGCCATCAACTCCGTCTTCGACAAGGACGAGGGCGACATCGGCTACTTGAATGCGCCGCCCCCGCTGCCGCGGCACCTGCTGGCGTTCAGCGTGGCGCTGCTCGCCGGCGGTCAGCTGCTCGCCTTCGCGCTCCCGCCTGCGTTCCGGATGGCGTACGCCATTTGTTTCGTGCTGTCGGTGCTGTACTCGGTGCCGCCGTTCCGCTTCAAGGCCGTGGCGGGTGTCGATTGGGTGATCAACATGTGGGGCTTCGGGACGCTCACACCGTTCGCAGCGTGGGCTGCCACGGGCCGACCGCTCGACGCGGGTCACGCCCTCGTCCTGCTCGGCTTCTGCCCGCTGTTCGCGGGGCTCTATCCGCTCACTCAGCTGTATCAGTTGGAGGAAGATCGCCGCCGGGGCGACCGGACCCTCGCCCTGCGGCTTGGCCTGCGGGCGAGCCTCGGCATCGCGCTTGCCTGCATCGCGCTGGCGTTCGCGCTGTTCGGCGGGGCAGCGGTCATGCTCGGGGTTGGGGCGTGGCCGCTCCTGGTGCCGCTCGCCGGGTGGCTCGCGGTGCTCGGGCCCTGGTACCGCCGTCGCGACGCACTGTCTCCGGGCGGCCACCAGCGAGGCATGTACCGGGCGCTCGCCGCGTGGGCCGTGACCGATCTGGTCGTCTTGCTGGTGTTTGCCCGGTGAGAGCCCGCGCTTAGATTTCCGCGACGGGCCCCCTACCCCCGCTACACGAGGAGAGACGAGGCATGTCGGCCACCGCCGCACCGGTTGCTTCGGACCGCTCGGACTTCCGCACCGTCACCGTGGGCGGCGCCAAGCTCGGCCTCGCGACCGCAGTCGCAGTCGTCGCGTTCCTCGCCGCGGCGCGGCTCGTGCCGGTCAGCGCCGGCGTGCGAGGCGGCGTCGAGGCGCTCATCGTATTGGCAGCCGGCCTGGCCGTCTCGTTCATTCCCGCTCAATGGACCGCCGCGCGAAGCACTGAGGGGATCGCGGGTGCCGCAGCCATCGGCCTCGTCGGCACCGTGGTGTTCAGCGCCCTCGATATCGCGGTGTTGCGGCCCTTCAAAGCCTATCCTTGGACGTGGGACGCGATTGGCGGCGGCAGCACGTGGTGGTATCTCCCTATTTGGTGGATGCTCGGGACGTTCCTGGCGTGGATGGGTGGCATCGTTACGGCCGCCGGGACTGGGACAGGGGCCGCGAGCGGTGAGGCGACGCTCCCGCGTCGCGTCCTGCCGGTGCTCGCGGGGACGATCATCGTCGCGGCGGTGGCACGGCTCGCCGGCGCCTCGGTCGCCCTCCCGGTCGTCACGGGTGCGGCCTTCACGCTCGTGCTTGCGGCGCTCGCCCTCGTCGCTTTGGCCCGTAAGGGCTAGCGTGCGGGAAGGGGCGACGTGCCCCGCTGGCTCGCTCACCTGCTCGTCGTCCTCGGATGGCTACTGACGCCCGTACTGGCGTGGTCGGCGTCGTACGTCGGGTTATGGGCCGGCGCGCTGGTGGCCACCGGCTTCACCCGTCCGGTGACGATGCTCGTCGTGGCAGCCGCCGCTGCCACGCTGTGCGGCTTCATCGCACTCTTCATCTGGGTTCGGTTCATGCGCCGGGTCCCGCACCTCTTGTCCCATCACATGGCGCCCCGCACGTCGGAGGAGCACCGCGCTGTTGCCGCGGCTGACTAGGCCCTGGCTGCTGGCGGCACTCGTTGCCCTCCCGGCCGGACTCGGGGCGCAGGGCGGGGGCCGCGGCCTGGAGCTCCATCTCGGGCGCTGGTACAACGGCAATCGCGCCGATGTCTACGAGTTCCGGACCACCACGCGGCTGGGTGGTCCCTTCACCCACGGATTCGGATTCACCATCCTCGTGAACGACACGTTGGGCCGGCGCCGTGCCTTCTATGGTCTCGGTTACGAGATTCAGGCGGGGAGGGGCCGGGCGACGCTGGGTCCATACGCGCTCGCAGGACTGGCTCTGGGACTCTCGACCGACACGTCCAAACAAGAGGTCG
>QHUD01000126.1 GCA_003221085.1 Gemmatimonadota bacterium
CGGGAGAGCTGCGCTGCCCGGCGTGCGGCGGTGAGATGGACGTCGGTTGGCGCTATTGCGTGAGCTGCGGCCGCGCGACGGGCTTCGAGTGAGACGCTGCAGCATCGCCGTGATCCCCGGGGATGGGATCGGCCCCGAAGTCATCAATGCAGCCCTCGGCCCGATCGAGCGGGCCGCCACGAAGCACGGCATCACCCTCGAGCTCGAGCGTCTGCCGTACGGCGCCGATCACTACCTCAAGACCGGGGAAACGCTCCCAGACGAGGCGTTCCACCATCTCCGCGACGACGCGGACGCCATTTTGCTGGGCGCCATCGGGGACCCGCGCGTACCGGGCAACGAGCACGCGCGCGACATCCTGCTGGGACTCCGGTTCCGGCTCGATCTGTACGTCAACTTCCGTCCGGTGACACTGCTCCATCCCGACCTCACCCCGCTCCGGGGCAACGGCCGGCGGATCGACTTCGTGATCTTCCGCGAGAACACCGAAGGGGTCTATCTCGGCCGAGGGCGCATCGCCGGCGAGGAGTACGTGGCCGAGGAGATCAATACGGCGAAGGGGGTGGACCGCATCATCCGCGCCGCGTTCGAATGGGCGCAGGATCACGGCAAGCGCCAGGTCACGATGAGCGACAAGGCGAACGCGGTGCCCGCTCACAAAATCTGGCAGGACAAGTTCAGACAGGTTGCCTCGGAATTCCCGGAGATCGAGCCGGAGCACCGTTACGTGGACGCGCTCGCGATGGAGCTGGTGCGCGACCCCGAGCGCTTCCAGGTCATCGTGACCAACAATCTGTACGGCGACATTCTTTCCGACCTGAGCGCGGCGCTCGTCGGCGGGCTGGGGCTCGCCGCCAGCGCCAATCTTCACCCCGGCCGGGGAGGAGCCGGGTTGTTCGAGCCGGTGCACGGCTCGGCGCCGCCGCTCGCGGGTAAGGGGGTCGCCAACCCCATGGCGTCGGTCCTCACCGGCGCGCTGATGCTCGAGCAGCTCGGCGCTCCCGCCGCCGCTGCCGATCTCGAGCGGGCGGTACGGGCGACGCTCGCCGCGGGCGTGCGCACGCCGGACATCGGCGGGAAGGCAACGACCGCGGATGTGGCGGCGGCTATTGCCGAGCAACTCTGAGCGTCCGCTTCAGGTGACGCGGGCTCAGTGACCAGATCCTTCGCTCGCGCGCGTGCCGCGCGCTCGCTCAGGATGACAACGCCACGCGGGGGGGTAGGGATCTCTCACTTTCCCCCATCGCGAAGCGAGGAAGCGTGTCATCCTGAGCGCCGCAGGCGCGAAGGATCTGTTTTCTAGGGCGGGTAGCGCCCTACCGCCCTCCCCCGATCTCCCCGATATTCCCCTGGTCTCACGTGGAGCTTCCCCCCAATGAAGACCCAGGGTTCCAATACAGATGTCGTGTTCCTTTCGGGTGTCCGGACCGGCTTCGGCACCTTCGGCGGCTCGCTGAAGGAGCTCTCGGCGATCGAGCTCGGTGCCGTGGCCGCGAAGCACGCGCTCGAGCGCTCGGGCGTCCCGCCGGGCGAGGTGGGGCACAGTGTGTTCGGCAACGCCCTCCAGACGTCCGCCGATGCGATTTACTGCGCCCGGCATATCGGGCTCAAGGCGGGACTACCCATCGAGGTCCCGGCGGTCACGGTGAACCGGCTGTGCGGCTCGGGGTTCGAGGCCATCACCCAGGGCGCGCAGCTCATTCTCCTGGGTGAAGCGCAGGCGGTGCTCGCCGGCGGCACGGAGTCCATGAGCCAGGCGCCGCATGTGGTGCGCGGCGCGCGCTGGGGCCTGCGCCTCGGGCCGTCGGCCCCGCTCGAAGACCTCCTCTGGGAGGCGCTCAAGGACCCGCAGTGCGGCCTCTCCATGGCCGAGACCGCCGAGGGGCTGGCGGACAAGTACAAGCTGACCAGGAAGGACGTGGACGAGGTGGCGCTCGCGTCGCAGCGCCGCGCCAAAGAGGCCTGGGACGCGTGCGTGTTCCAGGACGAGGTCGTACCGGTGACGGTAAAGGGAAAGAAAGGTGAGCCGACCGAGTATCGCGCCGATGAGCACATGCGACCCAATACCACGCTCGAGGTGCTGCTCTCCCTCAAGCCTTATTTCCGGAAGGACGGGCTCGTTACCGCGGGGAACGCCTCCGGGATCGTGGACGGTGCCGCGGCGACGGTCATCGCGGGCGCGGACTACGCCAAGGCCCACGGCCTGAAGCCGCTGGGCCGCCTCGTGGCCTGGGCGGTGGTCGGGGTCGAGCCCAAGTACATGGGCATCGGTCCTGCCCCCGCGGCGCGCAAGGCGCTGCAAAAGGCCGGGATGAAGCTCCAGCAGATGGATCTGGTGGAGGTGAACGAGGCGTTTGCGCCGCAGTATCTCGCCGTGGAACGCGAGCTTGGCCTCGACCGCGGCAAGACCAACGTACACGCCACGCCCTGCGCCGCGCGAAGCAGCGCTTCGGCCTCGGCTCCGCCTGCATCGGGGGCGGCCAGGGCGCGGCGGTGATCGTGGAAGCCTTCCCGGCCTGAAGAGGAGTCGCGATGGACATCGTAGTGACGGCTATTCTCGGCACACTGGCGCTGTATTTGTTCGGCGGCCTCAAAGTGCTGCGCGAATACGAGCGAGCGGTGTACTTCTTCCTGGGGCGGTCGTGGGGCGCGAAGGGGCCCGGGCTGATTTACGTGCCGCCGCTGTTCGCCAAGACACAGCTGGTATCGCTCCGCGTCGTAGCGCTGGACATCCCACCGCAGGACGTCATCACCCGCGACAACATCTCGATCAAGGTGAATGCGGTCCTGTACATGCGCGTGAAGGAGCCGGTCAAAGCGGTGATCGGCGTGGAGAACTATCTCTACGCCACGAGCCAGCTCGCCCAGACCACGCTCCGCTCCGTGCTGGGTGAGACCGAAATGGACGAGCTCCTCATGAACCGGGAGAAGATCAACGCCATCCTGAAGAACATCATCGACAAGCGCACCGAGGAGTGGGGTGTCGAGGTGTCGGCGGTGGAGGTGAAAGACGTGGACCTGCCGCCCGAGATGAAGCGCGCGATGGCGCGGCAGGCCGAGGCGGAGCGGGAGCGCCGCGCCAAGATCATCAACGCGGAGGGGGAGCTCCAGGCCTCGGAGAAGCTCGCCCAGGCGGCGCACATCATCGGTGCCGAGCCCGCGGCCATCCAGCTGCGGTTCCTTCAGACGGTGACCGAAATCGCTTCCGAGAACAACTCGACCACCATTTTCCCCCTGCCGCTCGAGCTGTTCCGCGGATTCCTCGAGAGCGTCGGTAGGCGCGTCGCGACGCCGGCGCTTCCCGAGAAGGCGTCTGGCGAGACGCTCCCGGCTGCGCCGGCAAAGACGAAGGCCGAGGCGTAGGCATGGCGGGCGAGCTCATCGGTCGCGACGCGCTGGAGCGCATCATCCAGCGCGCGGCGGAGCTCCAGGCCGGCGAGCAGGACATCGGCGAGGGACTCACCGAACCCGAGCTGCTCGCGCTGGGCCAGGACGTCGGGATTCCGTCGCGCTACCTGCGCCAGGCGTTGCTCGAAGAGCAGACGCGTCCTCCGGTCGAAGCGCGCGGGGGCCTGATGGCGTGGCTGGTCGGCCCCGGACGGCTCTCCGCCCAACGCGTGGTGGCGGGAGAGCCCACCGCGGTCGATCGCGCCCTCAGTCACTGGATGCAACAGGAGGAGCTGCTCCAGGTGAAGCGGCGCTACCCCGACCAAACCACTTGGGAGCCGAAGGTTGGCGCGTTCGCGTCGATCCAGCGAGCGCTCGGATCGGGGGGGCGGCGGTTCGCGCTTGCGCGAGCGGCGGAAGTGGCCGGCCGGGTGACTCCGCTCGAGAGCGGCTTTTGCCACGTCCAGCTCGTCGCGGACGTGCGTAATGGGCGGACGCAACGGCTCGCTGGCGCTAGCACGCTCCTGGGCGTGGGGACGGCGGCGACCGGCGCCCTTTGGTTGATGGGGCTGCTGGCACCGTTCCCCTTCCTGCCGCTCCTGATTCTCGGTCCGGCGGCCGCTGCGATTCTTCGCAGCCATCGTGCGCAGCACGAGCACATCCAGATCGGGCTGGAGCAGGTGCTGGACCGGCTCGAGCGCGGAGAGATCAAACCCGGGCATGCACTGCCGGGCCAGCAAGCGAGTCCGCTGCTGCGCATCGCTGAAGAGATCCGCACATTGATCAACCCCCGATGAGCGTGGGAGCGCGATGACCGACATCAAGCGGGTTGGGGTGCTGGGCGCGGGGTTGATGGGCAGCGGGATCGCCCAGGGAGCCGCCGCGGCGGGATACGACACGACGGTGCGGGACGTGTCTCAGCAGGTGTGGGACAAGGCGCGGGCCGGGATCGAGAAATCGCTCGCCAAGTTCGTGGAAAAAGGAAAGCTCACGGCCGCGGACCGCGACGCGACCCTCAAGCGCCTGCGGTTCACGACCGCCACGGCCGACTTGAAGGCCTGCGACATCGTGGTGGAAGCCGTCACCGAGGACCTGGAGCTCAAGAACACGCTCTGGACGGAGCTCGACGGCCTGTGCGGCCCCGCCGCCATCTTCGCCTCCAACACCTCGAGCCTCACGATCGCGGCCATGGCCGCGGCCACGAAGCGGGGTGACCGCTTCGTGGGATTGCACTTCTTCAACCCCGTGCCGCTGATGCCGCTCGTCGAGGTCGTCCGGACGGTGACCACCTCGGCAGAGACGTTTCAACGCGCGTTTGCGTTCGCCAAATCGCTTGGCAAAGAGCCCGTGGCGGCGAAAGACAACTCCGGCTTCATCGTCAATCTCCTGCTCGTGCCGTACCTGCTCGACGCGATCCGGGCGGTCGAGCGCGGCGTGGGGAGCGTGCCGGACATCGACAAGGCGATGCAGCTCGGCTGCGGCTATCCGATGGGGCCGCTCACCCTGCTCGACTTCGTCGGCCTGGATACGACGTACAAGATCGCCGAGATCATGTTCACCGAGTACCGCGAGCAGCGGTACGCCCCGCCCCCGCTCCTCAAGCGGATGGTCTTGGCCGGGATGAATGGCCGGAAGAGCGGCAAAGGCTTCTACGACTATTCCGTCGATCCACCCAAAGTGCTCGCCCTCGGCGTCTGACGCTCGTCACTCCAACCCTCACTACAAGGATCCGCATGTTCGGCTACGACTGGCCCCGCTTCCACGCGGCTGTGAACGATTTCCCCGCTGCGTTGCTCGTCGTGACGGTGCTGTTCGACCTCGGCGCCTGGCTCACGAAGCGCGACTCGCTCAAATCGGCGGCGTTGTGGACCCTCTGGGTCGGGGTGATCGGCGGCTGGATAGCGGTGATCGCCGGCCTCCAGGCGGAAGACGCGATCGAGCACGGCGAGGCGATTCACGAGCTGATGGAAGTGCACGAGACGCTGGCGCTCACCACCATGGGCATCTTCACTGTGGTGCTCGTGTGGAAGCTGTTCCGCCGCTCCAAACTGACGGGCGCCGAGGAAACCGGACTGCGGGTACTGAGCGTCGCGGGGCTCGTGACCGTCGTCTGGACCGGCGTGGTCGGCGGGAAGCTGATGTTCGAACACGGGGCGGGCATGCCGAGCGCGGCCATGCAGGCGGAGATGGAGAACCGCGAGGCGGGGCATCATCACGAGGAAGGGGAAGCCGAGGAACACGAGCACGCCACGCCGGCGGACTCTACCCAGCGTGCCGGCCACACGCACGCCCCCGGGACGCCGCCGCATAAACACTAAACCAGTTCAGAATGTGGAGTGCGGAATGCGGAATGGCAGGGTGAGTGACATGGCGCGCGACCTCTCACTGCGATTCCGCACTCCGCGCTCCGCACTCCGCATTTGTCTGCTGCTCGCCGCCTGCACCCCCATCACCACCCGTCCCGACTTCCGGCCGGACCCGCGCGCGCTCGTCATCACCCTCGATGCGCGACCGGAGCGAGTCACCGCTGTGCTCGACAGCCTGGTGCGTGCCGAGAGGCTCGAAGTCGCACATTCCAATGTGCGGGACGGCTACGTCGAGACCGCGTGGTACGACACGCAGGCGCATCGCACCCGCCGTCACGAACGCGGGATCACGAATCTCGGCGCCACGGTCAAGATCCGTTTCTGGGCCGACCCCTGGGTCCCGGGTCAAACCCGCCTCACCATCGAGCCGGTGTATCGGCCCCGCTACGACCCGTCACGCGTCGAGCGTGAGCTCGAGGTGATCGTGCCGAAGGAGCACGAGGGCTACAAGCTTGCGCAGCGGTTCGTGGACAAACTGAAAGAGCGATTCGGGGTACCGAAGGCCGCCCAGTAGCGCGCTACTCACCCACCAGGTTTTTCACCCACTGCTCCATCACGTCGAGATCGAGCATGGCATCGCGGCACGGGCCGTTCGGGAGGCGCATGGTGAGGCCCAGCACCGGCAGGCGGCCGGCCACGTCGCGGAGCCCGGTCATCATGTCCCGCTCGCACGCCACCGCGACGACTGCGCGGGGCCGACGCTCGCGGATGACTCGCCGCGCCAGCTGTCCCCGGGTCGCGACGAAGACGGGCACGTCGTAGCGCCCGGCGATCGCCAGCACTCCGTCGAGCGCCTGCTTGGACAGACACCGGGGGATGAGGATCAGCAGCTCGCCCTTTCCGACCGTCCGCCGGCGGCGCTCTGCGAGCGCGTTGTACACGTCGATCGCCGCGTGCTCCACCCAGTCCCGCCTGCCGAGCGCCCGGGACACCTGTGAGGTGAGGCTCATCAGGCGGAGATACGGCCCCCGCTCGAGCCACCCCTCGGGCAGGGGAAGCACGCTCCCATAAAAGGAAAGGAGCAGGATCCCGAACCACAGCCAGGTTGCCACGGTCGCCGCCCCGAGGGCGAACCATAGCGCGCCGGGCAGCACGGACCAGAGGGCACCGAGGCGCGGGCCGAGCAGGAAGATGAGCGCCGCCCCGAGGGCCATGCAGATGCCGATCGTCAACGCGGCGAAGCCGAAGAACAGTCCGGGCGCCGCGGAGAAATCCCCGTTCCCGGGAAGCGGTCGCCCGTCCCACTCGTCCCATTCGTGCCCGAGACGGCGGTCGGTCTCGATGTGGATCAGGTGGGCGCGGTGAGCGTCGACGGTCATATCGGCGTCAAAGCATCACCCGCACCTCCCGCGGTGTCAAGCGTGAAATGGTGCGTGGTGCGTGGTCCGTGGTAAGTTCACGGCGGCAACCACGCACTACATACCGCGCACTGTCTTGGGAACGACTCCCGGTCTGCTCACCGACCTCCGGATCCGCGCCGCTTACTCGGAGGGCGCTGGCATCTACCGCGTCCTCCCGGCAGCCGTTGCCGTGCCGCGGGGTGTGGAGGAGCTGCAGGCGCTCGTGAGGTGGGCGGGGGCGTCGGGCACGCCGCTCGTGCCCCGTGGCGCGGGGAGCGGGATGGCGGGTGGGAGCGTGGGGCGCGGTACCGTCGTGGACCTGAGCCAGGGTTTCCATTGGACGGCGCCCGACTGGGCCCGCCGGCGATTGTGGGCCGGCGCCTCCGTGACGTGGGCCGAGCTGGCCGCGGCCGCGCGACCGTTCGGCCTGCGACTCCCCCCCGACCCGTCCTCCGGCGCGTTCGCGACGTCCGGCGGCATGGTGGCCACCAACGCAGCCGGGCCGCGCTCGGTGCGGTGCGGCAGTGTGCGGAGCTGGATCGAGGCTGTGGAGGTCATCGAGGCCGACGGGACAGCGCGGCGCATCATCCGGGGAGCGCGGAGCCCTAAAGGAGTCCCTGCCGGTCCCGGGGAGCGGTTCGCTCTTTCACCCGAGCAGCGACACCTCGTCGCAGCGCGGTTTCCGACGACACGGAAGAACTCGGCCGGCTACGCCCTCGACCGCTACGTCGATTCAGGCGACGAGCTGGACTTGTTGATCGGGTCGGAGGGGACGCTGGTGTTCATCACGGCCGTGGAGTGGCGGCTCGAGCCGATCCCCACCGACGTGGCAGGCGCGGCCCTCGGGTTCGGGGACCTGCGGCAGCTCGCGGAGGCCGTCCCCTACCTCCTGGCCCTGAACCCGTCGGCGGTCGAGCTCCTGGACCGGACGCTGCTCGACGTGGTGCGGGATGCGGGCGCCCCCCACGGCCTTCCCGATGGACTCGAGGGACTGCTCCTGATCGAGTTCGAGCGTGAGACTCAGGCGGCGGCGCGGGGCGTGGTCGGCGACGCGGTGCGCGGCTTGCGCGCCAGCACAGCGCATGTCGCCACGGCGATCGACCGCGCCAGCCTCGAGCAGCTGTGGGCGGTGCGCCGCCTGGCGAGCCCCGCGCTGGCCCGCCTTCCGGAGAGCCGACGCTCGCTGCAGGTGGTCGAGGACGGGTGCGTGCCGCTCGAGCGACTGGCCGACTATATCGCGGGCATCCGCGGAGCGGCGGCGCGGCGCGGCATTCCTGTGGCGATCTTCGGGCACGCGGGCGACGGGCACGTGCACGTGAATGCCCTCCCCGACCTCACGCTTGCCGGCTGGCGCGATGCGCTGGTGGGGCTGTATGCCGACGCGGCGGAGCTGTTGCTGCGGCTGGGCGGGACGCCGAGCGGCGAGCACGGGGTGGGGCGGCTGCGCGCCGGGCTGCTGGAGCGGTTCTACGGTCCCGAAGTGACGGCACTGTACCGCGAGCTGAAGCGGGCGTACGACCCGCGCTGCACGCTCAACCCGGGTGTTATAATCCCCTCGGCGGATTGGGCGCCGCTCGCCGATCTCAAGGTCGGGCCGGAAGCGGCGCCGATTCCCGACGACATTGCCGCCCGGCTGCGAGAAGTGGAGCGGACCGCCGGCTGGGCCACGCCGAAGCTCGACCTTGCCCGGGCTCCTGACACCTGACACCTGGCACCCGACACCTCATGGAAATCTTCCGCGCCCCGCGCGCCACGCTGCTCGCCCGACCCGAGTTCCTCGAGCCCGAGCACCTGCGGGTGCAATGGCAGGGCAACGCCTCCGCCGGAGAGCGCCTCGCCGAATTCGCCGGCCGGATCTGCTACATGAGCCAGCACAACCCCGCTCACCGGTCCACGGCCGAGTACCTCGAGAACATCAAGAAGCAGGGCCACGGATCGGTGCTGGAGCACGCGGTCTACGTGCTGCTGATCGAAGGGATCTCGCGCTCCTGCTCGCACGAGCTGGTGCGACACCGCGCGGGGTTCGGCTACTCTCAGCTGTCGCAGCGTTACGTCGACGAGTCGCACGCCGCGTTCGTCCTGCCGCCCGCGATGCTGGGCGACGCGGCACTCGAATCGGAGTGGGAGCGAGAAGTGACGGACGCCCAGGCGGCGTACGTGCGCGCGGTCGAGGCGCTGATGCAACGTTATGCCTGGATCGCGGACAAGGTGCACCGGCGCAAGGTGGCGCGAGAGGCGGCGCGCAGCGTCCTTCCCAACGCCACCGAGGTGAAGATCGTCGTGTCGGCCAACGCGCGAGCGTGGCGGACCATGCTCGAGCTGCGCACGAGCGAAGGCGCGGAGCTCGAGATCCGGCGGATGGCGATCGCATGTCTTCGCGTCCTCGAGCATGAAGCGCCGGCGTTGTTCGCCGATTTTGAGATTTATCTCGCCGACGACAAACACGACGCCGCGCGCGTCGCGTATCATAAAGTGTGACGCGCGTCGACGCCGAAAAAATTTCCGATTTGCCTATTGCGCATCGCTCCAGTGTTCCTTATTGTCTACTCGACAACGCGTTTCGATCCACAGACCGCACGAGCGGCCTTTTTTTGTAGGAGGTCACCCGAGACTGCATGCGCATCGGTCTCGCATACAACGAAAAACCCGATCCCGCGCCCGACGCTGCATCGGATGGAACCGGCGACGACGCGTTCGCAGAGTGGGACGAGCCCTCCACCATCGCTGCGGTCGCGCAGGCTCTCGGTCTCTTTGGCGATGTGATCCGCCTCGAAGCCGATCAGTTCTTTCCGCAGAATGTCGTCCTCGCTCGCCCCGATATCGTTTTCAACATGGCCGAGGGACTCCATGGCCAGAGTCGTGAAGCCCTCGTCCCAGCGATCTGCGAATACCTGAACATCCCGTACACGGGCTCGGACCCGCTCACGCTGGCGCTGTCGCTGCACAAAGGTCGGACCAAGGAAACGCTCGCGTACCGCGGCGTGCCCACGGCTCCGTTCACCTGCATCGACGCGGCGGGGCAGGTCGACCGCATGGCGCTCACCTACCCGGTGTTCGTCAAGCCGATCGCCGAGGGGTCAGGGAAGGGCGTGTTCGCCACCAACCTGTGCGCCAACGTCGCCGCGCTGCGTGCGCGGGTGCGGTTCCTGCTCGAGCGCTACGCCGAGCCCGTACTGGTCGAGACCTACCTGCCGGGCCCCGAATTCACTGTCGCGATTCTCGGGAACGGCCCGGACGCCTATTGCCTGCCGGTCATCGGGTTCGATTTCTCGGCGCTGCCCGCGGGCGCGGCCCCGGTGTACGGCTACGAAGCGAAGTGGGTGTGGGACCGCCCTGAAGCGCCGCTCGCGATCTTCCAGTGCCCGGCGCGCGTGCCGGCGGCGCTGTACCGCGAGATCGAGCGCACCGCGCTCGACGCCTACCACGCCCTGGGCTGCCGCGACTGGTGCCGCGTGGACCTCCGCGTGGACCGCTTCGGCGTGCCGAACGTGCTCGAGCTGAACCCCCTGCCGGGGATCATCCCCGATCCGGCGATGAACTCCTGCTTCCCCAAGGCGGCGCGCGCCGCAGGGTTCGGCTACGACGAGCTCATCCAGGAAGTGGTCCGCCTCGCCTGGCGCCGGCTGACGGGACGGGAGTTGACGGTGGAAGCAGCGACCGCGGTGGTGGGCGCGTGAGAGTCGCCATCCTGTTCGACCCGGGGGCCGAGGACTGGACGCCGGAGGACATCCGGGGCGTGATGAAGGCCGTGGACGAGATCGGCGCGATCTTCGCCTCGATGGGCCACGAGATCCGCAAGGTCCCGGTGCGCCACGACATGCGCTGGTTCCAGGTGGCGCGCCGGGCCGACCTCGCGTTCAACCTGTGCGAAGGCGTCCACGGGAAGAGCGAGTGGGAAGAGCACGTGGTGGGCACGCTCGAATTCGCGGGCGTTCCCGTCACCCGTGCGAGCCTGTGGACCCTCGCGGCGTGCCGCCGCAAGCCCATCGCGAACGCCTTGCTCCAGCAGGCCGGGCTCCCCATTCCCCGCTGGACGGTCGCGCAGGGCAAGATCGAGGACGACTTCCCGCTGCCGGCCATCGTCAAGCCGGCGTCCGAGGACGCGAGCGCGGGACTCGACCGCGGCTCCGTCGTGAGCGACCGCAAGGCGCTGCGCGCGCGCGTCGCGACCATGACGGAGCAGTTCGACGAAGTGCTCGTTCAAGAGTACGTCGGCGGCCGCGAGTTCAACGTCGGCTTCGTCGGGAGCCGCGTGCTGCCGATCGCGGAGATCGACTTCAGCCGCATGCCCGAAGGCGCCTGGCCCATCC
>QHUD01000247.1 GCA_003221085.1 Gemmatimonadota bacterium
GGGCTCGCTGTACACCCACACGAATCCGCCGCTCCGCTTTACCACGCCGTACACGGTGGCGAGGCCGAGCCCGCTGCGGGTGCTGCGATCTCGGGTGGTGAAATACGGCTCGAACAGATGCGCCCGGGCCTCGGCGTCCATTCCCGTTCCCGTGTCCGTGATCGCCAGGAGGGCGTAATGGCCCTGGGGCATCAGGCGGTGGTCGGCCGAGTAGGTCTCGTCGAGTACCACGTTCGCAGTCTCGATGGTGATTTTGCCACCGTCGGGCATGGCGTCGCGCGCGTTGAGCGCCAGATTCAGCAGCACTTGCTTCAGCTCGCGCGGGTCGGCGGTGATGGGGCTGAAGCGTGGCTCCAGCGCGGTCGCCACGGCGATGCGGTCCCCGGCAAGTGCCGACAGCTCTTGCTCCATCGCACGCACGAGGTCGTTCAGGTCGACCAGCTCCGACTCGAGCGGCTGCACGGCGCCGAGCTTGAACAGGCGGCGCGTGAGCTCGGTGGCACGCTCGACGGCTTCGCGGATGGCGACGGCCTCGGGCCGGCGAGGGTCGTCGGACGCGATGTCCTCGAGCAACAGATCACAGTTGGCCGTGACGGCGGTGAAGATGTTGTTGAAGTCGTGCGCCACGCCACGCGCGAACCGCGCCAGCGCTTCCAGTTTGTTGGCTTCTCGGAGCCGGGCCTCGAGGGCTTGGGTGTCCATGGTCGGTCGCCTACAAGAAAGGGCCGAATCCGAGACTCTGGCAATGGGTGTCGGGCCCCGTCGCGAAAACCCACGTCGGCCGGTATGTTGTCCCCTGACTGCAACTCCTCGAGGGACATGCAGGCGGTTCTCCTCCTCGTCGGACTGCTCACCGGGCACCATGGCTCCGGTCCCGAAACGCTACCCCGGGCGACCGTGCTCGTGGACCCGGGCGCGCATCGGCTCGTGATCGAGCTGCCCCCGGTGGACGTCCCGGCGGCCGGACGTGGCGGCGAGGCGATGGTCGGGCTGCCGCTGTGCGAGGTGCTCGTGCCCGTGAACGCGTCGCTCCATAGCTCGCACGTGGAAGTGTCGGACGAAGCGGGGCGGCTGCTGCCGCACGAGCTGCTCCATCATTTCAACCTCAGCGATCCGGACCACCGGGAGCTCTTCCTGCCGATCGGGCTCCATCTCTTCGCGGCGAGTCGGGAGACCCCGGCGATCACGGTCCCGCAGCTGCTGTTCGGACTGCCGCTGGCGCGCGGCCAGCGGCTCATCGCCGGCGCCATGCTCGCCAACACCGCGAATGTGGCGTATCACCGGGTGCGCGTGCGCCTCGTGCTCCGCTACGTGCCCGGGGGCCGGCCCTGGCCGCTCTACCGTACCTATCCGTGGGCCATCGACGTCCAGTATCCCCTCGGTCGCCCGCCCACGGGGAGTAAGGCGTTCGATCTCCCCCCCGGCCGCACGGAGCGCTTCTGGGAAGGCAGTCCCGCGATCCCGGGTACCATCCTCGGTCTGGGCGGCCACATGCACGATTACGGCGTCAGTCTCGAGTTGAAGGACGTGACGACCGGCACCGTGCTGTGGCGCGGCGCTCCGGTCACCGACGCCGCCGGACGGGTGCTCACCTTCCCGCTGGCCCGGTTCTACAATTGGCGGCGACTCGGCGTGCGCGTCCTCCCCACGCACCGCTACCGGTTGACGGCCGTGTACGAGAACCGGACGGGGCGATACATCCGCGACGGCGGCATGGGGGCGGTGGCAGGGTTGTTCGTGCCCGACCGGGGGGCGGAGTGGCCTGTGGTGGATACCCGGGATACCCTATACCAGCAGGACCTGGCCGCGACCATCCGCTCGGGCAACCCTGATATGATGGCGGATATGATGATGGAGCATCACGCGGATCCCTGAGGCAACTTGCCGACGAAGGTGTGGCCTGGATCACGCTCGCCGGGCCCGTTCCTCGATATTTTCCGCCGTGCCCAAAATGCAATGGGGTCGCCTCCAGGTGGACGTGAACTGCGCCCTGCGCCGCGGGGCTTGGTACCGCGTCGCTGGCCTCGCAGCCATGGAGGCCATCCTCGATGTGAACCGGAGACCGCTCAAGGTCCCCAATTATCTCGTCCAGGTCGTCTCGCGGCCGCCGACGCGGTGGTCCGTGGTGCCTCGCCCCGAGGGCGCCGACGAGCTGCCGGCCGAGTGGGGGCCGAACTACGGTGTATGCCCGAGCTGCCGTGAGCGCGCCGCGCTGCTGGGCCGTCCGCGCCGTCTCACCTGCCGGCGCTGTCGCGGTGAGTTCGAAGTCGCCTGGGACGAGGAGTACCTCGCTCAGTTCTGACGGGCGGCATCAGCCGCCCATCGCTCGCTCCACTTCCGTAAAACGCGCCTCGATCTCGATCGGCCGGTTGGCACGCGCGGGCCGCGGCTCGAGCTCCTGGTGATAGCGCGTTACGATCTCCGGATCCTTCAGTACGTGTCCCGTGAGCACCGCGACCACCCGGTCGCTGGCGCGGATCACCCCCTCACGAATCAGCCGCCGGGTTCCGGCAGGGGCCGCCGCGCTCGCGGGCTCGCATCCGATCCCGGCGCCGTCCACGACCGCCTTCGCCTCGAGGATCTCGTCGTCGCTTACCGCGGTGACGACCCCGTTTGTGTCGCGGATGGCGCGCACGGCGCGCTCGTACGAGACCGGGTTGCCGAT
>QHUD01000127.1 GCA_003221085.1 Gemmatimonadota bacterium
GCCGTGAACAGTCTCTACATGCAGCTCGATGCCGCGATGAAGCGCGCCACGACGCCACCGGAGCCGAAAAAGCCGGCCTGACCGTGTCCCCGCCCGTTCTTCCGATCCGGTGTGCCGGGCTGACCAAGCGCTACGCGGACGTGGTGGCCGTTGCGGAGCTCGATCTCACCGTCGACGCGCGCGAGTGCTTCGGTCTGCTGGGGCCGAACGGGGCGGGGAAGACGACCACCATCGAGATCCTCGAGGGACTCACCGCGCCGGACCGGGGCGAGGTCGAGATCCTCGGGATGCGGTGGGCCGGGGGTGCGAGGGGCCGCGCGCTGCGCGAGCGCGTGGGGATTCAGCTGCAGGAGACGCAACTCGCCGACAAGCTGACCGTTGCAGAGACCGTCCGGCTGTTCCGCAGCTTCTACCGGGCCGCGCACTCCGTGGACGAGGTGCTCGGTCTGGTGGGGCTCGAGGAGAAGCGCACCGCCTGGGTGGGCAAGCTGTCGGGTGGCCAGAAGCAGCGGCTGGCTGTGGCGTGCGCGCTCGTCTCGCGGCCGGAGCTCCTGTTCCTGGACGAGCCGACTACGGGTCTCGACCCGCAGTCGCGCCGCCAGTTGTGGGAGGTGATCGGACGCTTCCGGGCGGCGGGCGGCACCGTCCTCCTCACCACGCACTATATGGAGGAAGCGGAGCGCCTGTGCGACCGGGTCGCCATCATGGACCACGGGAAGGTCATCGCGCTCGGCACTCCCCGCTCCCTGATCGCCTCCCTCGGTGCCGAGCACGTCGTAGAGTTCGCCCTGACGGACGGCGCCCTTCGGGCGCCGAGCCCGGCGGAGCTGGCCGCCCTGCCGGGCGTGCGCGCGGTGCGCCCGGGGGTCGATCGCACGGCGCTCACCGTGGCGGAGGTGCATCGCGCCGTGCCCGCGCTGCTCGGGTTGCTCGAGCGGCGTGGCGCCGAGCTCTCGCTCCTCGCCACCCACCACGCCACGCTGGAGGACGTCTTCGTGTCGCTCACCGGCCGACAGCTGCGCGATGCGTGACCACCCGCTCGTCCAGCTCACCCTGGCGCGCATGCGGGAGTTCTATCGCGAGCCCGAAGCGATCTTCTGGGTGTTCGGCTTCCCGATCGTCCTGGCGTTCGCGCTCGGCATCGCGTTTCGGAGCCGGGGGCCGGGCGAGCTGCGGGTGGCAGTGCTCCGCGGAGCCGGGGACAGTACGCTGGCGGCCGCACTGGCACGGGCGCCCGGCCTGACGGCGGCGGTGCTCGACTCCGCTGAGGCGCGGCTGCAGCTCCGCACGGGCCGCATCGCGGTGCTCGTTGTGCCGGGCGACCCAGTGGTGTACCGGTACGACTCGACTCGCACCGAGAGCCGGTTGGCCCGCCTCGAAGCCGACCAGGTCGTGCAGCGCGCCCGCGGCCGCTCCGATCCGGCGCGCGTCGCGGATCAGCGGGTCACCGAGCCGGGCTCTCGCTACATCGACTTCCTCATCCCCGGTCTGCTCGGCATGAATCTCATGGGGAGCGGGCTGTGGGGCGTGGGATTCTCGGTCGTGCAGGCGCGCACCAAGAAGCTGCTCAAGCGCTTCATGGCGACGCCGATGCGCCGTAGTCACTACCTCCTGTCGTTCATCCTGTCCCGGCTCGTGTTCTTGTTCCTCGAGGTCGCGGCGCTCGTGGGCTTCGGCTGGTGGGTGTTCCACGTGGGGGTCCGGGGCTCGTTCAGTGCGGTCGCGTTCATCACCGTGCTCGGCGCCCTGTCGTTCGCAGGACTGGGCATGCTCGTGGCCAGCCGCGCGCGCACCATCGAGGCGGTCTCCGGGCTCATGAACCTCGTGATGCTGCCGATGTGGATCCTGTCGGGCACGTTCTTCTCCTACGCCCGCTTTCCCGACGCGATGCAACCCTTCGTGAAAGCGCTCCCGCTGACGGCGCTGAACGACGCCCTCCGTGCCGTGATGATCGACGGCAGCCGCATGAGCGAGCTCGGGGCCCCGCTCGGCATCGTGACGGCGTGGGGGGTCGTGAGTTTCGTTGTGGCTCTGCAGATCTTCCGCTGGCGCTAGCGCCACGGCTGCGGCATCACTTCCCCCAGAGCAGTGCCCGCAGCCGGAACAGGAGACCCCGCGATCGGCGCAGCGCGTCGCGAAACGCGGTGGCGGTCGGGTAGCGCGCGGCCGGCTCGCTCGCCAGGGCCTTCCGCAGCACGTCCTCCAGCTCCCGCGGCACGTCCTTGCGAGACTCGTGAAGCGACGGCGGGTCCTCGGTGGTTTGGCGCGCCAGAATCGCTTCGGGCGTGGGTCCCTCGAACGGCGGGCGGCCCAGCAGGGCGAAATACGCCGTGGCCGCGAGCGAATAGAGGTCGGCGCGCTGGTCCACTCGCTCGCCGAGCAACTGCGCCGGCGCGGCGAATTGGGGCGTGCCGCTCCGCGAGGTGGCGCCTCCCCACCGGGCGTCGCCGCGCAGCGCGAGGGCCAGGCCGAAGTCGGTGATGCGCAGCCGGCCATCGGGCTCGATCAGCATGTTTTCGGGCTTCAGGTCCCGGTGCACGAGGCCGAGCGGGTGCGCGTGCTCGAGCGCGGACAGGCCCTGGTCGAGCACGCGGACGGTCTGATCGACGGAGAGTGGTCCCTGCTTCTGGACGAGCTGCGCCAGGTTTGTCCCCGGCACGAGCTCCATCGTGTACCACTGCAGCCCCGCCCGGCCCCGGATGTCGTAGATGTTCACGATGCTCGGATGGCGGAGCCGGGCGGCGAGCTGCGCTTCACGCCGGAACCGCTCCATCACCTGCGGGTCCGCCGTGAGCGACGGGTGGAGGACCTTCATGGCCACGTCGCGCTCGAGTCCCAGGTCGCGTCCGCGATACACACGGCCGAAGCCACCTGTCCCGATCTCCTCGAGCAGCTCATAGTCGTCGCCGAGGGCGCGCCGCAGCCGGCGTTCGAACCCCGCCTCGGCCACCTGGGGTGCCGCCGCCGGCTCCTGAAACACGCCTGCGTCGCTCACGAAGTCCTCGAGCATCTCCGTCGCCGTGTAGTAGCGGTCGCCCGGCGCGGCCTGAAGGGCCCGCAGCAGCACGCGCTCCAGCGCGGCCGGTACCGCGGGTCGCAGCTGGCACGGCGGCGTGATCCGGGAGGGGTCGAGATCCGGCTCCTGGCCAGTCAGGACGTAGTACACGAGGGCGGCCACGGCGTACACGTCGCTCGCCGGCTCGCCGGGGCCTCCGCTCCGCACTTCCGGCGCCAGGAAGGCGCCGCCCGCGCCGTACTCCTCCGGCGGCACGTTCGGGAGACACCAGTTGCTGTACCGCAGATCCGTGATCACCGCGCGCCCGGTAAGATCGAGCATGAGCGTCAGCGGGACGATGCGGCGCAGGATGACCCCGCGCGCGTGGGCATGCTCGGCCGCGCTGAGCAGGTCGCGCACCAGCGCGTGAGCCGTGGGGATCGCGCGCGGCCCGCGGCGCAGTGCCTCGGCGAGGCTCTCGCCCTCGACCCAGTTGGCGGTGCGATACGCGAACGTACCCACCAGGCCGGCCGCGTAGACATGGCGAATCGCCGGATGGTCGAGGGCCGCGAGCGTTTCGGTCTCGCGCAGGAACCAGGCGCGCCCGGGCGAGTCGGGCGCCAGGTGCACGTGCAAGGCCACGGAGCGCTTGAGCACCCGGTCCCATGCATGGAACACGGTCCGCTCGGGCGCCGTGGCGACGCGCTCGTCCAGGCGGAAGGCGGGCGCCAGCGCCCGGACGACGTCGTCCAACAGGTCGGCAGGGGGGATCGCGTGCGTCATCGCGCCGCCCAATCTAACCGTGTCAGCGCAGCCCGACCTGCACCCCGGCCCAGCCGCCCGCGGTCGTTCATGACGTGCTCAAAGCTAGCATCACCCTAGCCGGGGCTCTCGCCGCCCGATAAGTTTGCCCCCACCCGCCGCCAGCGAGAGGGCGCCATGGGTTACGAACCGCTCCCCGACCGCCGCACCCGAGACGACCGCCGCCAGCTCGACGACCGTCGCTCCGGCGTCGACCGGCGGGATCCGACTGATCGGCGGACGGCGGACACGCCGGTGTCGACTGAGCGCCGCGCGGGCGGCGAGCGCCGGGGCGGCGGCGAGCGCCGCCGGGCGGTGCGGCGCTCTCTGGTCCCGCGCCGACTGGTCCCCGACCGACGCGCCAAGGGAGTCGCGCCGCGCCTTACCTGAAGCTGATCGATTCCGCGACGCACCGGGCCGTCGAGATTCGCGACGACGTCGCGCGGCTCGGTCGCAGCCCAGACTGCACCGTCGTACTCACGGGGGGGGCCGCCGGCGTCGTCTCCGGCGTGCACGCCGAGGTGCGCCATGCCGGGGGCGAGTGGCGCTTGGCGGACCTGGCGAGCCGAAACGGAACCTTCGTGAACGGCAGCCGCGTCGGCACACCCACGGTCCTGCGCTCCGGTGACATGATCTCCCTGGGTGAGACCGGGCCGCGACTCTTGGTGGGGGCGGTAGCCGAGGGCCTCGCCCCGACGCTCCCGGAGCGTCCGGGAATTCCCGAGCTGGGAACGCACAGCGCGCCCCCCGAAGCGCGGGCGTACGGCGTCATGCTGCTCGACGCGGCGAGCGGGCGGCATTACGAGGCACGCGGGGTGCGCATCCGGATCGGGCGCGGGCACGAGTGCGAGGTCCATCCGGTCGGCGCGCCCGAAAGCATCGTATCCCGCGTCCACGCGGAGCTCACCGTCGGTCCGTCGGGTGGGCTTGCCCTGTGCGATGCCGGATCGAAGAACGGCACCTTCCTGAACGATGAGCGGGTCACCGTTCCCGTTCCCGTCCGGCTCGGCGATCGGATCACCTTGGGACGCGGCGGACCCGTGCTGATCGTCGAAGGCCTGGGCACGGCCCCCGAGATGCCGGCGGCGCGCCGCCCCGCCGCCCCCGGGGAGCGGACCGTCAGGAGCTTGATCGCCCGGGGGCTCGCGCGGGCCAAGGGGGACTCGCGGCGCAGGCTGGGCTGGCTCCTGGCTTTGGGCATCGTGCTCGTGGTGGTCCTGGCCGGCGCGGTGTCCGGCGTCTACTGGCTCCTCTCCATACAGGTCGAGCAAACGGAGCAGGCCCGACGGACGGGCGAGGATTCGGCCCACGCGGAAACGGAGCGGTTGCGACGCGAGCTCGATATCGCGCGGGTCGCCGCGGCACCGGCCGCGCGGGTGGAGAGCCTGCGCGGCCAGCTTGCATCGGCGGAGGCCCGCACGGCCGAGTTGCGCGCGGCCCTGGAGCGCGCCCAGACGGCTCTCACGGCGCAGCTCGCCGCCGGGGAAGCACGGCGCGTAGCCGCGCAAGACGAGGTAGAGCGGCTCCGCGACGAGCTCGCGGCCGCCGAGCGACGCGCCCCTTCGGCCGCCACGCTCGACAGCTTGAGACGCGCGGTCTCCACCGCGGAGCAACAGACCCAGACGCTCGACGCCAAGTTGCGCGCCGTCCGCGCGACCGATTTCGCGGCCCTCGCCCAGCAGAACCAGGGCGCCGTTGGTCTCGTGACGGTGAGCTTGGGGCGGGCGTACTACAGCGGCACCGGTTTCGCGATCACACCAGACGGGTACATGCTCACCAACTGGCACGTCGTGGCCGATTCGCAGCACGCCCGGCCCGATACCATCTGGGTCACGATGGCTGACCAGGCGCAGGCGCGCTACGCCGACGTGATCGCGACGTCACAGGAGCGGGATATCGCCGTCATCAAGATGCGGGGCTATCAGGGGGTATACATCACTACCGTCGACTGGACCGGCACCAAAGCGCGGCAAGGCGAGCCGGCCGCGGTGATCGGCTACCCGGCGGGCGCGGGCTTCGCGCGACTGCGCTCCTCCGTAGTTCGCACGTCCATGACGGCCGGCATCATCTCACGCGCCACGGAGGATGTGATCCAGTTCGACGGCATGACCATCGGCGGCTCGTCCGGGAGCCCGATGTTCAATGCCAACGGAGCAGTCATCGCGATCCACCGCGCGGGCCTGCCACAAGCCCCCGGGTTCGCGCTCGCGGTACCCACGAAGCACGCGGTGTCGATCATGCCGATTCCGCTGCGGGGAAGGCTCGGGATCACGGCGACGCCCTAGGCGGCCCCACCGTCGCCCGGGCGACAACCTCGCGGATCACTCGCTCGAGCATCGCGAAATCGAATGGTTTCGGCACCGTCGGCACGCCTGACTCCTTGAGGAGTGCGGCCGTGTCCGGCGCGAACGTGTCGCCGGTGCTGAAGACGACGCGTGGGACGAGCTCTGGTCGGTCTCGCGCGAGCCGCTCGAGAAACTCCCGCCCGCTCATCCCGGGCATGCGCACGTCGGAGATGATCACGTCGAAGCGTCGTTGTTGCAGGACCCGCAAGGCTTCGGCGCCGTCCGAGACGCCTTCGCCGTGGATTCCGCTGCGCTCGAGAAAGCGCAGCAGCGCGTTCCGGAGTGCGGTCTCGTCGTCGACGACGAGCACGGTGAGCTCGCCGGCAGCCGGAGCGGTGAGCGGCGGCGCCTTGGTCTCGGGCCGGGAGTCCTCGCGCGGGTCGCGCGGCAGGGTGACCCCGAAGCGTGCCCCGTGCCCGGGCTCGGACTCCACCCAGATGCGGCCGCCGTGCTCGCGGGCGATCCCGTAGCAGATCGAGAGCCCGAGGCCCGTGCCGACGCCCTCGGGCTTGGTGGTGAAGAACGGGTCGAAGATCTTGCTCCGGACCTCGGCCGGGATACCAGGGCCGGAGTCGGCGATCTCGAGCCGGGCCTCGCCTTCGTCGGCGTGCGTGCGAACGGTGATCGTGCGCGGTCCCTCGACGGTCACGAGCGCTTGCTCCGCGTTGATGAGCAGGTTGAGGATCAGCTGCTGGAGCTCGGACGCGTCGGCCCAGATCTTGGGCTCGCTCGGGTCGAGGTCGAGCGAGACCGCGATGTTCAGCGTCGAGAGGTAGTAAGAGCGCAGGGCGAACGTGCGGCGCGCGATGTCGTTCATGTCCACCAGAGCGCGCTGACTGCTGCCGGCGCGCGCGAACGCCAGCAGGTGCGACGTAATGCGGCCGATGCGCGTTGCCTCGTCGTACATCATCTGCAGCATCTCACGGTGCTCGGGCTTCAGGTCGTCCAGCAACAAGGTCTGCGCGAACCCGGAGATGATCGCCGCCGGGTTGTTGATTTCGTGCGCGACGCCGCTCACGAGCTGCCCCATCGCGGCGAGCTTTTCGGCCTGCTGCAATTGGGACTCGGTCCGCTTCTGCTCGGTGATGTCACGCGCCAGGATCAGCACCCGGGTGATCCCGCTGCCTTCGCGGATCGGGGCGTACAGCGCGGCGCCGACCCCGTGGGTTCCGTCGTCGCGCGAGAACGGAATCTCGAACCGTTGAATCTCCCCGCGGAACGCGGTCGCCAGCTTTTCGCGGACGACGGGCGCCGCCTCGGCGGTCAGGAACTCGAAGATGCTGCGGTTTTCCGCCGGCCCGGCGAGCGCTCCCATGATGTACGTGGGCCCGTTCGATTCGATAATTCGCCCCTCGCGATCGACGACCACGATCGCGTCGGGCACGGCGTCCATGAGGAGGCGCAGATTGCGCTCCGCGGAGGAGGTGGCCACGAGCGCGTCCATCAGCGACCGGGTCTGACTCGCCACCTCGTTCTCGAGCAGCGCCGCGTAGCGCCGGTCGGCGCGGGTGGAATGGATCAGGCGCAGCCCGATGATCACGACGGCCAGCGCGATGAGGACGGCGCTTCCCGTGTCGGGCTCGTGGGACAGCGCGCTCCTGATGGCCACGGCGCCAATGCCGCCCAGCCCGATCACGAGGGCGGCGATGCGGGCCGCGTTGCCCGAGATGGTGCGGGCCCCAGCCTGGGGACCGAGCGGGGCGGCGGGCGCCACGGCCGCCGCCGCGGCGAGCAGCAGCAAGCCCGCGTCCCACCCGAGATCGAGTACGCCGCCCGAGTGATAGGTCCCCCGCAGGGCGGCCGCGGCGTACACCACGTTCGTGACGCACAGGACGCCGAGCGCCGTCACGACGCCCGCCGCGGCCAGGGGGACCCGGGTGTGGCGCAGCAGCTCAACCAGGATCAGCCAGAGCACGGCGACGCCGCCGATCGACCAGGCGATGCTCGTGAGCATCGACGGGACGCTGCCGGCCAGGTCGAAGAGCGGCTTGAGAAGGAACTCGTAGGCCAGCGCGCCCGCCGTGAGCGTCACGAGCACCGTGTCGATCAGCAGCTCGGGATCGAATCGGCGGCGCGGTTCGGCGCCGACCAGCTTGGTCACCGCCACCAGGAAGCAGACGTACACGCCCAGGAAGCCCACGTCCGCGAGCGAGGGGTAGGGCGGCGTCACGCGAAGGATCAGCTCGTAGTAGCTCCAGACGAGCTGGCCCGCCAGGAACAGGACGCAGCCCGCGCCGATCCACAGCCAGGCGCGTCGCTGATCGGATGCCGGGTGGCGGCGTACGGCGATGGCGCAACACACGATCGCGTACACCACTGCCCAGGTCCAGGAGACGTCGGCCACGAGCGCCCTGCGATCCGCGGGGGCGAGGAGGTAGGCCAGCACGATCGCGAGGAAGGATCCGGCGGCGATCGCCACCAGCGCGCGAGGCTGCCGGGTGAGGGAAGGCACGAGCGACCTTGGCGCTAACCTAACGGCGCGCGCCACCGGCCGCGAGGGTATTAAGTTTCGCGGCCGTATGGACCGGCTGGGATGGAGCACCGCGCCGCACGCCTCGCTCGCGCAATGGGATGACCTCGTGCGCTTCGCCGACGCGGTGCGGCGCGACGGCCTGCGCCGCACCGTCGTGTGCGGGATGGGTGGGTCGAGCCTCGCGCCGGAGGTGCTCGCATCGAGCTTTGCGAATACGTCCCTGTCGGTGCTCGACAGCACCGACCCTAACGCCGTCCTCGCCGTGGCGCGCGCGGCGGATTTCGACCGCACGTTGTTCGTCGTCTGCAGCAAGTCGGGCAGCACCGTCGAGACGCTCGCGTTCTATCACTACCTGGCCGCGCGCGCCGACGCGGCGCGCTTCGTGGCGATCACCGATCCTGGCAGCCCGCTCGAAGCGCTCGCGCGCGACCGCGGGTTCCGAGCGGTCTTCCCTCATCCGCCGGACGTGGGCGGCCGCTACGCCGCCCTCACCGTGGTCGGTATGCTGCCCGCCGCGCTGCTGGGCGTGAATGGTCGCGAGCTGCTCGAGCGGGCGCTCGCCGTCGACCCGGACGCCGCCCGGGCGCGCGGCGCCCGGCTCGCCGAAGGGGCGCTCGCGGGACGGGACAAGCTGGTGCTCCGGCCCCCGGCGCCGGTGGCGCGGCTAGCCGACTGGATCGAGCAGCTCGTGGCGGAGAGCACTGGGAAGGACGGACGCGGCGTCGTGCCCGTGGTGGACGACCCGATCACGGCTCCCCGTCCCGACAGCCAGATTGTCCGGGACTTCGCAGCGGATCCGCTCGCCCTCGGCGCGGAGTTCCTCGCCTGGGAGTGCACCACCTCGGAGCTGTGCACCCGCCTGGGTGTGAACGCGTTCGATCAGCCCAACGTGGAGGAGGCGAAAGCGCTGGCGCGCGCCGAGTTGGCGCGAGGAGAGACGGGGCCAGTTCGGGCGCAGCATACTGCGCCCCTGCCGACGCTCAACCCGGAAGTTCTACGCAACGCGGCACGCCCGGGAGACTACCTCGCCATTCTCGCCTACCTTCCGCCCAACCCTGGGATCGCGACCCGGCTCCAGGCCGTGCGCGCGAGCTGGGCCCGCGACCTGGGCTGCGCCACCACGCTCGGGTTCGGCCCGCGCTATCTCCACTCCACGGGCCAGCTGCACAAGGGCGGGCCCAATACTGGCCTATTCCTGGTCGTGACCGCGGACGATGCGGAGGATGCCGCCATCCCGGAAATGGGCACGACGTTCGGCCGGTTGAAGCGCGCGCAGGCGATCGGGGACATCCGCGCATTGCTGGCGAAGGGGCGCCGGGTGGCGCATGTGCACCTGCCGCGTCCGGAGGACATCGGACAACTCGCTCGCTCGCCATGAAGGAACGCGCTCGTCAGTCGGTCGCGGCTCGACCGCGCGCCGCCGCTTCCCGCTCGCGACGGCGCCCGCCCTCGCTCGTCTCCCGCCAAGCGATGTGGGTCATGGCACTCCCGTAGACTTGAGTCCATCGGGTACATTCGCCCACTGTGCAGGCGCGAGCACGCTGCGGGCGCGCTCGAGCGCACGGTGGATATTCGCGCGTTCCGCGGCCACCTTCGGCTCCAGCCGAGCGCGCACCGCCGCAGGTGGCAGGCGATCGCTCAGCCTCTGCGCCTCTGTCTGCAGGGAGTCCGACGCGGCGCGGTTCCCGATGTCCAGCGAATCGGAGATGACCTGCAGCAGAGCGACCTGCTCGGCGGAGAGGTGCAGCGAGTCCCGTAGGCCCAGGATCGCCGCGACGGGGTTAGTGAAAGTCGGCACTGCGTCGGAGGCGACCGCGGGCGCCGGGACGCTGTCGGGGCCCGGCGTCGTGGCCCCCCGGCGGGCGGCGCGCAGGCGCTCGCGCGTCCGGCCGGGGCCGAGGGCCACGTGCGCTTGGAAAGCGACCTGGAATGGCACGGAAACACCGCCGGTGGCGCTGACGGTCGAGCCGAACCGGCCGTTGACGCTGTACAGGTAGCGAGCCGTGGCTGGATCGAAGCCGTGCACGTTCAACAGGACGGGGTCGGGTGTAGTGGAATATCCCCAGCCATGCAGGTTGGCAGCGCCGTGCAGCCATTCGTCCAAGCCACCAAGCAGATTGAAGGTTAGCAGCGAGAGAGTGAGCCGCCGGTCCGCGCCGAACCACGCCGGCCGCCAGTTGACTTGCAGGTCGAACGTTGGCTGCCACGGACCGGTGCAAGAGTTGCGGGTAGCGATGCGCCCGAGCTGATGCTCGAGGCAACTGCGCGCCCGGGAAGGCGCGGCGCCCAAGAGCGTGCGCATGCTACGGGCGACCGCGGTGTCCGAGGTCGTCGCGGGGTCGAAAATGAACGCGCGGTCGTTGCGCGCGCCGTCGCCGTTGATATCGTTTCTGACGAGCGGGGTATACGGCGCCCCCGATGTGAGGTGCCCGATGGCGCTGAGCTCGAGGCCCTGGGTGATGGGGTAGGTAACAGTGGCGAGGAACGAGTGCCGACGC
>QHUD01000229.1 GCA_003221085.1 Gemmatimonadota bacterium
CGTCGAACGTGACCTTGTTGTGGAGGTCCATGTACCCCTTCACCTCCTGCCCCTCCTCGCGCAGCAGCAGTGGTAGCAGGTAGCTGGACCCGAACCGGCGCCCGAACCACGCCCTGAGACGAGCGTTCAGGGAAGGCCGGGGCCGGCCGACGGGGTGGTCGTGCTTCGCGAGGAGCTGCTCCCACATCTGGACGTGGCGCTCCTCCACGCCGGCCAGCTTGATGTAGACATCCTTGCGCTTCTGGTCCCGCTCCTGGCCGGCCAGCACCAGGTAGAGGTAGGCGGCGTCGGCTTCGTCCTGCCAATGATGGAGCCAGCTGTGAAGCGTTTCGCGGTCGAGGGGCATCACTCAAAATAGCTGCAACTCGCAGGATCGCAATCGGTTAGACGACGTCGAGCAAACACGTCTCGCAACGGCGCAACACGACGGCGTCGCGCCACGTCGTCTCTGTTTGACGTCTTTGCTTGACGCCTCTGCGCGACGTCTTACGTACTTGACGCATCTATGTTGTTCAGGAGATGACGATTTCTCTCGCCGTTCCCGACCTACTCGTTGCCCGGGCGAAGTCAGGCGACCTGGAAGCGCTCGAGGCGCTGTACCGGGCGTTCGAGACGCCCGTGTACAATCTCGCGCTGCGCGTGCTGCGGGTACCTGAGGACGCGGAGGACGTGCTGCAGGAGACGTTTCTCGAGGTGGTGCGGAGCATCAAGCAGTACCGCGCGGAAGGCCACCTGTGGGGTTGGATCCGGCAGATTGCGACCTCCAAGGCCCTGATGCGGATCAGGCATGACCGGGTGCGCGAGACCGAGGAGTGGCACGAGGAGTCCGGGGCGGGGGGCACGAGTGAGAGGACGAGCGGCACGGCGGGAATGAGTCCGAGCGGCGTACCTGCCCAGATCGATCTCGAACGGGCATTCGAGCGGTTGAGCGAAACGTCGCGTGCGGTGGTCTGGCTGCACGATGTCGAGGGCTACACCCATGAGGAGATCGCGGAGCAGATGGGCAAGACGGTGAGCTTTTCCAAGTCGCAGCTGGCGCGCGCCCACGCCCGCCTGCGGCGGATGCTCGATGAAGGAGTGGCACGATGATGCACTGCACCATGGACGACCTGTTGGCGCTTCGCGCCGGCGAAGGGTCTGCGTGGGCACGGCAGCACGCGGCGGGATGTGCCGCGTGCCAGGCGGAGCTCGAGGCGCTGTACCAGCGCGTCGCGCAGCTCAAGGCTCTGCCGACGCGGCGGCCCGCGCGAGACCGCTGGCCCGCGGTGCGGGACGCCGTTCTGGCCGAGCAGCGCCGGCGCCGCGAGCGTTGGGGCGTCTGGGGTCTCGCCGCCGCGGCGGCGCTCGCGGCGCTCCTCGTGTTCCGGCCGTTCTGGACGAAGCCGGTGAATGCAGCCGAGCTGGCCCGAGTGAAGGAGCAATCGGCGACGCTCGAGCAACAGCTCCGCCGCTACGATCCTGACGGGCGAGTGACGAGCGGCCGCTCCGCGGCGCTCGCCGCCGCCTTGGAAGACCGCATTGCCGTCGTCGACGGCGAGTTGGCACAGGTGGGGCCCTCGCAAGCCCAGGCACGTCCGGCCGACCTCGTCACACTGTGGCAGCAGCGCGTGGAGCTCATGGAGCAGCTCGTGAGCGTCCGCGTCACTCGTGCCGCTTACGTGGGGCTCTAGCGCCCCGGAGGGTTATCGGATGCAGCGGAAGTGGATCATCGTCGCGGCGGCCGCGGCGGCCGTGGCCGCCTGGCCAGCGGGGCTCACGGCGCAGGGGACTCCCCGCCCGCCGCGTCCGCCACGCGAGCCGCGTGCGCGGACGTTCGTGTTCACCGATCACCACGGGCGAATCGGCGTGGTGGTCAAGACGGACGCGAGCCCCGAGACCGACAAGCTGGGAGCCAAGATCGAGGGGGTCACGCCCGGGGGTCCGGCGGACAAGGCGGGCCTCAAGGTCGGCGACATCATCACGAGGTTCAACGGTACCTCGCTAGCCGAGGTGAAGGCGGAAGACGAAGACCAATCGGGCCCCGGGAGAAAGCTGGTGGAGCTCGCCCGCCGCCTCGAGCCCGACGACACGGTGCGGGTCGAATTTCGCCGGGGCAATGATACGAAACAGGCGACGCTGGTCGCCGCAGATTTGGGCTCGAAGTTCCAGATGGAGATGCCCGGGCCGCCCGCGATCGCCATGGGCCCGATGCTCGGCATGGATCGCTTCGAGATCTTCGGCTCCCCGTGGGGCGATCTCGAGCTCGTGAGCCTGAACTCCGACCTGGGCGACTACTTCGGCACGAAGGACGGCGTCCTGGTCGTGAAGGCACCGGCGGACTCGAGTCTACCCCTGAAGGGGGGCGACGTGATCACGTCGATCGGCGGGCGGAAGCCCGCGAACCCGTCGCACGCGATGCGCATCCTCCGCTCCTACGAGAAGGGCGAAACGGTGTCGATCGAGATCCTGCGCAAGCAGAAACGCATGACCCTCGCCTGGAAAGTTCCGGCTCGTGAGGACCGGATCTTCCGGATGCACCAGGACCACGACGAGCACGAGGATCAAAGCGGTGCGCACCGCCGCCACCTCCAGCTGCACCGCCTGACGCGCCTGCAGCGGGTCTGAACGAACCCGCTCCAGGGAATGACACGGGTCAAACGGCTTCGGCACGCAAGGGCGGCCGGTGGACGCGAGGAAGGTGCGCACGGTGTCGTCCACCAGCTGCCCGGTCGTGAAGATCACGCGGTCCGCGTAGGACGGGTCGCGGGCCTTGAGCTCGCCGTACAGCTGCTCCCCCGAGACATCCGGCATCCGCATGTCGATGATCACGGCATCGAATGCGTCCTCGCGCATGCGGGCCAGGGCTTCCCGGCCGCTGGCGGTCGTCTCCACCTCGTGACCCCGACTCGAGAGATAGCGCTGGAGTGCCACCCGCACCGAGGCCTCGTCGTCCACGACGAGCACGTGCAGCCGGTCGGCCATGGGCTGCGAGGCCGGCGTGCTCTGGAACTCGCCCGTGGGATGCGGGGCCACGATCGGCAGCTCGATGACGAACCGGGCGCCGCTCTGCGTGGCGTTCTCCGCCCAAATGCGCCCCTCGTGCTCGCGCACGATGCCCAGCGAAATGGAGAGCCCCAGCCCGGTGCCCGAGCCCGTCGGCTTCGTCGTGAAAAACGGGTTGAAAATGCGCTCGAGCAGATTGGGCGGGATGCCGGGACCCGTGTCTTCGACCTCGACGCGGATCACGTTGCCGGTGCGGCGTGTGCGGATCGTGAGGCGCTGCTGGTCCCGCTCCGCCCGCTCCATCGCCTGCTCGGCGTTGGTGATCAGGTTCAGGAACACCTGCTGCAGCTGGTGCGCGTCCGCCATGGTCTCGGGCGACTGCTCATCGTAGTCGCGTTGCACGTCGATACCGCGCACCCGCAGCTCGTAGCCGCGCAGCTCGAGCGTATCGTCGAGCACCTGGTTGACGGAGGTAGGCGTGCGCTCCGGCTTGTGCTGGCGGGCGAAGGTCAGGAGGTTCTGCACGATGCGCGAGGCGCGCCGGGCCTCCGCGTAGATCATTTCGGCGGCGGTCCGCTGATCGGGCGGGAACCGCTTTTCGGAGAGGAGCAGCTGGGCGAAGGCCGAAATCCCGGCGAGCGGGTTGTTCAGCTCGTGCGCCACGCCCGACACCAGCTGCCCGATCGCGGACATCTTCTCCGACTGGATCAGCTGCTCCTGGAGCATTTTCTGGTCGGTCACGTCGCGGATCACGCACAACACTTCCTCGTCGAGCCGCGGCGTCGAGTAGGTCACCTGAATCGTGCGGACGTCGCCGTCCTTGCGGTAGAAGCTCGTCTCGAACAGGCCCGTCTCGCCCGCGAGGGCCTTCTGAAAGTGCGCCAGCGCCTTGGGGAGCTCGTCGTCGGGCAGCATCGGGGCGAACCATTGGCCCACCAGCTCTTCGCGGCGGTATCCGGAGATGATCTCGGCGGCGTGGTTGAAGGTGGTGAAGCGGCCGTTCGCATCGAATGTGGCGATCGCATCGGAGGCCGACTCGAACAGGTTGCGGTACCGCGCCTCCGACCGGGCCAGGGTGTCCTGCGCGTGCTTCTCTTCGGTCACGTCCCGCAATGCCGCCACGGTCCCGACCAGCTCGCCCTCGACCACCAGCGGGGTGGTGGATACCGCGACCACGCGCTCGTCTCCGCCCGCGCCGACGATCTTCGTCTCGTACCGCTGCTCTTCGCCCTGGACCGCCCGCTGCTCGCGCTCCGCCACGTGCTGTCGCTCGGCGATCGCGACGAGGTCGTCGATCGGCGTGCCCGGGAGGTCGTCGAGTGGCCGGCCGAACAGGTCGGCTGCCGCCCGGTTCGCGGTGATCACCTGGCGATCCAATCCGGTCACCACCACCGCGTCCGCGAGGGCGGCCACGATCTCGGCCGCCACGCGCGTCGGGTCGAACGCCCGCCGCTTGAGAGTCGCGTTCGGGGATGTCGGCGCAGGCCGCGTGCCCCGCGTCGGCGAAGCGCGCCTGCCCTTACTCATGACTCGTACGACGCCACCATGGCTCCCTTCATCAGGCCGAGGCTCTTCAACGCCGAGTCGGTGACGCTCTGCGGCGCTTCCCCGCGCTTGACGCAGCTCTTGATGATCTCGAGGGCCTGGATCGGATGCTCGTCGTCGTACTTCGCATGCTCCTCGAGCCACCACCGCCCTCGCGGCCCGATCTTCTCGTTCTTCGCGAGGCCGCGCAGCGCCTTCTCCGAGATCTTCTGCGCCACACCCTCGACCGCGTAATTCGTCGCCGACACCGCCGTGCCGAACGTGGCGCCGCGGCACATCTCGGTCAGGTAGCCGTGGAACTCCTTCACTTCGGGGAGCATCGGCTCCGGAATCTGGAAGCGCTCTTTGGGGACGTTAAACCCGTCCCCCATGGCGCGCCACATGGCGTCGTGACGTTTTTCCACCCGGATGTTGTCGCGGAAAAAGGCCTTCCCGTCCTCCGGCGAGCGGTCCAGCAGCAGCTGGAGCCATTGCGGG
>QHUD01000128.1 GCA_003221085.1 Gemmatimonadota bacterium
GTGAACCGGCGCCCCAGCGCCTCCGCGATGCTCTGGCCAAGTGAGGTCTTGCCCACGCCGGGCGGCCCCACGAAGCACATAATGCTGCCGCGCGCGGCCGGATTGAGCGTGCGGACCGCCAGGTACTCGAGGATGCGCTCCTTGACGGGCTTCAGGTCGTAGTGGTCGCGGTCGAGAATGTCGCGTGCGGCCTTCAGGTCGAGCCGGTCCTGCGAGGTGCGGCCCCAAGGCAGCGTCGCGAACACTTCGAGGTAGGTTCGGGCCACGTGATACTCGGCCGACTGCGGCGACATCTGGCGCAACCGCTTGAGCTCCCGATCCACGACCTTCTTGGCTTCGTCATGGAGGCCGGCGGCCTCGAGCCGGCCGGCGAGCTCGGTCAGCTCGTCCTCGCCTTCCTCCTCGCCCAGCTCCTGGCGGATGACCCGCAGCTGCTCGCGCAGCACGTACTCCCGCTGATTCTGGTCGAGGCGGGTGCGCACCTTCTCCTGAATCTGACTGCCGACCTCGAGGACCTGTAGCTCCTGACCGAGCAGCTCGGCGAGCCGCTCGAGCCGGCGGTTCACGTCGTCGATCGCCAGCAGCTCGGCCTTGGCGGGGAGGGCCAGGTCGAGGTTCGCGGCCACGAAGTCGGCCAGCTTGCCGGCGTCGCTGATGCCGACCAGGACCTCGTGGAGCTCCTCCCCCAAGTACGGGGCGATGTCGATCACCCGCGAGAACTGGGCGTGCACTGTGCGCTTCAGGGCTTCCGTCCGCGCGTCCTCGACCACTGTGTTGGGGAGCGTCTCGTATCCCGCCACCAGCCAGTGCTCGGCCGGGGTCACTTCGACGAGCCGCGCCCGCTCGAGTCCCTGCACCATGACCCGCACCGAGCCGTCGCCCAGCTTGAGCATGCGCACGACGGTGCCGAGCGTGCCGACCTCGTACAGCTCGTCGGCACGGGCCTGCATCACGGCGCCCTCGGGGGGCTCGGTGCCCCCCAGCGGCCGCACCACGCCGAGCAGCAGGCGCTTGTTCCCCTGCACCACCTCGTCGATCAGCTGGACGGCGAAGGGATCGGTGAGGGCCATGGGCAGCACGACGTGCGGGTAGACGACGACCCGGCCGAGCGGCAGGACGGGGAGGCGATCCACTTATTGCACCCGCACCGACTGCGGTCCCGACAGGCGGGCCGGCAGCTTCGCCAGCCGCACCTCGAGGAAGCCCTGGTCGTAGTTCGCCCGAATGCTCTCGGGGTCGACCGGCGCGGGGAGGCGGAAGCGGCGCTCGAACGGCCCGACCTGCACCTCCATCGCGTGATAATGCGGCTTGCCTTCGTGGCGCCGGGCGGTGCGCTCGCCGGCGATGGTCAGGACGCCGTCCACGTACTCGACCGTGAAGTCCTCCGAGCGCATCCCCGCGATGTCCATGTAGACCACCAGCGCGTCGTCGGTCTCGTAGATGTCCGTCGGCGGTTTCCACTTGGACGACGCGACGAAGCCCACCGGGCGGCCGTGGGCGACTTCGTTGAAGTAGACCTCGAGCTCTTCGGCCGGGTGCACCGTGAACGAGCCGGAGCCGCGGCCGGGCCGGCCCGAGGAAGCGCCGCTATCGGGCATGGTGCCCCCCCACCGCGGCCGCGCGGGCCGGCGGTGCGTACAGCGGGAACTGCAGGGCCAGCTCGCGCACTTCGGCTTTCACGCGCACGATGGTCGACTCGTCCTTTTTGGTGAGCACGGTGTCGATGAACTCCGCCACGTTGAGCATTTCGGCCTCGGTGAAGCCGCGCGTGGTCACGGCCGGCGTGCCGATGCGGATCCCGCTCGTGACGAACGCCTTCTGGGGGTCGCCGGGAATCGTATTCTTGTTCACTGTAATGCCGGCCCGGTCGAGCAGCTCCTGGGCCTCCTTGCCGGTCACGTGCTTGGGCCGCAGATCTACGAGCATCAGGTGGGTATCCGTCCCGCCCGACACGATGGCGTAGCCCCGCTCGGCCAGCGCCGCGGCGAGGGCCTGCGCATTCCGCACGACCTGCCGGGCGTACGTCGTGAACTCCGGCGCGAGTGCCTCGCCCAGGGCTACCGCCTTCGCCGCGATCACATGCTCGAGCGGGCCGCCCTGGAGGCCCGGAAACACCTGCTTATCGACATCCTTGGCGAACGTTTCCTGGCACAGGATCAATCCGCCCCGCGGGCCCCGCAAGGTCTTGTGGGTGGTGGTCGTGACGATCTGCGCGTGCGGCACGGGCGAGGGGTGGACGCCGGCGGCCACGAGCCCGGCGATGTGCGCCATGTCCACGATGAAGATCGCGCCGACCTCGTCCGCAATGGCTTTGAGGGTGGCGAATTCGATGATGCGCGCGTAGGCGCTGCTACCGCCGATCAGGATGCGTGGGCGCTCGCGTCGCGCGATCTCGCGCACCTGGTCATAATCAATCCGGCCGGTTGCTTCTCGGACTCCATAATGCGTGGCGCGAAACAGCGTCCCCGAAAAGTTCACCGGTGCGCCGTGGGTCAGGTGGCCGCCGTGCGGCAGGGCCAGGCCGAGCAGCGTGTCGCCCGGCTTCGCCACTGCCAAATACGCGGCCATGTTCGCTTGGGCCCCGGAGTGCGGCTGGACGTTGGCGTGCTCCGCCTTGAACAGGTGCTTGGCCCGATCGATGGCGAGCTGCTCCACCTCGTCCACCACCTCGCAGCCGCCGTAATACCGCTTGTTCGGCAGCCCCTCGGCGTACTTGTTCGTGAGCGCCGTCCCCATCGCCTCGAGCACCGCCACGGACACGAAGTTCTCGCTCGCGATCAGCTCCAGCCCATGCTCCTGCCGTTCCACTTCGCGGCGGATCAGGTCGAAGATGGCCGGGTCCGCCTTGGCGAGCGGAGTGCGTCGATCGATCATGCGTCGATCTTCGCGACGCGCCGCTCGTGGCGGCCGCCTTCGAACGCGGTGTCGAGCCACTTGTGCAGGATATCCATCCCTTCCTCCTCACTCACGAACCGCGACGGCAGTACCAGGACGTTCGCGTCGTTGTGCTTGCGAGCCAGCTCGGCGATCTCCGGCGTCCACGCCACCGCCGCCCGTACGCGCGGAAATCGGTTGGCCACGAACGCCATGCCGAGCCCGGTGCCGCATGTCAGCACGCCACGCTTCACGGTGCCCTTGCTCACCGCCTGCGCCACCGGCCGGCCGTAGTCGGGGTAATCGTCCGCCGGATCCATCGTCTGAGGCCCCGCGTCCACCGGCTCGTAGCCCAGCCGCTTCAGCTCGCCGACGAGCTTCTGCTTCAGTTGGAACCCCGCGTGGTCCGCGCCCACATAAATCCGTTCAGACACCGCCGTCTGGCCGTTCAGCCGCGGGGATAGAGACCGCGGGCGACGATGATCCGCTGGATTTCGCTGGTGCCTTCATAGATCTCCGTCACCTTGGCGTCCCGGAACAGCTTTTCCACCGGAAAATCGCGCATGTAGCCGTAGCCGCCGAACAGCTGCACCGCCTGCGTCGTCACCCACATCGCGGCCTCTGAGGCGAACAGCTTGGCCATGCTCGCCGGCATGCTGGTGTCCTCACCCCGGTCCCGGCGCGTCGCGACCACGTGGGCCAGGGCGCGGGCCGCCTCCACTCGCGTCGCCATGTCGGCGAGCTTGAATTGCACCGCCTGGAACTCCCGCAGCGGCCGCCCGAACTGCCGTCGCTCGGCGCAGTAGGCCACGGAGTGCTCGAGCGCCCGGCGCGCGATCCCCACCGCCTGCACCGCGATCCCCAGGCGACCGGCGTCGAGGCCCTCCATCGCGTAGCCGAACCCCTCGCCTTCCTCACCCAGGAGGTGGTCCGCCGGCAGCCTGACGTCCTCGAGCGCGAGCGCCACGGTGTTGGACGCGCGGAGGCCCATCTTGTCCTCCGGCGTCCCCGGACGATAACCGGGGGCGTCGGTGGGCACAATAAAGGCGCATATCCCGTGCTCCGAGCGCGCCATCACCATCATGAGGTCGGCCGTGCCGCCGTTCGTGGCCCAGGCCTTGGCGCCCGACAGCACCCAGGCGTCGCCGTCCCGCACGGCGCGCGTGCACAGCGCCGCGGCGTCAGAGCCGGCTTCGGGCTCGGACAGCGCGAAGCCGGCCAACAGCTCGCCCCGCGCCATCGCCTTGAGCCAGCGTTTTTTCTGCGCGTCGCTGCCGTGTCGCGTCAGCATCGTCGTCGGAATGGCATTGTGGATCGAGAGCGAGACGGCGACGCTCGCGTCCGCCGCGGCGATCTCCTCGAGCGCAAGCAGGTAGGTGACGGTGTCGAGCCCCATGCCGTCGAATTCCTCGGGCGCACACATGCCGAGGAACCCGAGCCGGCCGAGCTCGTCGATCACCTCACGGTCGAAGTGCGCCCGGCGATCCCACTCCGCCGCGAACGGCTCGATCTTGGTGCGCGCGAATTCGCGCGCCAGCTCGACGATCTGGCGCTGCGTCTCGGAGAGACCCGGCAGCTCAATCGCGATAGACATAGAAGCCGCGCCCGCTCTTCCGACCCAGCCGCCCGGCCGCCACCATGGTCCGCAGCAGCGGCGCGGCCCGGTACTTGTCGTCCCCCAGGTCGCGCTGCAGTACCTCGAGGATCGCGAGGCACACGTCGAGCCCGATCAGATCGGCGAGCGCCAAGGGCCCGAGGGGATGGTTCATGCCCAGCGTCATGACCGTGTCGACCGCTTCGGGCGTCGCGACGCCCTCCATCACGCATAAGACCGCTTCGTTGATCATCGGCATAAGCACCCGGTTGGACACAAACCCGGGCGCGTCGTTCACGACGACGGGTGTCTTATTTAGAACCTTCACCACCTCCACAACCTTCCCAACGGTCTCTTCGCCCGTCTCGAGTCCGCGAATCACTTCGACGAGTGACATCACGGGCACCGGGTTCATGAAGTGCATCCCCACGACCTGCGGAGGGCGCTTGGTCTGGGCGGCGATCGTGGTGATCGAGATGGAGGACGTGTTGCTCGCGAGGATCGCGGCGGGCGGCGCCAGCCGGTCGAGGTCGCGGAAGATCTTGAACTTGACGTCGGACTGCTCGGTCGCCGCCTCGACCACCAGCTCGGCGTCGGCGACCGCGTCGAGGCTCGTCGAGGTCCGGATCCGCGCCAGCGCCGCGTCGCGTTGCTCCGCGGTCACGGTCCCCTTCTTCACCTGTCGCTCGAAGTTCGTCCGGATGAGGGCGAGCACGCGCTCGAGCAAGCCCGGCGCGACGTCGATCAGCGTGGTGTCCCAGCCGTGCTGGGCGAAGACGTGCGCGATGCCGTTCCCCATGGTGCCGGCGCCGACCACCGCGACACGGCTCATGCCGGAAACGAAACGCGCGCCGTCATAGGCGCGCGCGCAGAGGACTCACCGCCGGTCGTAGAACCAGGACCACGATCACCAGTTTCGCCAGATCGCCGACGAGGAACGGGAGAGTGCCGAGGCGTGCGGCGGCGCTCAGGCTGTGGGTGATGATCAGCAGCTGCGCCAGCCCGCCGAGGTGGATGAGCGCGAGACCCGCGAGCACGGCGAGCGTGATTCGGGTCCACCGCCGCCCGTCGGCCACGAGTCTCCCGACCGCGTAGGCGGCGATCGGGTAGGCGAGCAGGTACCCACCCGTCGGGCCGAACAGCCGGACGACGCCGGGGAGACCGTACGGGGTGAAGACCGGCAGGCCCGCGGCCCCGAGCGCGAGATACACGAGCAGCGAGGCGGCGCCCAGCCCGGGCCCGAGCAGCCCGCCGACCAGCAGTACCGCCAACGGCTGCAGTGTCATCGGCACCGGCGTGCCCGGGAGGGGAATCGCGAGCTGTGCAGCGAGCGCGACCAGGGCGACGCCCGAGAGGACGGCGAGTGCGCGCCGACCCGTGAGCGACGGAGCGGACACGACGGCGGTCTGAGCCTGCATTAGAGCATCTCCACGCTGAGGGCCACGGCGTTGCCGCCCCCGAGACACAAGGTGGCGAGGCCGGTCGTTTGCTCCCGGTCTTTCAAGGCGTACAGCAGCGTCGTCAGGATGCGCGCGCCGGAGGCGCCGATCGGGTGCCCGAGGGCGATGGCACCCCCGTTCACGTTCACGCGGTCCCAGTCCCAGCCGAGGGCGCGCCCGTCGGCGATGGCCTGCACGGCGAATGCCTCGTTCGCCTCGATGAGATCGTAGTCACCGATCGTCGTCTGGGTTTTCGCCAGAAGCTTCTGCACGGCCACGATGGGCGCAAAGAAGAGATCTTTGGGCTCGCCACCCGCGCTCGCGTACGCGGTCACACGGGCGAGCGGCTTCACGCCGTGCGCCTTCGCAAACGCCAGCGACGTGACGACCAGTGCGCTCGCGCCGTCGTTCAAGCCGGGCGCGTTCCCCGGCGTCACGGTCCCGTCCTTCTCGAAGGACGGCTTGAGCGCCGCCAGGGCTTCGAGCGAAGTGTCCTTGCGGGGACCCTCGTCTTTGTCGATCACTGGCGGATCCTGCTTGCCGGGCTTCCCGGGAATCGCGACGGGGATTGTTTCCGCCTTGAAGCGGCACGCCTCCATCGCCGCCACCGCCTTCTGGTGGCTCGCCAAGGCGAACGCGTCCTGGTCGGCGCGCGACACGCCGGCTTTCTTCGCAGTGTATTCCGCGAGGTTGCCCATGTGCGTATTGGAGAAGGAGTCCCACAGGCCGTCGTGGATCATGCCGTCCACGAGCTGGCCGTCGCCGACACGGAGGCCGCCCCGCAGGCCGTACGCGTAATGCGGGGCGCTCGACATCGACTCCATCCCGCCCGCCACGATGCACTGCTCGTCGCCCGCCCGGATCGCCTGGGCGGCGAGCATCACGGCCTTGAGGCCCGACCCGCACACCTTATTGATGGTGAGAGCCGGAACGGTCCCCGACAGACCCGCGTGGATCGCAGCCTGGCGCCCCGGCGCCTGGCCGACACCGCCCTGAAGCACGTTCCCCATGATCACTTCGTCGACCGCGCCGGCCTCGATCCCGGAGCGGCACACCGCCTCGCGGATCACCAGGGCGCCGAGTTTCGGAGCCGCCAGCGCAGCCAGCCCGCCCAAGTACTTGCCGATCGGTGTGCGACAGGCGGACAGGATGACGGGGGTCGTATGATCGCTAGCGCTCATCTGACCTTCGGTTCCACCCCGGACTTGCGTCCGGGGTTAGTCTGCAACGGTGCCAGCTGACCCCCGGCGCAAGCCCGGGGATCAACTCTTGGGATTACACTCAAACTAACGGTGTCAGCGAGCGGGTGCGAACCTCTTCCTGCAGCTTCGCCACGAACTCCGCCACCGGCAGCACCACCTGTTTCTTCCCCTCTCCTCGTCCCCGCGCCGCGACCGAGCCCGCCTCGGCCTCGCGCTGCCCCACCACGGCCATATAGGGGACTTTCTGTAGCTCGCCGTCGCGGATGCGGTAGTTGAGCGTCTCGTTGCGTTCGTCGAGATGCGAGCGAATGCCCGCAGCGCGGAGCCGTTCGTGTAGCACGCGCGCCGCACTCGCCTGCACGTCCGAGATCGGCAACACGCGCACCTGCTCCGGCGCGAGCCACAGCGGGAACGCCCCCGCGAAGTGCTCGATCAGGAATCCGACGAACCGTTCCAGCGTCCCATAGATCGCCCGGTGGATCATGACCGGCCGGTGGGGGCGGTTATCCTCGCCCGTGTACTCGAGCCCGAAGCGCTCGGGCTGCTCGAAATCCAGCTGGATGGTGGCGCCCTGCCACTCCCGGCCGATGGCATCGTTGAACTTGATGTCGATCTTCGGTCCATAGAACGCCCCACCGCCCTGATCGAGCCGGTACGTGGCACCGCGGTGCTTGAGGGCCTGTTCCAGCGCGCGCTCCGCCTGGTCCCACGTCGCGTCGGTGCCGAGTTTTTTGGGGGGTCGCGTCGCGAGATCGAGGCGGTACGAAAGCCCGAACGTCTTCCCCAGCACCAGCTCCACGATGTCCAGCAGCTGGAAGATTTCCTGCTCGATCTGGTCTTCGCGCAGGAAGAGGTGCGCGTCGTCCATCGAGAGCCCGCGCACGCGCAGCATGCCGTGCAGCGTCCCCGACCGCTCATTGCGGTATACGTTGGCGATCTCGGCGAGTCGGATCGGCAGATCGCGGTAGCTGCGCTGCTGTGAGGCGTAGATGAGGACGTGCATCGGGCAGTTCATCGGCTTCACCCGGTACCGCACGCCTTCGGCCTCGCCTTCCCCCGCCGCCATCGCCGGGAACTGGTTCTCGGCATACAGCGGGAGGTGCCCGGAGCGCAGGAACAGCTCCTCGCGCGTCACGTTGGGCGTGTAGACCAGCTGATAACCGCGCTCCAGAATCACGTCCTCGATGAAGCGCCGCAGCTGAAAATTCACCATCGCTCCCTTGGGGTGCCACAGGATCAGGCCCGGGCCGACCTCTTCCTGAATCGAGAAGAGGTCGAGCTGCTTCCCCAGCACACGGTGATCGCGCTTCTTCGCCTCTTCGAGCCGCCGCAGGTAGCCCTCGAGGTCCTCCTTCGTGAACCACGCGGTGCCGTAGATGCGCTGCAGCATCTGCCGGCGCTCGTCACCGCGCCAGTAGGCGCCGGCGGCGTGCAGCAGCTTGAAGTGCCTGATCCGTCCGGTACTCGGCACGTGGGGCCCGCGGCACAGGTCCACGAACGGGCCGTCGGTGTAGACCGAGATCACCTCGTCCGGACCGAGGTCCTCGATGCGCTCGAG
>QHUD01000121.1 GCA_003221085.1 Gemmatimonadota bacterium
GGAGCGAGGCTTAGACGCTGATCGGGCCGCCGCCACTGTGGCGCTCGCGGACGCGCTCCAGCGGGGAGCCATCACGGCTCCGATGGAGGCGCACCCTCACAAGCGGCCTGGGCTGGCGAGATGACGAGGCCCTGACCTTGGCACGACCCACCATCGTGGTAGACAGCGGCATCTGGAGGGTATATCCCACGGGCCGGATCACCGTTTATGGGAAGGATGAGTTTGGGTTGCTGTTCGAGCTCGGGACGGGCCCCGAGCGCAAGCGGCGCTTCACTCGCTATTCGCCTCTGGGATCCAAGAGTGCCGACGCATCCCTCGCTGAGCTCACTGAGCGGCAGCTGCTGGACCTCTGGACATCCCTTAAGTTAGCAGTTGGACTGCTCTCGTTCGCAGACACCGGCCACTCTCGTTCCTCGAGCGGTTCCTTCGGCAGTTCCTCCGGTGGTTCCCAGGTGTTTCCTCGAGCGTTTCCTGGCTGTTCCCTCCCGTGTTTCCTCCCTCGTTTCCTCCGCTGTTTCCCAGGCCGCCGGGCCGTCTACCGGCGCGTCTACCGGCCCGTCTACCGGCCAGTCTACCGGACCTTTCCCCAACGACGCGCCGAACAGGTCGCGGAACGGCTATCCGAACCGCGGCCCGAGCGGTGCGCCGAACGGCGGCCCGAACGGTTTGCTAGGCATTTCGGGCCGTTTCGGTACGGTGTTCAGTGCGGCGTTCAGGCTGGTTTCTCGGGTACGGGCCAGTGGAATTGCAGGCAGGACGGCAGTTGGGAACGCTCACAGGGCCGAGCCCGAATTCTTGCGCCCCCGGCAGGAACCTCGGGTGTCGCCGCTATTCTGAACGTTTGACAGCGGTGACAATCCCTTTGCCGCGCAGTGCCTCCACGAAGAGCGTTTCTTGCGCCTTGTTGATAGCGTCAGGCATCAGCACGACGATCAGATTCGGCCCGTAGGCCGCGAGGTATTGGTCCATCTGTCCTAGCGCGCGCTGCAGCTCACTATTGTTTGCCGGTCTCTTGAATTCGACGCCCACACCGGGCTGCTGAGGCCGACCGATGTGGAAGTCGATCTTCAGCGTGCTTCCGTGAGCCACAGGGTACTCGTGATGCACGCACTCCTCTCCGAAGACCTCCATCATCTCACCATCAAACGACTCATAATAGTCGCTCTCGTACTCGCCCTTCTTCCGTACGGGATACCACGTGACAAAGGGCAAGACGAGCTGCTTATCGAATGACTCGACCGCCGGGGGGACGCGCTTAAGCCATCCCTCGCGGTAGCCGACCTCTCGATAGATCCGGCGGAACAAGTCGTCCTTCGTGCCGTCGGTCTGCAAACCGAGCGCCTCGCAAATCTCTGCTAAGTGATCCGCTGTGTAGGGGGACAAGTAGCTGAGCGTCTGCTGGGGAAACGTCTCTCTCGACATCGAGAGGTACTGCGTGTGCTCCCGGATGCGCCGCGTTTTGTCATCGACCGAGCCCTTGGGGTCCTGTCCGATATCCTCCAGCCAGCCGGACAGTTCTGGAGAGGTCGCAAGGCTCAAGTAACACTCTAAGAGAGTCTTGCGAAACTCGATATCTAGTCCAGCATGCGGCCCTGCAGTCACTGCGTCGCTCGGGATTGGCAATCGGAGCCTAAGATCGAGCATGGCAAGCGCTATGTAAAGAGTGGCTAGCTATGTGCTGTAGAGTCAAAGGCAGGGGCTGGTGCAGCGTTCCGGCCTATGACACCATTGCGCGCTCGCCTCGGGCGGGCCATTCGGCGTTTACGAAAGGCAGGTGGTTACTCACAGGAATCGTTTGCGGATCGATGCAAACTTCACCGCACGTACATGGGTGCCGTCGAACGAGGCGAGACAAACATATCGCTCGACAATTTGGAGCGCATCGCCAAGGCCTTGAACCTGACCGCCGGCCAGCTGCTTCTTGAGGCGGAGAAGGAGCGATGAGTTACGCGTTTCGGACGGGAGCTTGGCCAGCGGCCGCTAGTCAAGCAATATCAGTGAGTATCGAAGTCATTGAATGGCGTCGACAGCACAGCCGCGGCGCAGACCTCAAGGAGTGTCTGTCGCAACTGATCCTTCTCCTCCACGAAGCGGACCTCCATCCGGCGGATCCGCTCCTTCGCGCGCAAGAAGGCACGCGCGAATGTTGGGTCCGCGGCGAGCTGTTTGCGTGACCCTTCAGTCTTGTACGAGGCGACTTCCCGACGCGTTGCCTTCCGAGCAAGCCTGAAGGCGAAGGCGGCGCTGCTGTGCTTTGAAGCACGACGATAGTGCAGCGGAATGCCCTTCCGGAGGCGGTTGCTGCGCCCGACGTAAAGGTGCCTGCCGCGTTCCGTGAAGAGGTACACTCCGGAAGCGGGCATCTCGATGGGGAGGGCGTCAGTCTTCAAGGGAGTGCTTGCGAGCAGCGCCCGAAGGTTGCGATGAGCGACGGCTAGATGCTTCCGAAACTTGACATCCATGGTTGACTCGGCCTACTAGATGAGGGCTGGTGCTGGCAGGCTCCGCTCTAGGCTAACTGGTCGGGCCCGCCGGGTCCACGCCGAGGTTAGGCGATGCCATAGCCGGACAGCTGGTTGCGTACCGTTGCAAGCGTGTCAAAGGGTTGAGCAGGTGCAGACCGGAACTTCGCATCCAGTTCGTAGGCATCGCGCTCGAGCGGGATATCCTCGTAGCGAAAGCCGCCTTCAGCCCACCCGTTTACATAGAGCTGAACGAACCTGTTGAGACCCAACTCTTCGTATTGCAAAACGTGAACCAGTTCGTGAAAGAGTAGCGGGAGCCACTCCGTTGGGGGTACGGGCGCGGCGTCCGAGATGAGGATCGTATCGATGAAAGTGATGCCAGTCATCCGGCGGAAGTCTAAGGGTATTTGGATTCCGACGTCTTCGAGATCTGCGTAAAACGGGGGATTCTGAATCACGGGCACTGCAGCCAGCCGTACTTTGGCGAGGACCGCGAGTGGTATGAAAGCCCTGAATGCGTCGATCTCACCTGTTGTCAATCGCCGCGCCGTCGGCCTATGCGCCGAGCGCTCAGCCTGAATCCATGCTGGCGCTTGAGCGATGAGAAATGCGAGAAGCTGTTCCGTAGGCCTCGCGGCTCCTAACCGCACCGGCGTGGTTCTGGAAGGGCTGACGGCCGTCGAGACCGTCGGGCACGATATGCTTCAGCACTCTCGCTGGATCGTCGCGCCGCAGAACATGCAAGTCGCCATGCAATCAATCTAGGCAGCGCCCGCCTCTGCTCCTAATGAATTCCGTGGCAGCGAACGAGCGCCGGGTGGCGCGGAGTGGCAGTCACAATCGATCGCTTCAGCCACGGTGGAACGTCGTGGGAACGTCTCGGGACAGGCGAAGATCGTCGATCTTCTCATGTGCGGGAGGCCAGATTTCGTGCATGAGGAACTGAACCCTCAATTGAGGATCCCGTTCAAGCTGTTCGATCGTCATATCGTCGAGTTGCGATACGACCGTCCTCAACCGTTTCATGCATAGGTCAAGCTCCGCGACACGAAGGTGCCAGCGCTGCTGGATAGCCCGTATCTGTACGGCGCCCCACTGCATGAGGTCCACCCGAGTCTGATCCTCCGCGTGGACGAGCTGAGGCGACACACCCTCGGTGTGCCGTCGGACAGTGCGTGGGGACACGTCAAGGCGTTGCCCGATGTCTGCATGCGTGAACCCTTGGCGACGCAGCGCGATCATCTGATCGATCATCTTCTGGTTGACGCGGCGCACGTGTTTGCGTGCCTGCGGCGCGACGGCTCGTGTCTTGGCGCTCTTCATCGTGACCTTTTTCGGCATTGTTTCAGGCCTGGGCATTACCGTGTGTGGACCGCGTCGTGACCGGGTCCTGGCCGCTTTCTGACCGCGATGCGGCATCCGAGCGTCTGACCATCCGCCACGCCGAAGGACGAGTGTCGGACTTCGCCCGCCGCTGCCAGTTCTGGAATGCCTCCACCCCGCTTACCGGCACACGCCATTCCTTCCCGTGGAGCTTGTAGGCGCCCGGGAAGTCCCCGCGCTCGACCCACGCACGGACCGTCGAGGGCTGCTTCCCGAACAGTCGGGCAAGGTCGCGGATCGTCAGGTCGACGCGAGCCGGTGGGGCGCGGGTCACCGCAGCTGGCACGCCGGGGACGTCTTCGGACAGTCGCTCGAGCACCCAGTCCCTCGGCACGAGCGTCCCCGGGGGCATGGCGGCCAAGGCTTTCCGGAGGCTCTCCAATGGAGGACTAGCCATGCGCCCAATATATCGGTAGTTTACTGACGTTCGGAGGCCGGGAGGGCAAGGCGGTGAGGGTTACTGATGCCGGGGGAGGAATGCCGACGACGCGGCGACATCGCCGGAAACGGGAGGAGGACCCCTTGGTAGCGATCGATGGCGCGCGGGTCCGGGCCGCCATCGAGTGGAAGGGCATGAGCGTGAACGGCGCCGCCGGCCGCATCGACGTCAGCCAGCAGACACTCGATTCGATCGTGCGGGGAAAGACGAAACGCTGCTACAAGGGGCTAAGGGAGAGTCTTGCCGGGCTGCTCGACCTGCCTGCCGCCTGGCTCGGCGGCGAAACGGATCTCCTGCCGAGTCTCACGTCATGGCTGCCGTATCCCGAACTGGGCTACCAACCGCCGCTCTGGGTGGACGAGAACATGAGGATCATTCGCCCCCGCGCTGAAGGCGGCCTGACACAGCGGACAACGCTTCCGCCACGGTACCAGCTGGCGGCACATGAGATCTGGCGGCAGATCGCCAAGGCCTGGAAGCGGGATATCGAGCACGGTAACCGGGAGGCTAAGGCGGCGCTGTCCCATCTCGCCGAGGGCCGCTGGAAGAAGAATCCGTGGGAGCGGGCGATGATGCTCGTCACGCGACTCGTCAGCGCGTTCTGGTGGCGCCGATTACTTCTCACGCCGCCAGCGCCCTCCGCGCCGGTAGAGGCCGATGCGCATGACGAGTTCACCGCTGCGGCGGCATCAGCCTTGGCCGTGACACTACAACCCTGGTTCGCGGGCAAACGTGAGTTGAGCTACAAGAACTTCGTTGCAGCGCTTGAGTGGGCGTCAAGCGGTTTCGGCAAACAACCTTCATCGGGAGGAGCTTGAACATGGGCAGACAGAGCAAGAAGTCTCGCATCTACTGGCGCGAACGGGGCGGCACGAGCCGCGCGTATGCGGACGTGCGCGACTACGCCGACGTGGGCGGGGGCAGGGAAGCGCTCGTCGCGCCAGGGGAGAAGCTCGCTACGGCCGACGAGACCACGGCGCAGGTGCTGCTCGCGCGACGGCTGGAACAGCTCGATGCGGCCCGCCGCGGTCGCGCTTTGCACGGAGAGACACGGCAGGTAAGCCTCGCCGACTTTGCGGCCTCGCACCTCGTTGCGAAGGCCGAGTCACAGAAGTTCACCGAGCACTGGCTCGAAGTGACCGAAAAGTGTCTCGACCGAGCGATCAATTTCTTCGGTGCCGAGCGGGACCTCGCCTCCATTACGGTCGCGGATGTCCGTCGTTGGGCCAACCGCCTGCTCGCGACACCCAACGGCCGAAAGGGGACGATGTCCGCGAGCAGCGTGCGGCATCATCTGAGCTGTTTCTCGAACCTGTACAAGCGGGCGCGCGCCGAGCGCGTGGTCCCCTCAGGGTACGATCCTGTGGGAGACTTCGACGAGAAGCCGTCACCGCGACGCGGCGAAGCCAAGTGGCTTGAGCTGCCCGATGCGGCGCTACTTCTGGAAGCAGCTCGGACCTATCGACCGGCGCCGGGGAAGGGCGGTTGGCGGCCGGTTCCGTTCGCGTACGAGATGATCGCGACGTTCCTTCTGACGGGGGGCCGTGAGTCCGAAGTCCTGGGGCTCGAGGTGGACGACGTATCGCTCGATCGCGGAGTGGTGACGTTCCGGCCGAACAAATGGCGCCGCCTCAAGACTGCCACGTACCACCGGTCGGTGCCGCTCTGGCCCCAGCTCCGAGAGGCCCTTGAACGTTATCTCGCCGAGCATCCGCCGAGCCGGTTGCTGTTCCCGAGCTACCGCACGGGCGAGGAGGCGATTCTGACCGACTTCCGGAAGGTGCTGGACGCCGTGGCTGTGAGGGCCGGATGGAAGGCGGGTGAGATCCGCTCCAAGATGTTCCGCCACACCTACTGCGCCGCTCGGCTCCAGACCGTAGACCAAGGGGCGCCGGTGAGCACGTACACGGTCGCCCGCGAGATGGGGCACGGCGGCGAGGCGATGGTGCGGAAGGTCTTTGGGCACCTGGGCCAGGTGCGCCACCGGGCAGAGGCCGTGGAGTACCGCGTGGAGCAGCACGCCGCTAAGTTAGGGGCGCGGTTGGAGGCGCTGCGCGGGGTGGGGTTTGGCACCACCATTGGCACCACGGCGTAGACCTCTCGACCAATGCGGTAAGTTGTTGCTGTATAACCGCGCCACCGTAGCTCAGTGGTAGAGCTCTCGATTCGTAATCGAGCGGTCGTCGGTTCAAATCCGACCGGTGGCTCTTATCCCCCTAGCCCTCCACCCGTGGTCTCGAGCTACCGGGTGCTCCACCACAGCCTGTACTTCGCCGCCAGCCGCCGTGTCGGGTGCGGCTCCACCTCGTTCCAGTCTTCGGTCACGAGCGGCTGCCACGGCTCGCTCGAGGTGATCGTGAGATGGAGGTGATTGGGGCTGTCCGCAGGCTGCGCCTGCTCGTCCACCGACAATCTCTCGGCAATGGTGCGGCGGTTGTGGCCCCAGTGGAGGGTCGCCGCCCCTGAGGAACGGGCCGGTGGCCACACATCCAGCTCGAGCTTGCCGCCGGGCCAGTCCCCGGTTACGACCACCGACGCGACAACGGCACTCTGCTGCAAATGGGCCGAGACGATCGATTCGATTGGATGCAGCTCGGCATGCCAATCGTCGTGTCCACAATCCACGACCCAGCGCCCTGTCATGAAGATGCGGTCCCCCGGCTCAGGTCTGTAGCCGACGGGCAGGAGCCACTGCTCGATCTCCGTTTCCAAGCTGCCACGCAGTTCCACAGTGAAGTTGCCCAGCCCCTTCTCCGTCCCAGCCTCCCGCTCGTTATCCTGGGCGAGCATGAATCGGTAGTCGGGGTCGGGCCGCACGTAGACGATCCAGTCGTTGCACAGCGAATGCTCAGCGTTGAAGAGGCCGCACGGCTCGGAATGCGGCGGCGGAGTGGCGCCGAGCCAATAGTCGTTTGGCGGCTCAGCGTGGTCGCCTGCGTAATCCGCGCCCGACAGAAAGCTGTTCGTAACGACGCCTGCGACCGCTGAGGAGATCCAGGGGATGGGACGATCCATCACGTCGCTGTGACTCGGCCGGCCACGCCACTTCAGCACAGTCCGCAATCGGGCCGTGTCGGTCTGCGCCAGACGCACGACCTCGTCCCAGATGACGTGATGGTTGCCGGGCCACACCAACGGCAGGTCCGGGTGGTACTTCCGCTGACCGTTGTTCGTCTCCCGGCCGGCCAGCGACCAATTCCTGGGGAGTATCGTCGTCCACTCCGGCGGTCCCGCGTTCGGGTCGAAGAGGCCCAGCAGGGGATCGAGCACCGATACGATGTCGCGGGAGCAGTAGTCGCCGGATCGCACGAGGGGAATCGTCGCGCGCGGTGTGAGCGGGAGGTGGATCGTCACCCAGCGAGGCGCCGGCCCCCGCCCGGGTGGGAATGCCCGGTCCGGCGGCAGCCATCTCGCATCATTCACGTTGGCCGCCCGCACGTCCGAGAAGCGTCGCATACCCCGACCGGCGGGAATCACGCGCTCCCGAGTATCCTCTGCGTCGTCGGCGCGCGCAACGTCGTACCAGTCTGGCCCGAGCGGGGTCGTGTAGCTCGCGTACGCCGTGCCGTCCGCGTGCCCCTCCACCGAATTGACCATCGCCTCGCTCGACTGGAACCGCTGAAGGTAGAGAAGCGAGGAGGTACTCTCGGCCGAGCCCGCAGGGGCGCCGAGGACGATACCCTGGTTGGCTTGCAGCAGCTGCACGATGTCGCCGAGGCGGGGCGCGGCCGAGGAGGTCTCGTCGGCCGCGTCCCGACCGGTGCGACGCGGTTGCTGGGCCGACCCGCCCAGCGTTACTGAGATCGCGCAACCGATCAGCCACAACGGGCGGCGTCGCATACGAAAGGCGACCCGTCGGCGTGGCTCGAGGTCACAGCGACGCGAAATGCGACGACGTCGCCTACGCCGTGATCGTCAGCTTGTGCCCTTTGGCCTTGAATGACCCCGCCAGACCCGCCTTTTCGACCGACTTCATGTAGGCCTCATCCGGACTGATCTCCTTCTTCTCGACAAGGTCGAGCAGCGCGTCGTTCAGCGTCAGCATGCCGAGCTGCTTCGACGTCTGGATGATCGAGGGGATCTGGAACGTCTTGCCCTCGCGGATCAGGTTCGAGATCGCTGGCGTCGTGAGCAGGATCTCCCGCGCCGCCACTCGCCCGCCGCTCAGCTTCTTGCACAACGTTTGCGAGATCACGCCCTTGAGCGACTCGGACAGCATGACGCGGATCTGCGCCTGCCGGTCGGCCGGGAACTGGTCGATGATCCGGTCGACCGTGGAGGACGCCGTCGTGGTGTGCAGGGTGCCGAACACGAGGTGGCCGGTCTCGGCGGTCTCGATGGCGATGGCGATGGTCTCCAGGTCGCGCATCTCGCCCACCAGCACGATGTCCGGGTCCTCCCGCAGGGCGGATCGCAGCGCCCGCTTGAAGCTGTCGGTGTGCACGCCCACCTGCCGCTGCGTGATCACGCACTTCTTGTTCTCGTGCACGAACTCGATCGGGTCCTCGATCGTGATGATGTGGTCCGTGCGCGTCCGATTGATCAGATCGACCAGCGCGCACAGCGTGGTGGACTTTCCCGAGCCGGTCGGACCGGTGACGAGCACCAGGCCCTTCGTCAGGTAGCAGAGCTGCTGTACTTCCTTCGAGATGTTGAGCTGGTCGACGCTCACCACCTGGGCGGGGATCACGCGGAATACGGCCATCGGCCCTTTACGGTCGCGCGCCGCGTTCACGCGGAACCGGGCGAGCCCGGCGATTTCGTAGGCGAAGTCCGAGTCGCCCGTCTCCTTCCACTCGCCGCGGTTGCGCTCCGGCATGACCGCCAGGAGCATCAGCTCGAGCTGCTCCATGCTGACCGGTGGTGTGGCCTGCCGCTTCATCTCCCCGTGCGTGCGGAAGATGGGGGGCTCCCCCACGCGCAGATGCAGATCCGAGGAGGCGGACTGGACGAGCTTCTTGAGCAGCTCGCCCAGGGCCCGCTCCGCTCCCTTGTACTGCGTTGCGGCGAAGTCGCCGGGTAGGCCGGCGGACGAAGTGGTCGCCGAGGCAGTCGCGGGCGTCTCGACCATGGGTGCGGCGGCAATGACGGAGGGCTTCGGCGGACGCGGCGGAGGTGCGGCGGACGGCGGGGCTCCCGCGACGGCGGGTGCCCGCTGGGCTGCCGGCGCGGGAGCCGCCGGGGCCGCCTCGGCCGGCCGGGCACCGGCGGAATTTTCGATCCGCGCGACGACCGCCGTGAGCCGCCCCATGTCCGGCACGATCCGCACCCGCACCATGCCGCGGTCCGCCACGTACTCGAACTCCGTCTCGGCCATCTTGTCGATGTGGTCCGCCGACTCGGAGGGTGCCACCTCGACGAGCAGTGCGTAGATGTGCTGATCGGTGAGGGGCTGCCGGCTCACCTTCCGCGGCTTGCCGTCCTTCACCATAGTGACGGGCTCGTCCGGCAGGAGGTACAGCTGGTCACCCTTCTCCCGGAGCAGGACGTCGACGAACGGATCGATCCGCGCAGCCATGAGTTAACCCAGTGGGCGCGCGTACAGCACGTACGCGCGGTTGACGTAATGGGTCGCCGCATGGGTCCACACGGCGAAGAAGGCGTCCCGGGACGCGTTCAGATAGTCGAGCAGGCGAGCGTGCTGCTCCGGCAGCTCGACGCTCGCCCAGCCCCCGAGTTTGGAGCCGCTCGTCAGCACCAGCTCGACGCCGAGCATCCGCGCGGCCGACAGCCGGGCCGGATCGGCGATGGGCGCCTGGCGATCGACCGAGAGCGAGACCGTCTGCACCTTCGAGATGAGCAGGACCTCGTGGTTCGCCTGGGGCCGAAAGGCGAAGAAGCCTTCGGGCCGGTTCAGGAGCTCCAGGACCGTTTCCGGACCGTCGTGGTGGGGGACGCGCTCCATCACGAAGATCTGCCCCGGCTGGGACGCACCTTGCGTCAAGAGCAGATTCGCGGGAACGGGAGTGCGTGGCAGGGAGAGATCGGGCACGGGAGAATCATAAGGACGTCGAGCGAATACGTCTAGCAAAGACGTCACGCAAAGACGTCACGCAAAGACGTCTCGCAAGGACGTAGACGACTCTACTCGACGTTCCTGCGTGACGTTCTTGCTCGACGTCGTCAATCAGTTGGTCGGCACTGCACCGATACTGGTTGCGCCCTGCCGCAGCCGATCTGCTCGTCCATCCCGCTCGCGATGGGGCCACACGCGGTACTTTGCGCCCCTTCGTGGGCGGCCTGCTCCGTCGGTCCGACGGCCGCCGCGCAGTTGGTCCGCCCGCGGAACTCCATACACACGCGGCACTGGACCTTGGCCCGGGCGGTGGTCATGAAAAAGAAGAGCGCCGCGACCGCGACGACGGCGGCGACGCTGTACAGTGTCGAACGCTTCATGATCCCAAAGTAGGTACCGCGCCGAACCTGTCAACGACGAGAGCCGGGCGGAAGGGCCCACCCGGCTCGCGCGGTCATTCGTCCCGTCGCGTCTCAGCGCCTGGCGACTTTCCTCCGGCGCGCGGGCGACGGCTGGTGGAACTGCTGCTGTTCCGTCGACCCCTCCATGGCCGTCACCGACGACTGCCCGCCGGTCGCGATCTGGGTGATCTCGTCGAAGTAGCCCACGCCCACGAACTCCTGGTGCCGCACCGCCGCGTAGCCGTCCTTCTCCGAGGCGAACTCGCGGTTCTGCAGCTCCGAGTATGCGGCCATCCCCTGGTCCTTGTACGCACGCGCCAGCTCGAACATGCTGTGGTTCAGCGCGTGGAACGCGGACAGCGTCACGAACTGGAATTTGTAGGTCAGGGCGCCCAGCTCCTTCTGGAACGCGGCGATCTGGGCCTCGCTCAGGTGCTTGCGCCAGTTGAACGACGGCGAGCAGTTGTACGCGAGCATTTTGCCCGGGTACTTCGCGTGGATCGCCTCGGCGAACTTGGTCGCTTCCGCGAGATCCGGCTTCGACGTTTCGAACCAGAGCAAATCGGCATAGGGCGCGTAGGCGAGCGCCCGCGCGATGGCCGCGTCGACGCCGTCCCGCACGCGGAAGAAGCCTTCGGCCGTCCGCTCGCCGGTGACGAAGCGCTGGTCGTACTCGTCGCAGTCGCTCGTGAGCAGCGTCGCGCTGTTTGCGTCGGTGCGCGCGATCAGGATCGTGTCCACGCCGCACACGTCCGTGGCCAGGCGCGCCGCCACCAGCTTCGTGATGAACTCGCTCGTCGGCACGAGCACCTTGCCGCCCAGATGGCCGCACTTCTTCACCGATGCGAGCTGGTCCTCGAAGTGCACGCCCGCGGCACCGGCGTCGATCATGTTCTTCATGATCTCGAAGGCGTGCAACGGGCCGCCGAACCCCGCCTCGGCGTCGGCCACGAGCGGCGCGAACCAGTAAGTCGACTCGTCGCTCTTCATATGCGCGATCTCGTCGGCGCGCTTGAGGGCGTTGTTGAGGCGACGGAGCAGGGCGGGGACGGAATCGGAGGGGTAGAGGCTCTGGTCGGGGTACATCTCGAGCGCATTATTCGCATCCGCGGCCACTTGCCAGCCGCTCACGTAGATCGCCTTGAGCCCCGCCTGCACCTGCTGGATCGCCTGATTGCCGGTGATCGCGGACAGCACGGCGATGTACTCGTCATCCTGGAACAGCTGCCACAGGCGGGCCGCGCCGAGCCGGGCGAGCGAGTACTCGATGTCGATGGAGCCCCGCAGGCGGTACACGTCGGCCGCCGTGTATGGTCGCGTGATCCCCTTCCAGCGGCTCCACGTCTTCCAGGTGTGCTCGAGCGAGGTGGTGTACTGCTGCTTGTCCATGGTGCCCGTCCGTGATGGTCCCGCGGTGTCAGTCCAGATAGTCGTATGCTACCGTCGTCAGGAACTCCGCAAAGTCCGCGCCGGTAGCGAGCTCGGCGAGAATCCGGCCCGCCAGCGAAAACTTATCGTGACCGGGGCTGTCGGGCCCTACCCGTTCGGGTAGGGCCTGCACCAATTCGGCGATGATTTGTTGCACGAGGGCCGCACTCACTGTTCGGCCATCCTCCAACCGCGCGCCGTGGTGCAGCCACTGCCACACCTGCGCGCGCGAGATCTCGGCCGTCGCCGCATCCTCCATGAGGTTGTTGATCGGCACGCACCCCAACCCGCCGAGCCACGCCGCGAGATACTGGAGCGCGACGCCGAGATTGGTGCGCAAGCCGTCCGCGGTGATCTCCCCGGCGGGCGTCGCGAGCAGGTCTCGCGCCGTGACGCGCACGTCCTCCCGCTGGCGACTGATCTGGTGGGGCCCGGACATGTGGCCGTCGAACACCTCACGGGCGACGGAGACCAGGGCGGGGTGCGCCACCCAGGTGCCGTCGTGTCCCTGGCGCACTTCCCGCAGCTTGTCCTGGCGAACCTTGTCGAGCGCTTGGGCGTTGAGCGCGGCGTCGCGTTTGTTCGGAATCTGTGCCGCCATACCTCCCAGAGCGTGAATCCCGCGGCGGTGACAGGTCCGGACCACGAGGTCGGCGTAGGCGTGCAGGAACGGCTGGTCCATGGTCACGCGCGCCCGATCGGGGAGCACGCATTCGGGACGACGGCGCTGCTTCTTGATGTAGCTGAAGATGTAGTCCCAGCGACCGCAGTTGAGCCCGGCCGAGTGATCGCGCAGCTCCCACAAGATCTCATCCGTCTCGAACGCCGCGAGGATCGTCTCGATCAGCACGGTCGCGCGGATCGTGCCGCGCGGAATGCCGAGCGCGTCCTGCGCGAAGACGAAGACGTCGTTCCAGAGGCGCGCCTCGAGATGGCTCTCGAGCTTCGGGAGATAGAAGTACGGTCCTGAGCCACGCGCGAGGAGCGCAGCCGCGGTGTGGAAGAAGGTGAGTCCGAAATCGAACAACGACGCGGACACCGGCTGCCCGTCCACGACCAGGTGCTTCTCGATCAGGTGCCACCCGCGGGGCCGCACCATGAGCGTCGCGGTCCTGGGCTCGAGGGCATAGCGCTTCCCGTCAGGACTGGTGTAGGTGATGGTGCGCGTGGCCGCGTCGAGCACGTTCTGCTGGCCGCGCACGTTGTTCTCCCAGGTGGGCGCGTTCGCATCCTCGAAGTCAGCCATGAAAACGTTCGCGCCCGAGTTGAGCGCGTTGATCATCATCTTCCGCTCCACGGGCCCCGTGATCTCGACCCGGCGGTCGGTCAGGTCGGGGCGGATCGGCGCTACGGTCCACTCGCGGTCCCGGATGTGCTTCGTCTGGGGCAGGAAGTCGGGCAGCCGGCCGGCATCGAGCTCCTGCTGGCGCTCGCGCCGCAACGCGAGCAGCCGCCGGCGCTCCGTCTCGAAGCGGCGTGCCAGCGCCCCGACAAACTGGAGTGCGGCGGGGCCCAGAATGCCGGCACAGTCGGACGGAGGAGGGGTGAGGACGCGGATGCCGGGATCGCTCGCGGGCATGACCGAAAGATAATTGCTAGGTTAGACGGCCCACATGACCATCACGCTCGCAATTGCCGCCCTGTGCCTGCTGCTCCTGGGGACCGCCGTGGGCGTGACGGCGGTGCGGGCGGCGCGCACGCGGCACTGGCTCGGCGGGATGATCCGGGGACTCGGGGCGCTGCTGCTGCTCGCGCTCGCCGCCCTGGCGGCCACCGTGACGGTAGGCCTACAGGGGTACCGTGCCCTCACGTTCGAGGAAGTCGCCGCCACCGTGCGCACGGATCCGGTGGCGCCGCAGCGCTTCCGGGCCACGATCACCCTGCCTGACCGCCGCCTCGCGATGTACGAGCTCGCGGGCGACGCTTTCTACGTCGATGCCCACGTCCTCAAGTGGCACCCCTGGGCGAGCCTACTCGGCCTGGGGACGGTATACGAGCTGGATCGGGTCGCGGGCCGCTACAACGCCGTGGCGGACGAGCGCGCCAAGCCGCACACGGTGTATGCGCTCGCGCAATCGAAGCCGGTAGACTTGTTCTTCATCGCCCGGCGGCGCCTGCTCGGCCCGCTGGTGGACGCGGAGTACGGATCAGCGACGTTCGTCGCTGCGACTCAGCCCAAGACCTTCGAGGTACGCGTCTCGACCACCGGTCTGCTCGCGCGGCCCGTACCGAGCCGGCCGATTCCGTAGGGGTGCCACCGTATGGGACGGTCGGCATTACGAGTCATCGCCGCGACGTGCGCTAGTGAACTCGCGGCTCGGCACTTGCCCGTAAACGGGCGTGGCATTGCCGCTTGAGCGGCGGATGCCGAGTCGCGGGTTCACCCGCGGATCTCACTCGGTGGCATGACATGAGCAACATTCCTGCCATCACCGGCTAGGGTGTCAACCAATCCGCGCCGGCCGGCATCCTAGCAGCGTGCCGGCCCCGGCCAGGCGATGCCCTCGGACCCTACGGAACTGATCCACCGCGCGCAGCAGGGCGACCGGGCGGCGTTCGAGACGCTGTACCACGCGCATGTGGGTCGGGTGTACGCGTTGTGCCTGCGGCTCACCGCCGATCGGGCGCTGGCCGAGGAGCGGACCCAGGACGCGTTCGTGCGCGCGTGGGAGCGGCTCGCCACCTTCCGGGGCGAGAGTGCGTTCTCCTCGTGGCTCTACCGGCTCACCGTGAACGAGGTGCTCCTCGGGCGGCGGGCGGAGCGGCGCCGGGAGGCGCGCATCGTCACGACCGATGATCCCGCGGCGCTCGAGCGACCCGGGGCCGCGAGCGGGGGAGCAGGGACCGGACTCGATCTCGAGCGTGCCGTCGCGGCACTACCTCCGGGAGCGCGCGAGGTGTTCGTGTTGCACGACGTGGAGGGGTACCGGCACGAGGACATCGCCCAGCTCACCGGGGTCGCGGTAGGAACGTCCAAGGCGCAGCTATTCCGGGCGCGCCGCCTGCTACGCGAGGCATTGAATCGATGATGTGTCCGCATATGGACGCCCAGCTGAACGAGTTCGTAGAAGGCACACTGGCGGCGCGCGATCGGGCGTCGGTCGAAGCCCACCTGGCGGAGTGCGCCGGGTGCCGGGCGGCCGTGGCCGAGCTGCGATCCCTCGCGGCGGCTGCGGCGACCCTGCCGAAGAGCATCGAGCCGGGTCGAGATCTCTGGGCCGCGATCGCAACGCGACTCCGGCCACGTGCGACGTGGAACGTGCAACGGGTCTGGTGGCGCGGGGCGCTTGCGGCCGCCGCCGTATTCGTGATCGCGTTTGGCATTTACCGCCTGCTACCGCCCTCTGCCGCCCTCTACCGCTCGGCAGGGCGGGGATGGGTAGGAGTGCAGGCCGACTTCGACCGGGCGACGAACGAGCTCGGGCTCATCCTCGCGGCAGAGCGCGGGCGGCTGCGACCCGAAACGGTGGCGGTACTCGAGCGTAATCTCGCGGTCATCGATGCCGCGATTGCGGAGTCCCGCGCCGCGCTGGCGCGCGATCCCGCGAACGCCGAGCTGCGCCGCCTCTTCGCCGCGGCGTCACGGCAAAAGGTCGAGCTGTTGCAGTGGGTCACGCGCCTCGCGGCGAGCTGACTTCTGGGACGGAGGCAGTCATGATGAGAATGGGGAGGGGGAGGTGGCTGGGGATCGCGCTGGCGCTGCTCGCGCGCCAGGCGACGGCTCAGGCGCGCGTCGACGAGCGCTGGCCGCTCGACTCCGGTGGGTCCGTCCGCATCGTGAGCCCGTCGGGGAGCATCCGGGTGCTCGGCTGGGATGCCGACAGCCTGGCGGTATCGGCGCGTCTCGAGCAGCGGGGGGGGGGCCGATTTTCCGCGGCCGGCGACGCGCACGTGCGGAAACTCGTGGTCGATCCCGCGGTGGGGAGCGCCGAGCTCGAGGTCCACGTGCCGCGGGGAGCCACCGTGTGGCTCAAGTCGGTCAGCGCGCGCATCGAGGTTGAGGGGGTGGACGGCACGCTCGACCTGAGCACCCAGGGGGGGAGCATCCGCGTGCTCGGTACGCCGCAGGACGTGACTGCGGAGACCATGGACGGGAGCGTGGAGCTGGCGGGCGGGACGGCGCGCGCCCGCGTGAAGACGGTGAGCGGCGATATCCTGCTGCGCGGCGCGAGCCAGGACCTCGGCGCCTCGACCCTGAGCGGGCACATCGTCGTCCGGGCCGCCGGGTGGCAGCGCGGCGGCACGGGCGTACAGCGCGGCAAGTTCGCGTCCGTGACGGGCGACATCAGCTTCGACGGTGAGCTGGGGCGGGTGGGTTCAGTCGAGCTCGAGAGCCAGAGCGGGACGGTCGTGGTGCGCGTGCCGGCGACCACCGTCGCCGACTTCGACGTGCTCACGATCGGCGGAGCGATCACCAACCATTTGGGAGACGCGCAGCCGAAGCCTGGTACGGCGGGCACGGGGCAGGAGCTGCGGTTTTCCAGCGGTGCGGTGGGGAGTGGGGCGCAGGTCACAGCCCGCACCTTCAAGGGGGCTATCTTGCTCGAACGAAAATGAGCACGAAGCCGGCGGTCTTGGGCCCATTGTGCGGGCTGGCGCTCTTGACCTGCGGCGGCAACCCCACGTCCGTCTCGCTCCCGCCCGAAGGCACGGGGAGCCTGCGCCTCGAGCTGGTCGCGAGCGGGTTCTCGAGCCCCGTGTTTCTCACCACCCCGACCGGCGATACGGCACGGCTGTTCGTAGTAGACCAGGGTGGACAGATTCGCGTCATTCAACATGGCGTCTTGCTCCCGACGCCCTTTCTCGACATCGCCGGTCGCATCACGTCGGGCGGTGAGCGCGGCCTCTTGAGCGTCGCGTTCCACCCGAGCTACGCCGCGAATGGCTTCTTTTACGTGAACTACACGGACTTGAACGGCGATACGCGCGTCGAGCGCTATACCGTTAGCGTCGCCGACTCGAACCTCGCCGACACGTCGACCCACAAGCTCATCCTGTTCGTCTCCCAGCCGTATCCGAACCACAACGGTGGGCTCGTCATGTTCGGGCCGGACGGGATGCTGTACATCGGCATGGGCGACGGTGGCTCGGGTGGCGATCCGGAGAACCGGGCTCAGAATCCCGACTCGCTGCTCGGCAAGCTGTTGCGCATCGACGTGGACGGGGGCGATCCGTATGTCAGTCCGCCGAACAACCCGTACGTCGGACGCTCCGGGCGAGGCGAGATCTGGGCCATCGGCCTGCGAAACCCGTGGCGGTTCTCCTTCGACCCGCCGAGCGGCTTGCTCTATATCGCTGACGTGGGCCAGAACAGCTGGGAGGAGGTGGACGTCGAGCCGGCGAGCCAGGGCGGCCTGAATTACGGCTGGCGGATCATGGAAGGGGCGCACTGTGACAACCCGAACCCGTGCAGCCCGGCCGGGCTCGTGCTGCCGGCACTCGAGTACTCCCACTCGGACGGCTGCTCCGTCACCGGCGGGTTCGCGTATCGCGGTACTCGATTTCCGTCACTGGCCGGCCAGTACTTCTTCTCGGATTATTGCGCAGCCTGGCTGCGGAGCGCCACCTACGCGAACGGTGCCGTCACGAGCCGGACGCTCTGGAGCTTCAACGTCAACCTCGAGAGCGTGCTGTCCTTCGGGCAGGACGCTCGTGGCGAGCTGTACGTGCTGACGGCGGGTGGCGTCGTCTACCGGATTGCACAATAGCGTTCAAACCCTCCCGCGCCGAGCCGCATCTCAACGGCAACCAACCATGGAGGTTGCCATGCAAACCCGGATTCGTAGTCTCGCCCTGGCCGCGCTCGCGGCCGCCGCGCTCGTGGCCCCGGCCTTCGCGTTAAAGGGCCCACCCTGGATCTCGATCGAGCTTCCCGTCAACCCGTACGACCGGTCGATGCAGGGCGCGTTTCTCCTGGTGCACGCGTTCCATCACGGGACCGCGATGGGCTATATCGTCTCGGGCACGGCCGAGGGGATCGTGGGCGGGGAGCGACGCTCCCTCCAGCTTGAGTTCACCGAAACCTCGCGCGAGGGCGTGCACGCCCTGAAGCGCACGTGGCCCAGGGAGGGGACGTGGACGCTCGTGATAAAAGCCAACCAGGGCCCGGACGACGCCGCGACGGCGGTGGTCGACCTGGGACCGGAGGGCGACGTGGCGGCGATCCGCGTGCCGACGATGCAGCGCGGGTCGTGGACGGTTCCCGCTCCGGTCTCGCTGAGTGACATAGACGCGGCGCTTCGTTCGCGCGCGGCGACGCTGGCCCGCAGGTCGTAGATTGGTGACGGGAGCCTCGACCGGCAGCGGCGCCGCCATCGCGCGGCACTGCGCCGGCCGGGGCGTTCGCGTGTTCGGCACCGTTGGCTCTCTGACGATTCTCTAACATCAATCGGGATTGACAATCACGCGCCCCGGCACGTGGCTTGAGGATTGGGCGTGCGCGATCCCTTGCGGGGTTCCGACTATGGAGGCCCTCATGCGTAGACCGATGTTCGCAGGGCTCACCCTCGGCGTGGTGGTGGCGCTGGGGAGTTGCACCGACAACGTCGGCATTACCGTCAGCGAGCACTTCGTGGCGACTCTCTCAGGCGCGAACTCGCGGCCGACGCCGATTACCAGCAGCGCCACCGGAACCGCCGACTTCAAATACATCGCCGACATCGGCACGCTCGTTTACCGGATCGACGTGGCAAGCATCGACAGCGTATTCTTGGCTCACATTCACGGGCCGGCGGACACGGGTGCCACCGCGGGCGTCGTTCTGAATCTCTTCGTTCCTGCGGCGCCCAAGGGTCTGGGGTTCACCGGGACGCTCGCTCAAGGCGTGGGCGGGGACCTCGGCGCGCCGGTCGGCATGACGATGGATTCACTGCTCGTGCTGATGCGCAACGGCCACGCGTATGTGAACGTGCACACTCGCGCCCACCCGGGTGGAGAGATCCGCGGTCAAGTCGTCAAGCAGTAGGGTATCACGAGCGTGGGGAGTGGGAGCGCTCGTCTCCGGGCCGCTCGCTCCCCACGTCTTTTCCATTCATAATTCCTTGGGGAGGAGTTCATGACTCCAGTGTCTTCAATTCGGTTGGCGGGACTCGGCGTGCTGCTGGTCGCGGCCGCTTGCGGGGGTAGCAGCGGGGGCGGCACCGGACCCTGCACCCCGGGCGCGGCAACGCAGCTTGCGAAGAGCGGTGGGGACGGGCAGGCCTGGTACTTCAACAACCCGCTTCCCGCGGCGTTGAGCGTCAAGGCGCTGGACGCGAACAACTGTGCGGTTCCCGGCGTCGTGGTTAACTGGACGGTCGCGTCGGGGGGTGGCGGGGTGAGCCCCGCGCAGAGTACCACCAACGCGTCGGGTGTGGCGAGTACGACGGACAGCATCGGAGGGTCGACGCCGCAATCGGTGAGCGCGACACCAGCCATCACGACGCTGCCGACGCTCACCTTTTCGGCGACCGCCGCGGCGCCGCCGACGAGCGCGGCCGTTGACGTGAAAGACAACTTCTTCAGCCCTCAGAACGCCGCGATCAAGACTGGTGGGACGGTGACGTGGACCTGGGGCGGTGCCGCGGCGCACAACGTCACATACACCGGTGGCCCCACGCCACACCCGGCCGACGGGCCGAATCAGATTACCGGCATGTTTTCGAGCACCATCACCGCCGTCGGGACCTACGACTATCACTGCACAAACCACGCTGGCATGAGCGGGACGATCACGGTGCTGCGCTGACACAAGGGGGGAGCAGGGAGCGGTACCCTCCGGTGCGAGCGGCGGGTGCCGCTTTCTCTTTCGTGCTCCTTGCTCGCTCTGCGGACTAGGCTACTAGATTCCGGTGAATTCTCGAGGAGGTGACCGGATGACACGCCGGCATTGGGTGCGGTGGGGAGTGCTGGTGGGTATCGTCTGGGCCTCGGGTTGCAACGGCGGCGGAACGCAGCCGCCTGGCCCGCCCACCAACCTCGTGACCAGCGGCGGAGATGGCCAGAACTGGTACTTCAACAACCCGCTCCCGACGCCGCTGAGCGTGACGGTACTGGACGCGAACGGTCGGGCCGTCCCCGGCGTCGTAGTGACGTGGGCCGTGACGCAGGGTGGGGGCGGGGTGACCCCCGCTCAGAGCACCACCAACGCGAACGGCGTCGCGACGACGAGCGATTCGATCGGCTCGTCGACGCTCCAGAAGGTGAATGCGAGCGTCACCGGCTTGCCGAACGCAGCCACACTCACGGAGGCCGCATCCGCGCCGCCGACCACCGCGTCCGTTGCCGTGGCGGACTTCTCGTTCAGCCCTACAGCGGTCGTGATCCAAACGGGCGGGACTGTGACTTGGACCTGGGGTGGCGCGGCGCTACATAACGTGACGTACGACGGCGGCCCGACGCCCCTGCCGACGAACTCGGGCACTCAGGCGACCGGGACGCATCAGAACACGATCACCACGGTGGGTCGCTACACGTACCACTGCAGCGTACACCCGACGCAGATGACGGGCTCGGTGACGGTGGTGCACTGAAACAACGGGAGCCGGGAGCAGGAAGCAGGGAGCAGTTCAGACTCATCACGACTGCTCCCTGCTTCCAGTTCCCTGCTCCCGTTTCTAGACGATCTTCCCTATCGGCAGCTTCCTGATCCGCTTCCCCGTCGCCGCGAAGATCGCGTTGCACACCGCCGGCGCGACCGGCCCGACCGACGGCTCCCCGATGCCGCCCTGCTTGTCGTCGCTCGGCACCACGTGCACCTCGACCACCGGCATCTCGTCGATGTGCATCATCGGGTAATCGGTGAAGTTGCTCTGCTTCACGCGGCCCCGCTCGATGGTGATCTCACCGTATAGGGCGGCCGTCAGGCCGTACACGATGCCGCCTTGCAGCTGGGCCTCGATCTGGCCGACGTTCACGGTGGGCCCGCAGTCGACCGCGCACACGACGCGATGCACCCGCACGCGCCCGTCGGGGGCCACGGAGACCTCCGCCACCTGCGCGCAGGTGGTGGGGGCCCATTCGGCCAGTGCGATGCCGCGGCCGCGGCCGGTTGGCAGCGGGGTGCTCCAGCCGGCCTTCTGGGCCGCGAGCTCGAGTGTCCGCAGGTGCCGCGGCTTGTCCCGCAGCAGCTGGCGCCGCAGCTCGTAGGGATCCTTCCCGGCCGCCACCGCCACCTCGTCGAAGAAGCACTCCGTGACGAACGCGTTCTGGGAAATCCCGACCGAGCGCCAGAAACCGCGCGGCACCGGGAGCAGGTCGACCGCGACCTGGTCCACGAACACGTTGGGGATCGCGTAGGGGAGGTTCGACGCCCCGTCGATGAGGGTGCGGTCGATCCCCTTGTCGAGCGGCCCGAACTTCAAGAGGATCGGGGGGGCCACGATCCGGTGCGTCCAGGCGACCGGGGTGCCGCTGGCGTCGAGCGCCGCGGCGAACCGGTTGTAGGTCGCCGGCCGGTAGAAACCGTGCTGCACGTCGTCTTCGCGCGACCAGATCACCTTCACGGGCGCGCCCGCGGCCTTGGACACGCGGACCGCCTCGGACACGAAATCCGACTCGAGCCGCCGCCCGAATCCCCCGCCCAGGAACGGGGTGTGCACGCGCACCTGCTCCTTCGGCAACCCCGTCAGCTCGGCCGCCACCTCCTGCGCCCGCGTCTGGTTCTGGGTCGGCACCCACACGTCGCACGCGTCGGCGCGCACGTGGGCGGTGCAAGTCATCGGCTCCATGGTGGCGTGGTGCAGGAACGGCACTTCGTACACGGCCTCGACGCGCTTCGCCGCGGCGGCGAGCGTCGTCGCCGCGTCGCCGTCCTTGCGGGCTTCCACACCGGGCTGATCCGCCAGCTTGACGAATTGCGCCCGGATGCCGTCCGAGTCGAGCGCGGCGGCGTCTCCCTCGTCCCACTGGATCTCGAGCGCGCGTCGTCCGGTGACGGCTTGCCAGTAGGTGTCGGCGACCACCGCGACACCGGCGGCGCAGCCGGTGGCCCACGGGCCGTTCGTTCCGGTCCAGGGGCTCGGCGCGAGCGCCACGACCGCGCGCACTCCGGGGACCGCTTTCGCTTTCGTCGCGTCGTACGACTTGAGCGTGCCGCCGAACACCGGGCAGCGCTCGATCGAGGCGACGAGCATGCCGGGCACCTTTATGTCGATGCCGAAGACGGCGCTGCCATCGACCTTGGCCGGTGTGTCGAGCCGCGGCAGGCGGGTGCCGAGCAGGCGGAAGTCCTTTGGATCCTTGAGGGGCGGATCTTTCGGGACCGGCATCCGGGCGGCCTGGGCGACGAGTTTGCCGTACGTGAGGCGTCGCTTGCTCGCGTCGTGCACCACGGCGCCGCGCTCGGCGCGGCACGACGCGCGGTCCACGTCCCAGGTGGATGCGGCCGCGTCGATCAGCATCTCGCGCGCCGCGGCGCCCGCCTTGCGGAGCGGCTCCCACGACGTGCGGATCGCCGTGCTGCCGCCGGTCGACATGCGGCGCGACCACCCGGCCGGATTCTCAGGCACGGGGCCGAGCCGGATCGTGGACCAGTCCGCCTCGAGCTCGTCCGCCAGGATCATGGCGAGGCCCGTCTGCGACCCCTGGCCCATCTCGGACTTGTCGACCGTCAGCGTGACGATGCCATCGGTGCCGACGCGCAGCCAGGCGTTGGGCGCGAACGGCTCGGCAGCGGCGTCCGGCGCGGCGTGCGCGCGCCACGGGAGGGAGAAGGCGATGACGAGGCCCGTGGTGCTCTCGACGAACTCGCGACGAGTGATGCGGGACGTCATGATTTCCTCCATTCCCCCTCTCCACGTTGTGGAGAGGGGGTCAGGGGGTGAGGTCTAGGCCATCTTCCCGATCGGTAGCTTCCTGATCCGCTTGCCCGTCAGCACGAACAACGCGTTGCAGACCGCCGGCGCGATCGGTGGCGTGCCCGGCTCACCGACGCCGCCCTGCGCGTCCGTGCTCGGCACGATGTGGACCTCCACCACCGGCATTTCGGCGAGGCGGAGCATGCGGTAGTCGTGGAAGTTGCTCTGCTGCACCCGACCTTTGTCGATCGTGATCTCACCCCACAACGCGGCCGTCAGGCCGTACACGATGGCGCTCTGCATCTGCGCCTCGACGATGTCGGGGTTCACGACCGGCCCGCAGTCCACCGCGCAGACGACGCGGTGTACGCGCGGGGCTCCGTCCGATCCCACTGAGACTTCGGCTACCTCGGCCACGAAGGACTCGAACGCCTTGTACACGGCGATCCCCCGCGCGCGGCCCGCCGGGAGCGGCGTGCCCCAGCCCGCCTTGCTCGCGGCGAGGTTCAGCACGCCGAGGTGGCGCGGCGCCTTGCCGAGCAGGTCCCGGCGATACTCGTACGGATCCTTCTTGGCGGCGTGGGCCAGCTCGTCGATGAAGGTCTCGACCGCGAACCCGTTGTACGAGTTGTTCACCGAGCGCCAGAACCCGACCGGGATGCCGGTGTCCGTGAGCACGTAGTCGACGTGGACGTTGGGAACTGCGTATGGCATGCCGACGCCGCCCTCCACCGCTTCCTGATCGAGCCCATTCTTCACCGTGTCGGGGAACACGCGCGCCATGATGGACGGGGCGACCACGCGATGCGTCCAAGCCACCGGTTGGCCGCTGGCGTCGAGACCGGCTTGGAACCGGTGATAGGAGGCGGGGCGGTACTGCGCGTTGCGGATGTCGTCCTCGCGGGACCAGACCACCTTCACCGGCGCGCCGGTGGCCTTGGAGGTCTCGAGCGCTTCCTTAATGAAGTCGAGCTCGAACCGCCGGCCGAAGCCGCCACCCAGATAGGTCGTGTGCACCTTGACCTTTTCTGGGGGAACGCCGCCAATGCCGGCGCCGAGGCCTTGCGCCCCGGTCTGGAACTGGGTCGGCGCCCAGATATCCACCCCGTCGGGTCGCACGTGGGCCGTGCAGTTCATCGGCTCCATGGTCGCGTGGGCGAGGAACGGCAGCTCGTAGGCGGCGTCCAGCTTGGTCGCGGCCCCGGGCAGCGCGCCCTGGGCGTCGCCATCGTGGCGCGCGACCGCGCCGGTCTGCTCGGCCTTCTGGCTGAACAGCTGCGAGATCGTCACGCTCGACGCGCTTGCGGTCGGACCCTCGTCCCAGGTGACGGTGAGGGCGTCCCGGCCCTTCTTGGCCGACCAATAGCCGTCGGCCACGATCGCGACGCCCGTCGAGATCTGCACGACGTGCTTGACGCCCGGCACGGCCTTCGCCTTGGCGGCGTCGAAGCTCTGCACCTTGCCCCCGAAAACGGGCGAGCGCGCGATCACCGCGACGAGCATGCCCGGTGCCTTCACATCGATCCCGAACTGGGCGCTCCCATCCACCTTCGGCGGGGAATCTAGCCGCTTCACCCGGGTGCCCAGGATCTTCCAGTCCTTCGGTTCCTTGAGCGGCACGTCGTGCGGCAGCGGGACCGTGGCCGCTTTCACGACCAGCGTCCCGTAGGTCAGGCGCCGGTTGCTGGGCGTGTGGATCACTGCGCCCTGCTCGGCGCGACACGTTGATTTCTCGACCCCCCACGTCTCCGCTGCCGCGCTGAGGAGCATCTCGCGCGCCGCCGCGCCCGCCTTGCGAAGCGGCGTGTACGCGGCTCGAACGCTCGTGCTCCCGCCCGTCCCCTGCATGCCGAACATGGGATTGACGTAGGCCTTGTCGGCCGGTGCGAACTCGATGCGGATCTTCGACCAGTCGGCTTCGAGCTCCTCCGCGAGGAGCATGGGCAGCGAGGTCGTCACGCCCTGGCCCATCTCGGAGCGGTCGACTACCACGAGGATGCTCTCGTCAGAATTGATGCGCAGCCAGGCGTTCGGCGCGAACGGTGCCGCGACTGCGGCAGGGCGCCCGCGCCCGGTGGCAGGCAGGTGAAAGCCGATGACGAGGCCGGCGCCGGCGACGCTCGCCGCATCGAGGAAGTCGCGTCGGGTGATTTCTGGAGCGGCGCTCATGTCACGCTCCTTGCGCGGCGCGATGGATGGCGGCGCGGATGCGCTGATAGGTCCCGCAGCGACAGATGTTGGTCATGGCCGTATCGATGTCGGCGTCCGTGGGATGCGGCGTCTTGGCGAGCAGGGCCGCGGCAGCCATGATTTGCCCCGACTGGCAATAGCCGCACTGCGGCACGTCTTCCTCGATCCACGCGCGCTGCACCGCGTGCGAGCGGTTCTTGGACAGGCCTTCGATCGTGGTCACGCGCTTGCCGGCCACGGCGGACACCGGCAGCACGCAGGTGCGGGTCGCGACGCCGTCCAGGTGGACGGTGCAGGCGCCGCACTGAGCGATGCCGCAGCCGAACTTGGTGCCGGTGAGACCCAGCGTGTCCCGCAGCACCCAGAGGAGCGGCGTGTCGGGAGTGACGTTGACCGTTTCGCGTTTGCCGTTGACGGTGAAGCTGATCGGGGGCATGAGCGTCATCCTCATCACGGGGGAGTTCCAGACAACGTGCCATGACGGCCTGCGGGATGGAAGGGGCCTGACGTAGCCCTTTCATCTATATGTGTGGAGCCAGGAGGGCGGGGAGCGCCCAACCGTCGCCCCCGGACCGGGGACCCGGCGTGTTCATTGGGGAACGCCGGTCGACAGGGGCTCAAACAGCCTGTCCCGCAGCCTCTTGACGAGTCCTGCGGCGCGGGCCATATCTAGCCCCGGCAATCCGTCACCTCCTCAAAGAATTCGCCCGGAGGAGATCCATGAGCACGTACGTAGGGCAGCGCGCCGCGATCCGATTCCCCACTCTCCACCCTGCAGAGGGCCGACGCATGCGCCTAGTCCGTCATCTCGTTTCCGCGCTGGTCGCTGTGCTGCTCTGGGCGGTCCCACTGAGCGCGCAGCAACCCACAGGCGCCGTCACGGGGAAGGTCGTGGACGCCACGACCCAACAGCCACTCGGCAACGTCGAAGTGGCCGTCGCCGGGACTCCGCACCGCGAGCTCAGCCGCGCCGACGGCAGCTTTACCCTGAACGGCGTTCCCGCGGGGGCCCAGCGCCTGCGGGCGACTCGCATCGGGTACGGCTCGCAGATCCAGGAGATCACCGTCACCCCGGGTGGAACCACTACCGCGCAGATCTCCCTCGCGCCGGCGGCCGCGATCTTGGAGCCGGTCGTGGTGACCGGCTACGGCACGCAGCGACGCGAAGCGATCACCGGCTCGGTCTCGACGGTCAGCGCCGCCGCGGCGAACGTCGGTGTGATCACCAACGTCGACCAGATGATTCAGGCCCGGGCGGCCGGTGTCGAGGTCACGCGAAATAATGGCGAGCCGGGCGCCGGCACGCAGATCCTGATCCGCGGTGGCAGCTCGATCAGCAACAGCAATGAACCCCTTTACGTGGTCGATGGAGTGCCGATCTACAACGAGCCCACCGAACCGCCCGGCTACGCGGCCGCCGGCACGCCACCGCTGCCGCGCAATCCGCTGAATCTGCTCAATCCCTCGGACATCGCGTCCATCACGATCCTGAAAGATGCGTCGGCGACCGCGATCTACGGCAGCCGCGCCGCAAACGGCGTGATTCTGGTGGAGACGAAAAAGGGTGCGGCGGCGGGCGGGCCGAGCATCGAGTACGACACGTACGTGGCGGCGTCGTCTCCGGCCAAGTACTTGGATTTGGTGACCGCAGACCAATACCGGCAGTTCGTAGGGCAGCAGGTGCCGATTTTCATCGCGGATACGGTCGCTTGCCCGCACCCGGGCGGCGTGATAGACGCCAACTGTTTCAATTCGGCCCGTGGGCTCGATCCGAAAATTCAAGCGCAACTGGGATCTGCGAACACGGACTGGTACCGCGCCGTCACCCGCACCTCCGCCACGCACAATCACGACCTGTCGTTCTCCGGGGGGAGCGAAGACACGCGCTATCGCGCTTCCCTCAATTACATGAACCAGCAGGGCGTGTCGCTCGCGAACGGCCTCGAGCGGATTCAGGGGCGCCTGACCGCTACGCACAAGGCCCTGGATAACCGGATGCGCCTGGGCGTGAACGTGACGACGTCGCGCGTGAACGACCGGTATATCCTGTTCGAGAACCGGGCGGGCTTCGAAGGCGGCGTGTTCCAGAACGCCGCCAACCTCGATCCGACGCATCCCGTCATGGCGAACGATTCGACGTACTACGAGCCGGGGGGCAACTCGTTGCGCAACCCGGTGGCGCTGGCGCAGCAGATCACCGACCGGGGCCAGACCACCCGCACCCTCGCCAACGGGACGGCCGAAATCGACCTCGTGCCGGGTTTGACGGGTCAGGTGACGGTCGGGTTGGACTACTCCGCCGGTGGGCGTGACATCTACTTCCCCATCGCGAGTCCGCTCGGCCGGACGTTGGGGAACGGGCTGGCGCGCGTGTACAGTCAGGACAACGCG
>QHUD01000244.1 GCA_003221085.1 Gemmatimonadota bacterium
GGTGCCGGGAGTCGTGCTCCACGGCGCCTACGACCTGGTGCCCGCCCTCGAGCGCCTCCTCCCGGACGACCTGCGCGGTCTGCTGGGCGATAGTGACCCGCTGCCCTCTGGGAGCATCATATTGGGCGACCCGGCGGCGATCGCCCTGCGCGACGCGGCCGTGGAACCTGGCGTCGTCTTCGATGTACGGAACGGGCCGGTCGTGCTCGAGAGCGGCGCCGAGGTGCGCGCGGGGGCCCGCCTTGAGGGACCCCTCTGGATCGGTGCCAACGCACACGTGCTGGGCGGCCCGGTGCGCGCGTCGGCCATCGGGCCGCGAACCAACGCGCGTGGTGAGCTGTCGAACTGCGTCTTCCTGGGATACGCGAACAAGGCGCACGACGGCTTCGTCGGCCATTGCGTGATCGGCCGCTGGGCGAACCTCGGCGCCGGCACGATCACGTCGAACCTGAAGAACACATACGGCCGGGTGCGCCTCGAGATCGCGGGGACGCGACTCGAGACCGGCCTGCAGTTTCTCGGCAGCCTGATCGGGGACCACGCCAAGACGGCGATCGGCACGCTGCTCGGCACGGGGACCGTGATCGGCACCGGCGCCAGCGTCTTCGACGGGGAGCGGCCGCCCAAGTACGTCCCGCCCTTCTCCTGGGGGGGCACCAGCGACGGCCGGATGACGAAGGACGGGTTCCTCAAGATCGCCGGGCGAGTGCTGCCGCGGCGCGACGTCGTCGTGGACGACGCCACGCGGGCCATGCTGGAGCGGATCTATGACTGGGCCACGCACTGAGTTTCGTGCTCAGCCGGTTGCTCCCCGGAGAGGGAACGAGCACATTCTTCAGTTCCACTGGACACACGCGCTATGCCGCAAACGGAGCAATACCGACGGGTCGGTAAGTTCGAGCTGCACGAGCTCATCGGCGAAGGGGCGATGGGCGCCGTGTGGAGGGCGTACGACTCCGTCATCCGCCGCTTCGTAGCGCTCAAGCTGCTGTCGCGCGCGGGTCGCCCCACCGACGCGCAAGAGCGCTTCATGCGCGAGGCGCGCGCCGCCGGCGCGCTGCAACACCCCAACATCGTCACGATCTACGACCTGGGCGAGTCGGACGACCAGCTGTTCATCGCGATGGAGCTGGTGGATGGCCGGGACCTGAGCTCGCTGATCGCGGTGAGCGAGCCACTCGCCCTCGAGCGCAAGCTCGACATCGTGATCGAGGTTCTGCAGGGGCTCTCCTATGCGCACGAGCGCGGCGTCATCCACCGCGACGTCAAGCCCTCCAACGTCCGGATCGCCTCCGACGGCTCCGTAAAGATCATGGACTTCGGCATCGCGCGCCTGCAGTCGGCCGACGTGACCGGCTCGGGCGCGATCGTCGGCACGCCGACGTACATGGCGCCGGAACAGATCACGAACGGCGCGATCACGCCGGCCACCGACATTTTCGCCGTCGGCTGCGTGCTGTACGAGCTGCTGGCGTACCAGAAGCCGTTCGGGGGGGAAACGGTCCACGGTGTGCTGTACCAGGTGCTGACCACCGACCCGAAGCCACTGCGCACCATGGCGCCGTCGATCCCCGCGTCGCTCGAGCGCGTCGTCGGGAAGGCCCTGAACAAGGTGCCGGAAGAACGCTACGAGACGGCGCGACAGATGCAGTCGGCGCTGTTCAGCATCCGCGCCGCGCTGTCCGGGGCGTCCGACACGACCGAGCGGCTCAGCCTGCGCTGGACGCCCATCCCGTCGGCCGTTCTGCGCCTGGTCACGCACGCACCGATCAAATGGCGTGCGGCGGCGCTGACGGCGTTGATGGTGACGGCACTCGTGCTGCTCTACGTGTCGCGCTCACCCTCCCCCGTCGCCGCGCTTCCCGACGCCGACGTCACGGGCGCTACGCTGGACCAGCTCCTCACGTACCCGATGCCGGCGCATCTCAACGCCGCGCTGGTCGCCCAGCGCGACTCGGCGCTCGCCGCCCGCGACCGGGCGCGCCATGCCGGCGCGATGAAGAACAACGTGCCGTCCCTGATCCTCGCCGAAACCGTCGTCCAGAACGCCGAGCGCGCCCTGCGCACCGGCGACCTCGCGCGGGCCGCGAGCGGCTACCTCGGTGCAATCCCCCAGTACGCCAAGGCTCAGGCCGAAGCCGAAGTGCTGCAGCGGGAGGCCGAGCAGGCCATCGCCCGCGCGACGCCCGTCGTGCACGCACTGGCGACACGACCCGAAGCGGGACGCGCCGCCACCTCGCTGGCGCGCGCGGACTCGCTCTACAAGGCGATGGACTACGTGGTCTCGCGGCTGGCGGCGCTCGACGCCGAGCAGGTCGGCGTGGCCGCCGGGGTCGCGCCACCCTCGTTGCAACCACCGGAGCCCCGCGCAGCGATCGCCGTGCTGCTGCAGGATCTCGAGCGCGCGGTGTCGAGCGAGCGGGTCGGAAACCTCCAGGTGCTGATGCCCGGCATGGCGGAGAAAGATGTGGCGGCGTGGCAGGGCTTCTTCCAGCGCTTCACGCGGCTCAGCGCCCGATACACCCTCGAACGCCTCAACACCCGTGCCGACACGGCGTACGCCACCGTGCGGACCGTCTACCTGTACGTGCGCCCTGAGCGCCCGGGTCAGTCCCAGGCGCGCTCGGTAGGCAGCGGCGGCGCCGGGATGGCGACCGAGTCGGCCCGCGCGATGGCCGGCCCCACGCGCCGCAGGGTGACGGGCTTCTCCAGATCGCCCCCCGAGAGGGTGAGTTTGTCACCATCCAGCTTCATGCCGTAGACCTGCCACACGCCATCTCCCAGCGTCAGCCACAAGCTGTCGCCCATCATCCGCCAGCGTGCCACCTGATCGCCGAACTGCGCGGAGCTGTCGCCCCGCACCATGATGTTGCGGATCTCCTCGTCAGTCTTGGCCTGCCATTTTCCTTCGAGCCGCGAGTGCGGAGGCGCGCCGGCATGGGCAGTCTGGGCGGAGAGACCGGAGGCGATCCCAAGCAGCAGGACGAGCAGAGGGGAGGAACGCACCGTCACGAGCAACCGAGCCAGAGGGGGCACTACAAACATACCCACACCGGAGGGGGATGGATCAGGTCCCGGCAGCCCCCGCCCCCGC
>QHUD01000129.1 GCA_003221085.1 Gemmatimonadota bacterium
ATCCGATCGATCAGGCCGAACAGCCGCGGCGCGAGCTTCAGTCCGATCCACAGAGCCAGAAAGAGGAAAGCGACCGCCACGCCGAGGATCCGCAGTGCGCCTTGCCCGCTGAACGCCGTCCCGCCCGCGAGCCCCGAGACCACACCCAGGATCACGAGCCCGATGACGTCGTCGATCACCGCGGCGCCCAAAATCAGGCGCGCCTCCAGGCTGTGCAGCACCTGGAGGTCCTTCAGCACGCGCGCCGTGATCCCTACGGACGTCGCCGTGAGGGTCGCGCCCACGAAGACGGCGGTCACCAGGGGGTCGGCCACGGTATGCTCGTACCCGTGCCAGCCGGATCGCCAGTAGAGAAAGCCCAGGTCGAACGGCACCGCGACACCCACTACCGCGACCGCCGTCGCGGCGACGCCCACCCGCATCATGGCCTTGAGATCGGTCTCGAGCCCGATCTCGAACAGCAAAACGACGACGCCGACCTGGGCCAGCAGCCGAAACACCGGCGTGAGCGGATCGTCGGCGCCGATCGGGATCACCTTGAGAAAGCCGGCACCCAGCAGGATGCCCGCCAGGAGCTCGCCCATCACCGCCGGCTGCCCCAGGCGCTCGAACAACTCGCCGGCGAATTTCCCGACGAGCAACATGATCGCGAAGACGGTGAAAAACCGGGCCACGTCGATGCCACCGGCCGCCCCGAGGACGAGGGGCACGCCCGTGGCCACGGCCCACACAGGCGGGCTAAAGCGGCTGCGTGGCCTTGGGATGGAAGTTGAAGGTGTGGTTGAACAGCGGCAGGCTGACGGTCTCGCTGTACTCGGTCTCGATCACAATCTCCCGCGGCGACGCCCGTCGGGCGATCCGGATCTGCTGGGCCTCCGCCGGGAGACCGATATCCTGCGCCGCGGCCTGGATCCGCCGGCGGATCGTGCCGTCGTCGAGCGATGGGGCGAGCTGGGCCTGGGTCTGCATCTCGTCGAGCAGGCGATAGTACCGGAAGAACAGCTCACCGATGTTGACGCCGTAGTACAGGGCCCCAACCAGGAACAACAGCGACACGAGGCAACCGGTGGAGCTGGCGCCGCGCCGAGTGAGCCGGGGCACGTGCTTCACCATTGCGACTGGGCCCCATCGACCAGGTCATTGACGAGCTTCTGGAGGGCGATCTTCCGGCCCGCGACTTCCTGGGGGGGCGCGTAGTCGCCGACTTCACTGAGCCCCTGCCGCTGCCATAGCGTCTTGCCTTCTCGCTGATCGAGGATCTCGACGTCGATGGTGATCTGCACCTGGCGCTGCGTGACGTCGGTGCGGTTGACGCCCGCCTGATACGCGACCGGCACATCGGGGTCGTAGCGGGTGACCTTCCCCCGCACCACAGCGTCGGCGTTGCTCTCCCCCGCGAGCCGCAGCCCCAGCCGGCTCTGGAATGCTTCGAGCACCGCGTCGTTCACTTCCTTCGTGAGCGCCGGCTCGGCGGTCTGGTTGTCGAAGGGCAGGATGGCGACGGTCTTGATGTTTGGCAGGCCGCCGCCGGCGAAGCCGTACAGGCACCCGCTGAGCGCGACGGCCAGCGCGCTAACGGCGCCCGCGCCAAATCGCAGGATCGAGCACCGCGGCCGTATCGACCGAGACCACCGTAAGCTCAAACCGAGCCCTCTCCTCAGGAAAATCCATGCGGGCGCGCGCCGGCATCCGCTGAGCATCGAATTCCGTACGGCTGCGCGCCAGCACGTTGCCCTCTCGCCGCCACTCCGCCTCGAGCACGCGCGCGCCGCCGCGCGTGTCGCGGTAATCGAGCGTGTCCCCATCCTGCACGAACCGCCAGATGCGGACGCTCGAATCGGTGCCCCCGCCCCCGCCAACAAAGACCGTGGCGCCGGGCGCCGGCGGCCGCACGATCCCGAGCGCCGCCCATAGTACCCGCACCGCGGGGATGAGCGAGCGGAAGTTCTGCTCCGGATCCGCCCAGATCGCGGAATCGGCGACGATGGCAGCGGCCCCCGCGCCGAGTCCCAGCGGCCCGACGTAATCGAACCGCAGCGAATCCGGCGGTGCGACACGAGCCTGTCCGCGGCCGCCCCACCGCTTCTGGTCGTCCTGATACTTCCACCGAAACCGGATCGCGGTGTAGCGCGTGGGCAGCGTGCCCCGACTCCAGTCAACAGCGGAGTCCCGATCCGCCGGGGGCAGCGGCTGTGGCACCAACGGCCCCGGCGGGCGCGGGCACCCGGCCAGCAACGCACAGGCGGCAATGTAGGAGAGTGCTATCCGCTGGTCAAGCGGAAAACGTTGCGGTCTCAATAGTTAAACCCGGCGTGGCGAGTCAGCACAGTGTCGAACGTTGGCATTAGGACCTTAGAGATCCACGGGATCCGGAATCGGCTTGAGCAAGTCGACGACATGTGCGGGAAGGCGGGTGAGGGTGTGCTGATGCGTGAGGGAGACGAGCGATGTCTGGCCCGTGGCGAGGAGCTCGCCCGTCCCCGCCCGCTCGACCGCGTACCCAAACGTTACACGTCGGGACGCAAGCTCGCGCACCCAGCATCGCACCTGCACCAGGTCGTCATAGCGGGCAGCGGCCCGGTAGCGGACGCGCACTTCGGAGACGGCGAGATAGACGCCCTGCTGCTCGAGCTCTTTGTATGTCAGGCCCGTCTCGCGCATCAGCTCGGTCCGCGCCCGGTCGAACCAGATCAAATAGTTGGCGTGGTAGACCACGCCCATTTGGTCGGTTTCGGAATAGTTGACGCGCAGGGTTATCGAGCTGATCACGCCGGGGCAAAATCCGCCGCGCGTCGCGAAAAGTCAAATACGACAGGCGCTTGCGGCCCTTCCCCATGATTCCTAGCTTGGGGGCCGTGCCCGTCCCAGCCTCCCGTGTGGTGGTCGTCGCCGACGCGCATCTCGGCCAGGTCCCGCCCGCGGTCGCAGCCACGTTTCACCGCTTCCTCGACGCGGTGCCGGATCTGGGGGACGCACTCCTCATTAACGGCGACCTGTTCGACTTCTGGTTCGAGTACGGCTCGGTGATCCCGCGCCGTCACTTCGGCACGGTCGCGAAGCTGCACGCGCTGCGTACGCGCGGCTTCGCCATCACGTTCGTGGGCGGCAATCACGATCGCTGGGGCGGCGATTTTCTCGGCCACGACCTGGGCGTCGCGTTCCATCCCGGGGAAGCCGAGCTCGACGTGGCGGGACGCCGTGCCTTCGTGGCGCACGGCGACGGGCTGACCGAGCAGCACTGGAGCGCGCGGCTCATGCACCACGTCACGCGTCACCGGGTGACGATCCGGGCGTTCCGGATGCTCCATCCCGACGTGGGCTCCTGGATCGCGCATCAGCTGTCCCGCAAGCTCGCGGACAACACCCGCGACCGGGCCGTACTCGACCGCGCCGAGCGGGCGCAGGCGCAGTACGCCGAGCAGCTGCTCGCGCGCCGGCCGGATATCTGAATCCGGGGGCCTTCCTCGATGGGGGCCGGTATGCGGTTGTAACCAAAGACAGCGTAGAACTAAAGACGTTTCACTGAGACGACACATGAAGACGTAGCACAAAGACGTAGCACGAAAATGCAGTCATCCGAGCGGAACGACTTCGACGTGCTGTAGTTTCTCCCCCAAGAACCTCGCCCCCACTTTCCGAAAGTGCGGCTCGTCGTCCGACACGACGAAGCGGTGCGTTGGGCGATTGGCCGGAGGAGCCCCGAGCCCCTGTCGCGTCAGGTCCTCGGCCACCACCTTCGCGGTCTCCTCGGCCGAGTCCACGAGCGTCACCGCCGGGCCCAGCACTCGGGCGAGCAGGGGCTTCAGGAGCGGGTAGTGGGTGCAGCCCAGCACGAGCACGTCCACCCCGGCGCGCTCGAGCGGCGCGAGATATTCCCGTGCGATCAGCTCGGTCGCGGCGTGGTCGAACCATCCCTCCTCGACCAGCGGCACGAACAACGGGCAGGCCTGCACGCACACCGCGGCGTCGGGCCGGAGCTGCTTGATGGCGCGCTCATAGGCGCCGCTCGCGATCGTCCCCGCCGTCCCGATCACACCGATCTTGCCCGATCTCGTGCCCTGCACCGCAGCGCGCGCGCCCGGCTCGATCACGCCCACCAGCGGAACGGGCGAGCGCTCCCTCAAGAAGTCGAGCGCCTGAGCGCTGATCGTGTTGCACGCGACGACCAGCGCCTTGACGCCGCGCTGGAGCAGGTAGGCGAGAATCTCACCCGAGTACCGGCGCACCGTGTCGGGCGACTTGGGACCGTAGGGGACGCGCGCCGTGTCGCCGAAATAGATCACGGACTCCTGCGGCAGGCGCTCGAACACCGCCCGAGCGACGGTGAGCCCGCCGATGCCGGAATCGAACACGCCGAGCGGGGCCGGATTCACGGATGGGGCACCGGCAGGCTGATCCCCACGCCGCCCGGGAACGCCCGAATCTTCAAGTCCTTGGGAAAATCCTGGAGATGCGCCGAGACGAAGGCCTCGGCTCCGGAGAAGAGATGATTGAAGACCCACAGCACGGTCCAGTCCTGGACTTCCTGCCGCTTCGCGACAGCGAGCGACGAGCCCGTTTCCTGGAGATAGCGCAGCTCGGACTTCGCCTTGAGCGTCATCATCGCGGAGACGCCTTCCCACGCCGCGAACAGCATACCGCTGACGCGGCGGCCCGTTACCGCCTGCCCCCACCCCGGCACGAGCAGCGACCGCAGGAACGCTCCCATCGGCCGGACGCGGTGCACGGTGTCGATAGCCACGACGACCGCGCCGGTGGTGACGAGCGGGGGCGGGGCCGACGTCGTGTCCGGCACCTGGGCGGACAGGTGGACGGCCGGACTGGCGGACAGAAGGGCGGCGAAGACCGCGCTCCATCTACCCGCCCGTCCGCCGGTCCGCCCGTCCGACCGGTTCATTGCGCCACCATCACATTCAGTCTCCCCGCTTGCACGCGCACGGTACACTGGCGTGCTTCCGGATGGCGCAGCTCGCCGTCCACATGCAGGAGGAGCGGCCCGTCGAGCGCCTTGATGGACACCTCCCTCGTCTGAAACAGGGCGACCTCCCGCATTTTGGCGTGCGTCCCGCGCATCACCCGCGGCACTGCCAACATGAACCGGAGCAGCGAGACGCGCCGTACGAGACATACGTCCAGGCGACCGTCTCCTGGCAGGGCATCGGGGGCAACCCGATAACTTCCACCGGCCGTCGTGCCATTGCATACCTCCAGCATCATCATGTACCCCGTCTCGGCGAATCCGCGCGAGCGGATCTCGAAGCGAGGGGGGCGAAAGCGGGCGAACGCGCGGAGCACCGGCACGAAATACGACGCGAACCCCGTGAGCTCCGGCATGGTGTTGCGGACGCGCACGACCTCCGGTCCGAAGCCGAACCCCACGCTGTTCACGAAGTACTCGTCACAGACCAGGCCGACGTCGAACCTCGCGGTCCGGGCGGTGACGAGCCGCTGCACGGCGCGCACCGGGCTCTGCCGGTCGAGGCCCGCGAGTTTCGCGAAGTCGTTCCCGCTGCCCATCGGCACGACCCCGAGCATCACGTCCCCGCCCCCCGGGTGACGCAGCAGACCGTTCGCGACGTCGTGCACCGTGCCATCGCCCCCCACGGCCACGATGCGCTGCGCCCCCGCCAGCACCGCCCGCCCCGCCAGCTCCGCCCCGTGGCCCGGCCCGTCGGTGCGCTCCACCTCCACCGACCAGCCCTGGCGGTGGAACTCGCGCGCGATGGGATCGAGTGCGCGGGCCGCCGCGCCGCGGCCGGCAGCGGGGTTGAGGACGACGTGGGCGTGGATCAGAGGCTTCCATTATACGCACAGAGGCCCGATCCGGCAGCGGATCGGGCCTCGGGGGTCAAGCAAAGGCGGGGCCGGGACGGCCCCGGTGGACTACGACCGGGTGACCGTGTACTGGCCGCACGCCGTGAACTGAATCGTGACGGTGGTCGAGGCGGTGCCCTTGGTGACGACGGCCGTCAGCTTCCCCGAATCGAACCGAGGCTCGACGGTGCAGCTCGCGTTGTAGTGTAACGGGTCGCTCGTCGACACGGAGAGCGAGTAGGTGTTGGTGCCGGACGTCCACGTGGACGACCCCGAGATGCTCCATTTCCCGCTGGGGAGGGGCGAGCCCATCTGGATGGAGCCGGGTTGGTCCGCCACGAACGTCGCCAGCCACTTGCGGACGTGCGACGCGGTCGCGCCCGTGGCGTAGGTGTAGTCGGTCTGCATCGTGTCCGTGAGCTGGACCTGGTCCGGGGTGCCCACCACCGACCGGACGCCGTTTTCGACCACGGAGCGGGTCGTCCCGGTCGTCGAGGTGACCGTCCGCGTGAAGGCGTTCGAGCGCGTCCGGAACGCCCGGTCGGTCGTCGTCGGGGTCGGATCGACGATGTCGATCGAGCCGCTCAACGTCGCGGTGTGCCCGTCACCGCTAAACGTGCAACCGGTGAAGGCGATGCGCACCGAATCGGGCACCGGGTCGCCGTCGGAGTTGGCCGGCGGGGACGGGCTGCGCGTGGGTGTGCAGCTCGCGGACGAGGGGACCATGGCCGGCTCCCCCGGCATTGGGGCCACGGCGAACGGCATGCCGGTCGCGGCGTCGAGCGTCGCCCCGCCTACGAGCGAGGCCGCATCGGTCGCAACAACCTCGGCCACGGCATTGGCCTGGGGTTGCGTGAGAACCGAATTCTGGGGAGACATGACGGGCGAGGTGGAACACGCGGCGAACAGCGCGACGGTGATGGTGCCGGCGGCGAGGCGCCAGACTTTCCGAGACGTGCGACGCATGCGACAATTCCTCCGACGGGTTCGAGTGCAGGGCGCTGTTCCAGGGACGCCGGTTAGACGAGGGGCCCGCTGCAAGCGTTAAGGGCGTCCGGGGCAGCGCTTCGGGCAGAGTAAAGACCGCAGAACGGAGCAGGAGGTCACGGTCGCAGGAGTCGCGCGTGTGTGACGGGGCGCACGCTCCGCCCGCCCACCCGCTAGGAATCCAGCAAGCCCTTCGCCAGCAGCAGCTCGGCGTTGAGAATCGCCGCCCCGGCGGCGCCGCGGATCGTGTTGTGGCTCAGCGCGATGAAGCGGTGCCCCAGCACCGCGTCCCGGGCGATCCGGCCCACGCTGATGCTCATACCCCCGCCCGCGTCGCGGTCGAGGCGCGGTTGCGGGCGATCGGGCTCGTCGCGCACGAGAATGGGCCGCTCCGGGGCGCTGGGGAGGCGGAGCTCCTGGGGCAGCGCGGTGAAGGAGGCGAAGGCCTCGCGCAGCTCGGCCGGCTCCGCTGGCGTGCCAAGCTTCACCCGGACCGCCGCCAGGTGCCCGTCGACGACGTTCACCCGGTGGCACTGCGCGCTCACATCGAATGTCGCGGGCGCGACGCGACCGGCCTCCAGGGAGCCCAGGATCTTTCGAGTCTCGCGCTCGATCTTCTCCTCTTCCTCGGCAATGAACGGGATCACGTTGTCGGTGATGTCGAGCGACGCCACCCCGGGGTATCCCGCGCCCGAGATGGCCTGGAGCGTCGTGACGGCCACCGCTTCGACGCCGAACCGGGCGGCGAGCGGCGCCAACGCGAGCGCAATCATCACTGTCGAGCAGTTGGGGTTCGCGACGATGAACCCGCCACCTGTCTGTTTGCAGGCGTCGAGCAGGGCCAGTTGATCGGGGTTCACCTCCGGAATGAGCAGCGGCACCGCGTCGTCCATGCGGTGCGGAGACGAATTGGTCACCACCCGATACCCCGCGCGTGCGAACCGCGTCTCGACCGGCCCCGCGACGTCGGAGGGAAGGCTCGAAAACACAACGTCGCAATCGAGCGGCGGCTCGGGCGCCTGGACGACGAGGTCGCGCACCGCGTCCGGCACGGCGCCCGGGAGTCGCCAGGTGCATGCCGCGGCGTAGGGCTTGCCCTGTGACCGGTCGGAAGCCGCCAGCGCGGTGACGGTAAACTGGGGGTGCCGCTCGAGCAGGTCCAGGAAGCGCTGCCCGACCGTGCCCGTCGCCCCGAGAATGCCGACCCGAATCTTCCGCATCGCTGCTCCTTGACGCACCCGACGCCCACGGCGAGTATTGAACATACATACAACCGAAGTGGTCGTGGTGAGTTGCCGCGTATTGCCGCCACGTTAAAGAACGTGCTAAAAAGCGACCGCCCGCGGCGTAGCATTGCGCGGGCTTTTCTGTTTCCGGAAGGATGCAGGATCAGCGATGCGAGCGAGCGTGACCGTGCGGGTAGCCGGCTCGACGTCCAATCTGGGCGCCGGGTTCGACTGCGTGGGAGTGGCCGTCGGGCGCTGGCTCCGCGTGACCGCCCGGGCCAGGCACGGCGCAGCCGGAAGGCCGGTCGCGCCGGTGGCCATCGAGCGCAGCGGGACACTGCGTGCGCTTCAAACGGAGCCGGAGGCAGACCTGCTGTATCGCGGGTTCGCCGCGGCCTGTCGGCGGGCGGGACGGGAGGTGCCCGCCGGCCTCGCGCTGGCCGCCGACTCCGACATCCCCGTCGCACGAGGGCTCGGGTCCTCGGCGGCCGCGACCGTCGCCGGTGCCGCCGCCGCGGCGGCGCTCCTCGAGCTGACGCTCGATCCGGCCGCGCTGGCCGAGCTCTGCAGCGAGCTCGAAGGCCATCCCGACAATGTCGCGCCGGCGGTGTTCGGCGGCGCGACCCTCGTCCTGGGCGGACCCGACGGTTTGATCGTGACGCCGCTCCCGTTTCACGAATCGCTCGCGTTGGTGTTCGCCGTCCCGGACTTCACGGTGGAGACGAAGCGCGCGCGCGCCGCGCTCCCGGCGACCCTGCCACACGCCGACGCCGTGCGGGCGGCGGCGAAGAGCGCCGCTCTGGTGCACGGGCTGGCGCACGCCGACCCGCGGCTCCTCGCCGCCGGGCTGGACGACGTGCTCCACGTTCCGTTCCGACGCTCGCTCGTGCCTGGATACGACGAGGTGACCACGGCCGCGCGGGGGGCGGGCGCCTACGGCGCGACGCTCTCCGGCTCGGGGCCCACGATCGTCGCCGTGGTTGTCTCTAGCGACGTGCGCGCCGTGGGCGACGCGATGGTGCGCGCCTGGGGAGCCCGCGGCATCGCCGCCCAGGCCTTTCACGCCACCCGCCCCGCGGGCGGCTTCGAGACAGACTGACACCGTGGCTCGGGCGTCCCGCTCCCCCCCGCACATCCACAAGTTCGGCGGCGCGTCGCTCGCCAACGCCGCGGGGATAACGCACGCCGCGAAGATCGTGCTCGCACACCGCCCTGCCCCGCAGGTCGTGGTCGTATCGGCGATGAGCGGCGTGACTGACGCCCTGCTCGACTGCGCCGCCCGCGCGTCGCGCGGCGACGCTGCGCAGGTCCGCACGGCCGCCAGGGCGCTCCGAGCCCGGCATACCGACGCCGCCCGCGCCCTCGTCCGCCGGGGCGCTCGGCTCGACGAGCTCGTCGGCGTCATCGACGCGGCGTTCGCCGAGCTCGAGCAGCTCGCCGGCGGGCTCGGGGTCCTGCGCGACATCACGCCCCGCACCATCGACTATCTGGTCGCCCGAGGCGAGCGGCTGTCGGCGCAGCTGTTCGCCGCGGCGCTCGAAGCGGAGGACTGTCCCGCCACCTACGTCGACGCGACGGAGGTCGTGCAGACCGACGGCACCTTCGGGAACGCCTCCCCCGAGCTGGGCGGGACCGTGCGGAGCGCGCGCCGCGCGCTCGGACCGGTACTGGCACGCGGCGCAGTCCCCGTGGTGCCCGGTTTTCTCGGTGCCGCGCCCGACGGCCAGGTCACCACGCTGGGGCGCGGCGGCTCGGACCTGACCGCCACCCTGCTCGCGCGCGTGTTGGGGGCCCGGGAGGTATCGCTCTGGAAGGACGTGCCGGGCCTGCTCACGGCGGACCCCCGGATCGTGCCGGACGCGCGCGTGGTGCCGCAGGTGCATCTGCGCGAGGCGGCGGAGCTCGCCTACTACGGCGCCAAGGTGCTCCATCCGCGGGCCCTCGTCCCGGTGCTCAAGCAGAACGTGGCGATCCGCATCCGCCCGTTCGCCGACCCGGCGTCCCTCGGCACCGAGATCTCGCGGCGCCGCACGCTGGAGCAGTATCCCGTGAAAGCGCTCTCGGCCATTCCGCGGCAGGCGCTGCTCACGGTCACCGGGAGCGGGATGCTGGGCGTCCCCGGCATCGCGGCCCGCACCTTCGCGGCGGTGCACCACGAAGGGATCTCCGTATCGCTCATCACGCAGGCCTCGTCCGAGCACTCGATCTGTTTCAGTGTACCGGAGGAGAGCGCCCAGCGCGCGCGCCGCAGCCTGGAGCAGACGTTCCAGCGGGAAATCGCGCGGCAGGAGATCGACGGCGTCGAAGCGCGCACCGGCCTCGCGACCCTCGTGGTGGTGGGGCTCGGCATGGCGGAGACGCCGGGGGTCGCCGCCCGCGTCTTCTCCGCCCTGGCCGAGGCCGGGATCAACATCATGGCGACGGCCCAGGGGTCGTCGGAGTTGAACCTGTCGCTCGTCGTGGACGGCAAGGAAGCGCCGCGTGCTCAGCGCGTCGTGCACGCGGCGTTTCAGCTCTCCAAAATCGGCGGCGGCGCGGTGGCACACCCCGAGCGCAGCGACGTCGTGCTGTTGGGCTTCGGGCAGATCGGGCGGGCGCTCGCCCCCATGATCGCGAAGGTGAAACAGGAGGGGCTCACGCTCCGCATCGTTGGACTGATCGACTCGAGCGGGCTGGTGTTCGACGCGAACGGCTTCTCCCCGCGGCGACTCGCCGCGTTGGGGGCGGCGAAGGCCAAGGGCACGCCGCTCGGGAAAGCCGCGGGAGGACGCCGGGCGAGCACTGCCGACGCCGTCGCGTTCGTGGCCCGCCATGCGCTCGCCAACCCGATCCTGGTGGACGTGACGGCGGACGAGACGACCGACACGCTCACGACCGCGCTCGGCGCGGGGATGCACGTGGTGCTCGCCAACAAACGCCCGGTCACGACCGACAAGCGACAGTACGACGCGCTGAAAGCCGCCGCCCAGGCGCGCGGCCGCCGCCTCCTGCTCGAGGCCACGGTGGGCGCCGGCCTGCCGATCATCGATACCTACCAGAAGCTCGTGGAATCCGGGGATCGGGTCTCGAAGATCGAGGGATGCCCGTCGGGCACGCTCGGCTATCTGTTCGGAGAGCTGGGCCGGGGCGCCGCGTTCTCGGAGGCGCTGGAGGGAGCGATCGCGAAGGGATATCCCGAGCCCGATCCCCGCGAGGATCTGTCCGGCATGGATGTGGCGCGCAAGGCCCTGATCCTCGGGCGGCTGCTCGGCTTTTCCGGCGAGCTCGACGACATCGCGGTCGAGTCCCTGGTGCCGGACGGCGCGGAGCGGCTCCGGCTCGACCGGTTCCTCGCGTCGCTGAAGCAGTTCGACGCAGCGTGGGCGAAGCGCGTCGCGGCGGCGCGGGCGCGCGGCGGCGTGCTGCGCTACCGCGCGATCGTGACGCGACGTCGCATCCGCGTCGGCCTCGTCGTGGTCAAAGCGTCGAGTCCGATGGCCTCGCTCAATGGGACCGACAACCAGTTTATCTTCACGACCATGCGCTACAAGAAGAACCCGCTGGTGATCACGGGCCCCGGCGCCGGGCCGGCGGTGACCGCGGGCGGCATCCTGAACGATGTGTTGAAGCTCGCCGGCGCATGAGCGCCCCCCACTCTCTCACGTGGCAGGTGTGCGCGAGCTGCGGCAGCGAAATCCCCGAGACCGATCCCCACGCGCGGTGCCCGCGCTGCCGCGGGCTGCTGGAGCTGCGTCATGAGCCTCCGGCCCAGGGCGGGAACGCGCTCCGGGCCACGTTCGACGCGCGTTGGGGCGTGCGGCGCGGCGTGCTCGCTTCGGGTGTGTGGCGCTACGCCGAGGCGGTCCTCCCCACAGCGGGCGAGCACATCCTCTCCTATCCCGAGGGAAACACGCCGCTCCTGGCGAGCGCACCAGTCGCGCGCTGGGTCGGCGTGCCCGAGCTCCTGCTCAAGCACGAAGGCCAGAACCCCACGGGGTCATTCAAGGACCGCGGGATGACCGTCGGCGTGACGCAGGCGCGGCGCGTCCGAGCGCGCGCGGTGGCGTGCGCCTCCACCGGCAACACGGCTGCGGCGCTCGCCGCGTATGCCGCGCTCGCCGGGCTGCCGGCCCTGGTCCTGGTGCCGAAGGGACAGGTGGCGCTCGGGAAGCTCGCCCAGGCGCTCGCCTACGGAGC
>QHUD01000245.1 GCA_003221085.1 Gemmatimonadota bacterium
GGCACGACGCCGGCTTGCACGACCTCCAGCACACGCATGGTCACGACCCGTTCCCAATTACCGGACCGTCGTCCACGTCCGCCGTCGCGCCCGCGATCGCCCAGCGGCTCGCGGCCATGCCGACCACGGTGCTCAGCACACCCCAGGCGATCAGCCCGGGGAACCCGAGCAACCGGTCCGCCACGGCGGCGAGGAATCCCACCAGCAGCGCGCCCACGGCGGCGAGCACGCCGATCACGCCGTTCTGCCATAGGTTCTCCAACGGACGGCTGCGGCGCCAGCCGAACGTTCCGGCGACGGCGATGCCCGCGAGCAACCCGGCGAGCAACGGGTCGCCTGCGGCCTCACGGTAGTGGTCGGGGTCCAGCCGGCCCTGCAGCAGCTTCACGACAAGCTGCGCGAGCGTGATCGTCGCCCCCCCGAGCCCCGCCCCGCAGGCGAGCGCGCCGAGCCCGATGGCGAGCGGGTCTCGTCGGACCTCGGTCACATGTCCACCACCCGACCGAGCGAATCGAGCGCGGCCTGGGCCACCGCCTCGGACATGGTCGGGTGGGCATGGATCGCCAGCTCGACCTCTTCCACGGTGTATTCGTTCTCCCGCGCCACCGCCAGCTCGTGGATGATCTCGGACGCGTGCCCGCCCACGATGTGAGCGCCCAGGATCTCGCCGTACTTCTTCTCGCGCAGGATCTTGACGAACCCCTCGGTCTCGCCCGTGCCACGCGCCCGGCCGTTCGCCGAGAAGGGGAACCGCCCCGCCACGTAGTCGAGTTTGCGTTCCTTACATTGGTCCTCGGTGAGCCCGATGCTGGCCACTTCGGGGTGGCAGTACGTCACGCTGGGCACGTTATCGTACCTGATCGCGTGGGGCTTCTGGCCCGCGATGATCTCGGTGACGGTCACGCCCTCCCGCATTCCCTTGTGGGCGAGCATCGGGGGCCCGGCCACGTCGCCGATGGCGTAATAGCCCGGCGCGGTGGTTTGCAGGCGCTGATCGACCTTGATGAACCCGCGGTCGGTCACCTGCACACCGCATTCCGCCAGGCCGATGTTCTCCGTATTCACCGCGCGGCCCGCGGCCATCAGCACGGTCGCGACCTCGATCTTCTGCGCCGCGCCGTTCGCTTCCACCTCGAGGGTCACCTTGTCCTTTCCCGCGGTTCCCTTCTTCACCTTCGCCCCGGGGATCACCTCGATGCCACGCTTCTTGTAGCTCTTCGCGAGGGCGTCCGAGGCCTCGGCGTCCTCGAGCGGCAGGATGCGGGGGAGCGCTTCGATCAGGGTCATCTTGGTGCCGAAGGCGTGGAAGATGTTGGCGAACTCCATCCCCACGGCGCCGGCGCCGATAATCGCCATCGACGCCGGAGCTTTCTCGAGGAACAGCGCCTCATCGGACGAGATCACGGTGGTCTTGTTGATCTCCAGCCCGATTTGCGGCAGGCCCTTGACGCGCGACCCCGTCGCGATCAGCACCGCCTTCTTCGCCTCGTACACGTCGTTGCCGACCTTCACCTTGCGGCCGGGCTGAAGCACGCCGACGCCTTTCACGACCGTGACTTTGTTCTTCTTCATCAGGAACTCGACGCCCTTCGAGTTCTGGTCGCTCACTTTGCGGGAGCGCTGCATCGCGACGCCGTAGTCGGTCTTCACGGCCCCGGCCTCGACCCCGAACTCCTTGGCGTCACGCAGCAGGCTCGCGATGTAGGCCGAGTGCAGCAGCGCCTTGGTGGGAATGCAGCCGATGTTGACGCACACCCCGCCGAGCTTCTCCTTCTCGATCACGGCGGTGCTCATGCCGAGCTGGGCGGAGCGGATCGCGGCGACGTAGCCGGCAGGCCCGCCGCCCAGGATGATGACATCAAATGCGTTCGGCAAAGACCCCTCCCCCCAGTGCGGAGTGCGGAATGCGGAATGCGGAGTCGATGGGGTGGCGTCGAAGCGCGAGCTCGCGGTTCGAACTCGGCACTGACATTCCGCACTCCGCACTCCGCACTCCGCATTTCATAGCATCATCGCCAGCGGGTTTTCCAGCATCTCCTTGAGCGTTCTCAGGAACGCCGCCCCCGTCGCGCCGTCGATCACCCGGTGGTCGCAGCTCATCGTGATCCGCATGCGGCGCCGCGCCGAGAGTTGACCGTCCACGACCACGGGCTTCTGAACGATCGAGCCGACGGCGATGATCCCGGCCTCCGGTGGATTGATCACCGCGGTGAACTGGTCGATGTCGAACATCCCCAGGTTCGAGACGGAGAACGTCGCCCCGGTGTACTCGTTCGGCTGCAGCCGGCGGTTGCGGGCCCGCTCGGCCAGCTCCTTCGCCTCTCGGCCGATCTCGGCGAGCGATTT
>QHUD01000246.1 GCA_003221085.1 Gemmatimonadota bacterium
TTCCCCGCGTTCACGTTCTACTTCAAGCGCGATCGCCACGGCCTGTGGCGGGTCCACGCCTACCAGTACGAACGGGGCTGCTCGACGTTCATCGTCGAAGCCACGGAAGCGACCTGGCACGCGGCGGGGATGGACCGCGCCGACGAGGACGCGACGCTCGCATTCTGCGAAGCGTTGTTCGAAGCGGAGCTGCAGGGGCATCGGCTCCTCAAGAACCGCTCCCTGTGGCGCAACTTCGGCACGCTGCGGAACGAGCGGTGGCATCACGAGAAGGTCGTGCTGCTGGGCGACGCCGCGCACACCGCTCACTTCTCCGTGGGATCGGGCACGAAGCTCGCCATGGAGGACGCCGTCGCCCTGGCGCGCGCGCTCGACCGCGCGCACGGAGGGAACGTGCCCGCCGCGCTCGATGCGTACGAGGCCGAGCGGCGACCGGCGGTCGAGAGCCTGCAGCGCGCGGCCCAGGTGAGCCTGCAGTGGTTCGAAGACACCGAGCGCTACCTGGAGCTCGCGCCGATCCAGTTCGCCTTCAACCTGCTCACCCGGAGCCTGCGGATCACCCACGACAACCTGAAGCTCCGCGATCCCAGGTTCGTAGGCGAAGTGGACCGCTGGTTCGCCGCGCGGACCGCCGAGCAGAGCGGCGTAGACGTCGCCACCAGTCCAGCTCCGCCGCCCCTGTTCACGCCGTTTCGGTTGCGGGACCTGCTATTGGTGAACCGCGTGGTCGTGTCCCCGATGTGCCAGTACCGCGCCGTGGACGGCACCCCCAATGATTGGCACCTGGTCCACATCGGGGCGCGTGCCATGGGTGGCGCAGGCCTCGTCTTCACAGAGATGACCGACGTTTCTCGAGAGGGCCGGATTTCGCCCGGGTGCACCGGTATGTATAAGTCGGAGCACGTGCCGGCGTGGACGCGGATCGTGGACTTCGTCCACGCCCACAGCCAGGCGAAGATCGGACTGCAGCTCGGCCATGCGGGCCGCAAGGGCTCGACCCGGCTCGCGTGGGAGGGGATGGACGAGCCGCTCCCGGAGGGCAACTGGGAGATCATCGCCGCCTCCCCCATCCCCTACTTTCCCCACAGCCAAGTCCCCCGCGCCATGGACCGGGGGGACATGGCCGCCGTGCGCGCTGACTTCGTGCGGGCGGTGCGCATGGCGAACCAGGCGGGCTTCGACATCCTCGAGATCCATTTCGCGCACGGCTATCTCCTCGCGAGCTTCATCTCGCCGCTCACGAACCAGCGTCGAGACGAGTACGGCGGACCGCTCGGAAACCGGATGCGGTTTCCCCTGGACGTGTTCGACGCGGTGCGCGGGGTGTGGCCGGAGCACAAGCCGATCTCGGTGCGCATCTCGGCCGTGGATTGGGCGCCCGGCGGCACGGAACCCGCCGACGCGGTCGAGATGGCCAAGCTCCTCAAGACGCACGGCTGCGACATCGTGGACGTGTCGGCGGGCCAGACGGTGCCCGATGCGAAACCGGTCTACGGGCGCCAGTTTCAGACACCGTTCGCCGACCGCGTGCGCCATGAAGTGGGGATCCCCACGATGGCAGTGGGCAACATTTCGTCGTACACCGACGTGAACACGATTCTGGCGGCGGGGCGTGCCGATCTTTGCGTCCTGGCGCGCGCGCATCTGTGGGATCCCTACTGGACCCGCCACGCTGCTCACGAGATGGGCTACGCGCTGCCCTGGCCGCCGCCGTATTCGACGCTCGACACCTACAAGCCGCGGTTCACGTGAGGGTCGCCCGATGGCCCTGAGTTATGCCAGCTATTTGAGGCTCGACGAGCTCCTGGCTCTGCAGCAGCCGCGCTCCGCCGGCCCCGAGCACGACGAGATGCTGTTCATCGTCATCCATCAGGTGTACGAGCTGTGGTTCAAGGAAATGCTTCACGAGCTCACCTATCTCGAAAAGTCGCTGCGCGACAACGCCACCCCGCGCGCGTTGCACACCTTGAAGCGCGTCCTCACCGTGCTGAAGGTGATGGTCGCGCAGATCGACGTCCTCGAGACGATGACGCCGCTCGAGTTCCTGTCGTTCCGTGACCGGCTCGAGTCCGGGAGCGGGTTCCAGTCGTTCCAGTTCCGCGAGCTCGAATTCGTCCTCGGCACGAAGC
>QHUD01000130.1 GCA_003221085.1 Gemmatimonadota bacterium
CTACCCGTCGACCCCCGAGCGGCGGGCTGAAGACTTCCCGTTCCAGCCGATCGCCGCACCCGACTTCTACGCTCGTAGCAAGCGAATGGCCGAGGACGTGGTGCGCGAGGGTGCGACCGAAGGGGATCTCGAAGCCGTGGCGCTGCGCCCGAACGTGATCTACGGGGAGCGAGACCGTTTGTTCACACCGCGCGTGATCGGCGCGGTCCGGCTCCCGTTCGTGCCCCAGATCGGGCCCGGCACGAACCGGTTATTCGTGCGTCTATGCGGGCAACGTGGCGGCTGCGGCCGTCGTCGCACTCGACGCACCGCTCGGTGGGTTGCGCGCCTACAACGTGACGAGCGACGGGCCGCCCGTACTGTCGCAGCGCGAGTTCTTTGGCGCGTTTGCGGCCGCGCTCGGTCGGCGCTATCGACCGATACCGATTCCGACGATGTTCGCGGGCCTCGTGATCGGCCTGTTCACTGCCCGGCGGCTGGCACGCGCGGCGGTGTCCTTCGTCTCCGGCGAGAATCCCTACGCCGACGATCGCATTCGCGCCGAGCTCCGTTGGCGGCCGCCGACTCAGGCCCCGGAGGCCATCGGGCGCACCGTCCGTTGGTATCTCGAAAACGAAAAGCCCGGGCACTAGTCCCGGGCATCGTGTCTGTCCTGCCCTGCTCCTGCTTAGGCCCGACGCTTCTTCTTGGCAGCGGGCTTGGGGGCCGGGGCTTTCTTCGCCGTATCGGCCATCATCTTGTGCGATGTATCAGCCATCATCTTGTGCGACGTGTCAGCCATCATCATGTGGGACGTGTCCGGCGGCGTGGAAGTCTGCTGTTGCTGCTCGGCCTTCTGACACGCGCCCATCGCCACGAGGGCGAGGACCATCGCGAGACGCTTCATGCGGGCTCCTCTAGAGAAAAGAGTAGCGGTGCGGGGTTCGGCCGGGGAAAACCTAGCGGCGCGGCCCCCGGAGTCAAGGCCGCGGCGCGCGGCCGGGTGTATTAGCCCGACATGACCGACCGCCGCGGTTTCGTCACCTGGCTTGGCACGCTGCCGCTCCTCCGGCGGCACCCCACCCGCCGCGCCCCGCCGTCGATTGTCATCGAGGCGACGCCGACGGCGCTGTTCCAGCAGCCCGACGGGCGCAACAACCTGGTGCGCGTCGCCGTGACGGGCCTCGACGCCCCGGCGGCGCGCGCCCGGGTGACCGACCGCCGCGGCACGCTCGTCGGGACCGCGGGGCTGCTGCCGACCGGCGCGGGCCTCGCCGGCGAGGTCTGGGTGCCCCTGTCGCGGGCCGCCGGAGCGGAGTTCCACATTGACGTCGAGGTGGGCAAACAACGCGTCGGGGGCCGGCGCGTCCGGCTGGCTCCGCCGCGGCGCTGGACGCTGTACTGGATCGCCTCGAGCCACACCGAGGTGGGACTCACCGAGCGGCTGGAAGAGTGTCTCGAAGTCCACCGCAAGAACCTGGATGCGGCGCTGGCCCGGCTGGCGGCGCATCCCGATTTCCGGTGGACCGCGGAGTGCGCGCTCCAGCTGATCACCTATGCCGAGAACCGCAGCCCCGCCGCGGGTGAAGCGCTGACCCGGGCGCTGCGCGACGGCAAGGTCGGGTTCTCGGCGCTGTTCGCACAACCGCTCACCGGGATCCTGGACCACGAGACGTTCGCGCGCCTCCTCTGGCCCGCGGGTCTGTACGCGCGGGAACACGGATTGGGCTATCACGCTGCGCAGCTGACCGACGTGCCGGGACAGACGCTCACCTTCCCCACTCTGCTCGCGGCGAGCGGTGTGCGCTATCTCGCGAGCGGCGTCAATCCGGAGCGGGCCGCTCCGCTGCTCTCTCCCGCCGAAGCGGCGCGGGCCCAGCTGGGAAGCGGGGGCGGGGGCGGGAGCGGGGGACGCGAGTGGACCACCTACCCGCAGCTGTATTGGTGGGAAGGGCCGGACGGAAGCCGCGTGCTGCACTGGCGCGCCGACCAGTACGCCGATGGCCCACGCTTCGGATTCGACGTCGATCCCGCGGAGATGGGCCGGCGGCTGTCCGACTGGCTGCTCAACCATCCCGTATTCCTGTCGCCGGGCTATCCCTTTGACGTCGCGCTGCTGAGCGGTGCCACGGGCGACAACGGCCTCCTGGACGAGCTGGTGGTCGCCAACGTCGAGGAATTTTCCCGACGCTTCGCGTATCCCCGGCTCATCGCCGCGCGCCCGGAGGACTTCTTCCGTGAAGTCGAGCGGCGGTGGGGCACGAAACTGCCCGTGCGGCGCGGCGACACCGGGTGCTATCGCGAGGACGGCGCCGCGTCCACGGCGGCGGACCTCGGGCGCTACCGCGCGGCCCAGCTGGTCGCCCGGGCCGCGGACCTGCTCGCCCTGTGGGACGAGAAGACTGAGCCACGCGACGCCGGCGCGGCCGATCGGATCGAGCAGCGGGCTGCGGCGCGTCGGAAGATGTGGCGTGATCTGCTGCTGTTCGGCGAGCACACCTGGGGGGGGTCGGCCGACGGATCGGACCCCGACGGCGCGGAGACCGTCGCGCGGTGGCAGTACAAGCGGCGCTTCCTCGACGGCGCCGCCGCAGCCGCCGACGCCCAGGTCGCGGCGGCACTGCTCCGGATCGGCCTCAGTACCGCCGGCGGGGGCGCCGGCCGCGTCGTGTTCAACGCCGCAAGCTGGGCGCGGAGCGACGTGGTGCGCGTACCCAGCGGCGCCGGGCGGCGGCTCACACACGATGGCCGGGAGTTGCCGGCGGTGGATCTGCCCGACGGCTCGGCGCTGGCCGTGGCGCGGGACGTCCCTGCGCTGGGCTACCTGGCGCTCGCGGAAAGTGAGCGCGCGGCGAACCCCCCACGGGACGATGGCGCGACGCTCGAAGCGCAGGCCGGCGGCTTCCACGTGGTGCTCGATCCGGCGAGCGGCGCGATCCGCTCGCTCACGACCGGCGACGGCGTGGAGCGCGTCCGGCCGGCCGGTTGGTCGGGGTTGAACCAGCTCGTGTACGTGCGGGGCGGCGCGCACAGCGCTCTCTGGACCAGCCGGGCGCGCGACGAGCTGCGCACCGGGCCCGACCTCACGCTCAACCAGGCCGAGCTCGTGTCGGCGCGGCGCGAGCGGCTGCCGGGCGTCGGCGCCCGGCTCCTGGTGGAGCGCAAGCTCGAGGGCTGCACCAGCGTCACGACGGTCGTGACGCTGTACGACGAGCTGCCGTGGATGGACGTCGCGAACCGGATCGCGAAGCCCGCCACGCTCGAGAAGGAAGCGCTGTACGTCGCGTTCCCCTTCGCGCTCACGAAGCCCACGGTCGAGGTCGAGGTGCCGCTCGGGCGGATGACGGTGGAGCGCGATCAGCAACCCGGCAGCTGCCGGGACTGGTACTGCCACGCCCACTGGGTGTGGCTGCGCGACGGGGCGGGCGGCATCCTCTGGAGCGGACCCGACACGCCGCTCTTCACGCTGAACGACATCTTCCGCGGCCTGTGGCGCCGGAAGATCGAGCCTGAGGGCACCTTGTTCGCGTACGTCCTGAACAACTACTGGCCCACGAACTTCGCGGCCCGCCAGGGGGGGGAGGTCTCGTTCCGGTACCGCATCTCGTCGCTCCCGGCGGGCGGCGACCCGGCCGAGCCAGCGCGACGCGGCTGGGCCGCGTGCGACCCGCTGTACGTGAGCGCCGCCTACGCGAGCGCCGGCTCGGGCCCGCTCCCCCGCAAGGACTCCGGCGTGTTCATCCCGGATCAGGGCGTCGCGGTCGTGGGCGTGAAGCCGGCGGACGACCGCACCGGCGCGGTGCTGAAGCTCGTCGACGTAACCGGCACGGGACGTGCCGTGGCCGTCTGGCCGGGAGCGTACCGGTTCCAGGGTGCCCGTCGCACCAACTTCGTCGAGATGAACGGCGACCGGCTGCCCGTCGCGTCGGACGGCCACGCGACCATCGATCTTCCCGCGTGGGGCACCGCCGCGCTGCGACTCTTTACATCGCGGGAGGGGGCCGGTTAACTATCGCCCTATGACCAAGCCGACCACGCTGGGTGAGCTGAAACAGACCGAGTGGGCGAGTCCCGCCCGGGTCCAACGGACCGTGAAGGACGAGCTGCGCGAGAATCTGATCTGTCTGCTCGAGAACGGCTCGCCGTTGTTCCCGGGAATCGTGGGGTACGAGGACTCCGTCATCCCGCAGCTCGTGAACGCCGTCCTGTCGCGCCACAACTTTATCCTGCTGGGCCTCCGGGGGCAAGCGAAGAGCCGTATTCTGCGCCAGCTCGTCACGCTGCTCGACGAAGAGATTCCGATTCTCGCGGGGAGCGAAGTGAACGACAACCCGTTCGCGCCGATCTCCAAGTTCGGGCGCGAGCTCGTGGCCGAGCAGGACGCCCGGACGCCGATCGCCTGGTTGCCGCGCGACTCGCGCTTCGTGGAGAAGCTCGCGACCCCCGACGTCACCATCGCCGACATCATCGGCGACGTGGACCCCATCAAGGCGGCGCGGGGTGGCCACCTCTTGTCCGACGAGCTGACCATGCATTTCGGGCTCTTGCCCCGGGCGAACCGCGGTATTTTCGCCATCAACGAGCTCCCCGATCTGGCCGGGAAGATCCAGGTGGGGCTGTTCAACATCATGCAGGAGGGGGACGTTCAGGTGAAAGGGTATCCGGTCCGCCTGAACCTGGACGTGGCGCTCGTCTTCACGGCCAACCCCGAGGACTACACGGCCCGCGGCAAGATCATCACGCCGCTCAAGGACCGTATTGGGTCGGAGATCGTCACCCACTACCCCCACACGGTCGAGCTGGGCGCGGCGATCACGCACCAGGAAGCCTGGCTCGAGCGCACCGGGCGCCCGGTCAAGCTGCCCGACTTCGTGGCGGAGCTGATCGAGCGGGTGGCCTTCGAGGCGCGCGAGGACAAACGGGTCGACCGCCGCTCGGGCGTGTCGCAGCGCCTCCCGATCAGCGTGCTGGAGAACGTGGTGTCGAACGCGGAGCGTCGCACCGTCACCACGAAGGAAAAAACGGTGGTCCCTCGCATCTCGGACATCTACGCCGCGCTGCCGGCGATCACGGGCAAGCTCGAGCTCGAGTACGAGGGCGAGTTGCAGGGTCCCGAATCGATCGCCAAGGACCTGATCCGACGCGCCGCCGGCAAGACGTTCGAGGCCCGGGTGGGCGGCGCCAACGTGGATGACATCGTCCACTGGTTCGACGAGGGCGGGGCACTCAAGATCTCCATGGACGAGCGCTCCGAGACCTGCCTCAAGGGCTTCAGCGTCGTGCCCGGCCTGCTCGACCTGGTGGACCAGGTGGGCCTCGCCGCCAAGAAGGATCCGGGCACTATGGTCGCGGCGTGCGAGCTGGTGCTCGAGGGGCTAGTGGCCGAGAAGCGGATCTCGCGCAACGAGGAGCTGGGCTACGTGCGCGCGCGCGCCGAGCCGAAGGGGCCCGGGTACGGCAAGACCGGCAGCGGAGGTCCGAACCTCTTTCAGTAAGCGATCGGTTGCCGGTCGACGTATCTTCCCGGCGTCTCCCCTCTCGGAGCGTCCATGGGCAAGCTCGTCGGCGGCGGCGTCCTGCTCGTCATCGCGTTTTCTCTCCTCCTTGCTGCGGCCACGGTGCGCGCCCAGCGCCCGGGCCCCATCTCCAACCTGTTGCGCTTCGGCGGCTACGCAGTCGGCGTTCTCGCGGTCCTGTTAGCCACCGGGTCGGGCTTGGTCGTGATCGACCCGGGCGAAGTCGGCGTGCGTCACGCGTTCGGCTACGTGGACCCGGGACCGCTGCTCGCCGGCATCCGCCTCGTCGCGCCGTGGTCCTCGATCGAGCGTTACTCGACTCGCGAAGAGCAGTGGCCCACGCGCGGCGAGCAAATCGAGGCGATCGAGGCGCTCTCGAGCGAGCAGATGGGCATGCACGTCGAAGTGTCGATCCGCTGGCAGATCGACCCGCAGCAGGCGCCCAAGATCTTCACCGAGATCGGCGACGAGAACCAGATCCGCGGCGCGGTGCTCAACGCCATTCGCAAAGGGGTGCGCGACGGCATGGTGCAGTATTCCATCAACGACATCTCCAAGCGCACGCAGATCGCCAACACCATGGAGGCCCTGGTCGACTCGGCGCTCGTGACCACCCCGCGCGCCGGCGGCGGTAAGTTCCGGATCGCCACCGTCACCGCGTTTTTCCTGCGCGACCTGCAGCCGCCCGCCCAGGTGGTCCAGGCGATCAACAACAAGATCGCCCAGGAGCAGCAGATCGAGACGGAGCGCCACCGCGTCGAAGTCGCCCGCCTCCAGACCGAGCAGCAGCGGCTGTTGAACCAGACGCTCTCCCCCGAAGCGCTCACGAAACAGTGGATCGAGGTGCTGCACGACCTGAAGAGCTCCAACAACCTGATCATCTTCGTGCCGACGGAGGGCGGACTGCCACTGCTCAACATCAGCGAGCTGCGCAAGAACCTGAAGCACTGAGATGGCGCCGCCGGTCATCACGATCACTCGGCAGTACGCCTCCGGCGGCTCGGAGGTCGCGCGCCTGGTGGCGGCGGCGCTCCGCTGGGACGTGATCGACAACGAGTTCGTGGACGAAGTCGCGCGACGGGCAGGGCTGCCCCCCGACGCCGTCGCCCAGCGGGAGGAGCGGGCTGCAGGACTGCTGGAGCGCCTGGCGCGCACGCTCGCGGCCGGGTCCCCGGAAATGTTCATCGCGACCGCCGGCGCCCCGCGCGTCGAGCCGGACGAGGCGGCGATCGTGCAGCTGACCGAGCGCGTGATCGCCGAGGCGGCGGCGCACGGCCGGATCGTCCTGGTGGGCCGGGGCGCTCAAGCGGTGCTTGCGCAGCGGCCCGACGCCATGCACGTCTACGTCGTCGCCGGGAAGCCTTGGCGCATGCAGCTCGCGGTGGAGCGCCTGGGAGTGAACCCGGCGGAGGGGGCGAAGGTCGTAGACGAAACCGACCGCCGGCGCGATCAGTACGTGAGGACCTACTACGGGCGGCATCGCCAGGACGCGGTGAACTACGACATGGTGGTGAACACCGAGAAGCTGGGCATCGACGGCGCGGCGGCGCTGGTCGTGGCCGAAGCGCGCAGGAGGAGTTGGGGTTGAGGGAACGGCGGCGGCGCTAGGCGGTCCTCCGCAGCGCCGGCACCTGCCAGGCCGCCAGTGCCGTGGCGATGAAACAGCCGGCTCCGCCCAGGGCGATCGCGAAGGGCGCGCCCTTATGCTCCGCGACGAGGCCCGCCTGGAACGCGCCGAGCGGCGCCATACCCACGAAGACGAACGCATAGAACGCCATCACCCGGCCCCGCAGCTCGTCGGGCACGAGGGTCTGCAGCATGGTGTTGGCGAGCGCGGTGGTCACGATCATCGCGCAGCCGGCCAGGGCCAGCAGCGCCAGGGCCACACCGACAGAGCGCGCGTCCGCGAACAGCGCCAGCAGCACGCCGAACGCCGCGCCGCCGCCCAGCAGCGCCGCACCCTTGCGCACGCGCGGTCCTCTGACGGCGAGCCCCAGAGCGCCGAGCATGGCCCCGATCCCCACCGCCGCCATCAGGACTCCGTAGCCGCGCGCGTCGGTGTGCAGAACCTCCCGCGCCACTACCGGCATGAGCACGATGAACGGAAACCCCAGCACGCTGAACACCGCCACCAGCATCACGAGCACCCACACCCGCGCGTCGCCCCGGATGAACGCCACGCCCTGACGCACACCCTCCCAGGCCGTGGTCGGCATGGGGCGCGTCGCGAACGGCGGCAGCCGCATGGCGAGGAGCCCGGCGATCACGGCGAGGTAGCTCACGCCGTTCACGAAGAAGCACACACCGACCCCAGCCGCGCCAATCAGCACGCCCGCGACGGCCGGGCCGACGATCCGCGCGGCGTTGAACATCGAGGAGTTCAGCGCGATCGCGGTCATGAGCTCTCCTTTCCCCACGAGTTCCGCGATGAACGCCTGGCGGGCGGGAATGTCGAACGCGTTGACCACGCCGAAGAACACCGCCAGGACCATCACCTGCCACGTCGTCACTCTACCCGTCCACACCAGGGCGGCCAGCGCCAGTGCTTCGAGCATCTGCAACGCCTGCGTCCACACGATGAGGCGACGCTTGTCCGCGCGGTCCGCCACGACGCCCGCGTACAGCGTGAACAGCAGCACACCCAGGGAGCGGAGCGCCTGGGTCAGGCCCACGGCGAAGGGCGAGTTGGTGATCTCGAGCACCAGCCACCCCAGCGCGACCGATTGCATCCAGGTCCCGATGAGCGAGATGCCCTGACCGAAGAGGAAGAGCCGGAAGTTGCGGTGGGACAGCGCTCCGTCCATTGCGGGAAAGCTCGCCGCCGCCCGATATTTGGGGTAGGGAGCCCGATGAAATACACGACGTACAGCCGCTACCTCCCCGAGCTGGCCGACACGGTAAACCTCCAGGCCCTGCTCGATCAGCTCGCCGACTTCCTCCTCCAGTCGGGCTTCGCCGGAGGCGCGTACTCCCATCCGTTCTGGGGCGAGTTCGGCGAGGAAGAATCCGATCGCTCGCTCGATGCCCTGCGGCAGGCGATCCTCCAGGCGCTCATGGACTCGGGCCAGCTCACGCCCGAGATGCTCAAGCTGTTGCGCGGCGAATCGACCGGCGACGCGGCCCGCGACGCCGACCTCGAGCGGCAGGTGGGGGAGCTGCTCGACAAGATCGTCCAGAAGCTGATCGACGAGGGCTACCTGAACGTCACCGAG
>QHUD01000131.1 GCA_003221085.1 Gemmatimonadota bacterium
GCCTCGGATGAACCCGGGCTGGCGGTCTTTCAGGTTCCGGAAGCGAGGGATGTAGAACCCTCCCGGTCGACCGTCATCGAGCGTGTGCGGCTTGCCCACGAGCTCCTTGATCAGACCGGTGACGCCCGGTCCCATCACGTGCTCGCAGAAGTTGTGACCGACGTGCCCGCTCGAGTTGCCGAGGCCGTTGGGATGCTGCGGAGAGCGCGACAACAACAGCAGGCGGGCGGATTCGAGCGTGGACGCGCCCACGACGACGACCTTTGCCTTGGCCTCGTAGCTCTTACGCGTGATGCTGTCGATGAAGGCGACGCCCCGTGCCCGACCGGTGGTTTTGTCGACCAGGATCTCATACGCGATCGAGTTGGGCCGGACGGTCAGGTTTCCGGTGTCCATCGCGGGGTAGATGAGCCCGGTGGGCGAGTCGAACACCGCGTGGATGTCGCACCCGCCCCGCCGCTCGCAGGCGCCCCGCCCGTAGCACTTGCTGCGATAGCGGTTGTGCTTCAAGCCGTCGGTGGTCACGCCGGCGCGATAGGGCGTCAGGACTTGCCCCGTTTTCTTCAAGCTTTCGCGCAGCTTCACCTCGCCGAAATTGAGCTTCGAGGGACGCTGGAACTGGCTGTCCGGCAGGTGGGGCAGGTTCTCCTTGACGCCCGAGATGCCGAGGTAGAGGTCGACCTTGTCGTAATACGGCTCGATGTCGGCGTAGGAGATGGGCCAGTCTTCGCCGTACCCGTCGTGCGACTTGGCCTTGAAGTCGTAGTCCGAGAGGCGCAGCGCCAGGCGACCCCAGATGTTCGTCTTGCCGCCCAGGCAGCGGGCCCGCACCCAGGCGTAGTTGGTGCCGGTGTAGGGGTGATCCTTCTCGTCGACCAGGATGTTCTTGACGTAGTCCGATCCCGACCATCCTCCGACGTACGAGTACACGTGCTTGAACGCCGCCCCCTTGGCGTACGGCGGCTTGCGGATCGTGTATTCGTTGAACGAGAGGTGGTGCGATCCCGGCGGGGCCTCGCCGCGCCGGGGGTGATCGTACGGCCACTCCATCGAACGGAGCTCTCGGTTGATGTCGAGTTTCTTTCCGGCTTCGAGCATCAGCACCTTCAGGCCGTGCGTGGTCAGGACGTGAGCCGCCATGCCGCCGGCCGCCCCGGAGCCCACGATCACCGCATCGTAGGTCTGGGAGAGGTCGACATCCTGCTCGAGCGGTGGAGCGATCTTCACCAGAGTCATCGGGGTCGGCCTCCCTCGCCGCGATCTGTGCGTTTCGGATCCCACACCGCCACGCCCACCCGGGAGTCGGCGGTTCCGTAATACAAGTACCAGCGTCCGTTGAATGGCACCAGCCCCTCCACGAAGGTGGTCCCCGCGGCGTACTGTCCCGTCCGCTCGTAGTCCTCGGTGGGCTGGATGAACGGCGCGTCCGCGCGGGCCACCAGCTTGGCGGGATTGCGGAGGTCGTACAGCGCCTGCCCGCCCGTATAGATCCGTGCCGGAAGTCTCGAGTCGCCGTCCGTCTCGCTGTTTCCCGCATTGTACAGCACGACGATGCCGTGCTCCGTGAGGAGCGCGGGCGGCCCCGCCTCCACCAGCCAGGAATCGAAATGCCCAGGCCGGGGGGACAGGACCTTGAGGAGGTTGCCGTTCATGTCCTCCAGCGGCGTCCAGGCAATGAGGTCGTCCGATGTCGCGATGAGAATGTCGGGGACGTTGAAGTACATCCAGTAGGTACCGCCCAGCTTGGCCGCGATGACGTGATTCGCCTCGACGCGGGCGAGGATCGCGCCGGACTTCGATTCCAGGCTCAGGTACTTGCCTCCGTACGCCTTCGCGAAGGCCGGACCGTGCTTGGTCCAGCGGACCAGGTCCCGCGAGGTCGCGACGGCGAGGCGAGGGACGCGCCGGTTCCACTGTGTGTACGTGAGCACATAGGAACCGTCCTCCGCCTGGACGATGCGGGGATCCTCCACTCCGCCGGGCCATTCGTACTGCCGCTGCGCGTCTGTGTCCGGATAGAGCACGGGCGCGCTGTTGCGCGTGAAGTGAAGTCCGTCCTGGCTCTGCGCCAGCCCGATACGCGAGGTGTGACCGCCGATCGCGCGCTCACCACTCGCGTCCTCGGCGCGGTACAGCACAAACACGCTCCCGTCCTTCACCACCGCCGCCGGATTGAAGGTGGCGTGCTCCTCCCACCGAACAACCGTGTCGCTCATGGCAGAACGGAACTGAGACGCGGGACCCGGCGTGATGACCGGGTTCACCCCATTGGGCTTTTCAAACGGACCAAGCATCCACGCACGCCCCTGCCCGCTGACCGAGCCTCCGGGCGCGGACAGGAGCATGAGGAAGACGGTGGCGGGTGCCAGCACACTCATCGTGCTGCCGGGACCCTTCAGCGCGCGGCGTCTGCCAGATCCGCCACCGCGGTGACGAGCGTTCGCACCTTCGCCAGATCGGCCGCACGTCCCTGCTCCTGTCCGTTCACAACGAGCTGGGGTGCTCCGCCCTGCGAATCACTCTTCAGCTGCGTCGCCAGTTGAGCGAGGGCGTCGTGGCGCGCTGGTCCCGACAGCTTCTCGGCGCGGGCGAGGGAGCTCCGTGCGGCGGCCAGCTTCCCCGGCGCGAGCCCGTTCGAGCGTGCCAGCTGGTCCAGGTACGCCCGCGCCACCACGAAGCTCGCAGGCCAGACGAGCTTTGGCTGGTCCTGGGCATTCAGGTACTCGAAATGCACCAGCTTCGCGGCGTCGATCTCATTCTGGGAGATGAACCCGCTGGGCTGGAGCTCGAAGATGTCGAGCCCGCGCGCGATTTCGGAGCTCACGATGTACCCGTTGTACCAGTACGCCGACCACGACCCGGCGCCGACGAGCTTGGTCGAGTCCATCGGGCCACGATCGAAGAAGGCGATCTCGCGCGGGTGCGCCGGATCGGTCCAGTCGAAGATCGAGATGCCACCCTGATACCACCCCTGGACCATGATGTCGCGCCCGGGGATCGGGATCAGCGTGCCGTTGTGGGCGACGCAGTTCTCGTTGGGGGTCTGTGGCGCGGGCAGCTTGTAGTAACTCTGGAACGTCATCGTGGCGCCCGCGATGGTGAAGATCGCGTCCGCCCCCCACTCGGGCTTGTCCGTCACGCGGCAGCGCGGCTGCAGTCCACCGCCCCACTCATCGGTGAAGAGGACCTTGGTACCGTCGTTGTTGAACGTGGCCGAGTGCCAGAAGGAGAAGTTCGAGTCGGCCACGGCGCCGATCCGTTTCGGATTGGCGACGTCGCGGATGTCGAGCAGCAGGCCGTAGCCTCCGCAGGCGCCGCCGGCGAGGCCGATCGCCGGATAGACGGTGATGTCGTGGCACTGCGTGGGTCCGGGAGGCGGTCCCGGACGCCGGCTCGGAGGGTTGACGATCAGATCGACGATGTTCTGCGTGTTGGCCCGGAGTGTGGCGGTGTCCGCCGCCGTCGGCGTGCCGGTCCCCCCGCGCGCCTTGACGATGCTATCGAGCCGAAAGGTGACGAACCGCGGCCCCAGGACAACTTCCACACCGTTGCGCGTCGCGGTGAACCCGCCGCTGGCCCGCGCCTCCGCGGCGGCTTTCGCCGCAGCGGCAATGTCCTCCGGCGCCTCCCCGTGGTGGGCCGGCGCCACGAGGTCCTGGAAGATGCGCGGCGAGTTCACGATCCGGGCCTGCTCCGGGTGCGCCAGCGGCACCTGGATAACCTCGATCCGAAACAGCGCCGAGTTGGGATTCGAGTCGGGGGGCGCGCCGGAACATCCCGCGAGCTCGTTGGGAGACCGGACCGGGGCCGAGCCGGACACGTAGATGTATACGTTGGCGGTGTCGCTCGGAGACGTGACGACGGTGTGCGTGTGCGAGCCGCGGCAGGTCTGCACGTCGGTGATGTGGCGGGGATTCGCAATGTCGGTGATGTCGAAAATCCGGATCCCGCGAAGCCGGTCGTGGCTCACGGTATCCATGACGCCCTGCACGCCGCAGTCGATACGCCCGTTCAGCGCCTCTCCAGAGACGAACAGCAGCTTGCGATACACCGAGACGTCGCTCTGCGACCCGGGGCAGACGAAGGCCTTGTGCAATCGCGGCGCCTTGGGGTTGGTGATGTCCCATACCTGGACGCCGGAGAAGTTGCCCTGAATGACATAGGGTCCGGTGAACGACATATCGGAGTTGATGAACTGGAAGTCGCACGGCGTGCTCCGGTTAATGAAATCCGGAGAGGGCGGTGTGGTCGAGACCAGGTGGATGTTCCAGGCGGCTTCGGCAGCGTCCATCCAGCCGGCGCGGAGCCCGACGCGTGGGTCGGGGCTCGGAGCCATGGTGGACATGTTGACTTTCGTCGTGGCGCACGCTGCGACGGACAGCGCTGCGATGGCGAACAAGGTTTGGGATTTCACTGAGCGCTCCGTTTGAAGTCGTCGAGCATGCGCGTCATGCGGTCGATTTCGGTGGTCTGGTCGGCGTTCACGTCGGCGGCGAACCGGAAGACCGGGCCGTCCTGCGCGGCGCCCGGGGCTGCGAGCAGCTGGGCGACCATCGTGAGCGCGCCTTGGTGGTGCTGAATCATGAAGGTGAGGAAGAGGCGATCGAACTCCCGGCCGCGCGCGGCGTCCAGCTGGGCCATCTGCTCGGGGGTCAGCATCCCCGGCATGAGCATCGGGTGATCCATCCCCGGCATGACGTGGCCGCGTGGGTCGGCGGGTGGCACGACCTCGTTGCGCTCGCGCAGCCAGCGCTGCGCGAACGCGATCTCGTCGGTTTGAGCGACCACGATGCGCTCGCACAGGACGCGCATCGCCGGACTCGCGCCGTGCGAGGGCGCCCACCCGGCCATCTGGATGGCCTGCGCGTGGTGGCCGATCATCCCGGCCACGAAGTGCACGTCCGCCGAGGTGTAAGACGGCCGACCGCCGTCCGCCTTCGCGGCGGGTGGTAGCGTCTCCTGACGGCCTGCGGCGCTCGCGCAGGCTGCCGTGGCGATAATCACGAGAAATGTCGTCTTCATGCGGGCTTAAGCTGCGGGGGCTATGGCTGCGGGCGCAAGGCGCATGATGCGCAATGCATCACTGGCGGGGCGCGGGGCTCCCGTCACGCCTGACACTTTCCAGACATTTCTGATCTCTGTATCGGCCCCGGTGTCGCGGCGACCTGGTGAAACCGTTGCCAAGGGAGGTAGAGCTACTTGAAGATGAGGTGGGCCACGCTGGACTCGACATTCCAATAGATGATCCCGAGCGCGGTCAGGTCGAACGCGGCATGCGCAAACATCGGGATCCAGATCCGCCGCGTGACCGCGAAGATCGTTCCGAACATGAGCCCGGTGATCGAGGCCTGTCCGACGCCGGGGAGCCCCTGGTCAGGATAGTGGGCCAGCGCAAACAATGCGGACGTGAGCAAGAGGGTCAATGTCTTGGCCCGTACGTCGGATCCGAGCAGCTTGCCAAACCGCTCGAACAGGAATCCCCGGAACACGGTCTCTTCTCCGAATCCCCCGCCGGCAATCACGAGGTACAGGGCTCCGGGGAGCGCGGCCGGGTTGCCGGCCAGATAATGGTACGGCTGATTGATCGGAGGGGCACCGAACAACGGCATCACGATGGCTTTCATCAGGAGCTTGAATGCAATGCCGAACGCGATGCCGAGGGCCAGGTCGCGGGCCCAGCTCGGGGGCCGGAGGTAGCCGATCTCGCGCCACGGCGTGTGCGACCACCGGACCCAGAGGAGCGCCAGAACGCCCCCGAGGGGCGCCACCGGATAGTTGCCGACCAGCGTGACGACGAGCATCGCGAGGATTCCGAGCGGTCCGAATCCGCGCAGCTGCGGCGCACCCCTGCTCTCCGCCAAGCGTTCTATTGTTGTTCCCGCATCGGCGTGCCCGGCCACGTGCTGGGCACCATGCGCGCAGTGGCGATCCCATTCCGCGCCTCGGTGGGGTCCATGCGCTCCATGCCGGAGTGCGCGCTGAAGAATCCCATCTTGGGCCACAGTTTCACGAAGTAGTTGCTGTCCGCCAGCGCGACGAGCGACACGGAGCTTTCGTTCTCGCCCGTGGGGGAACTCACGCGATGCGGGCCGGGTGGGAGCTCGACCATGAGGTAGGTACCCGCGGCGGTACGGCCTACGATCTGGCTGTCGATGGCAACGCTGAGCTTAGAGGCTCCGCCAAAGGCCCTCCCCGCGCGGTACACATAGATCCGCGCCATCCCGGGTGCGGGCTTGAAGGTAAGGGCGACCGCCTGCAGTTCGGGTGGTGCGGTCGGCACGGACACACAACCGGCAGCGGCCAGGGTCGCCGCAACGAGGACAGTCCCACGACGCATGTCAGCCTCCTATTTGGGAAGCGAGCGCACCTCGGTTGGATCGATGACGACGGGAGTCCGATCCGGTCCGAGCGCCCATTCCGCCAGAGTGCCTTTCACGACCACGCGCCGGCCCGACAGGCGGCGGACCTCAGGCCACGTGGATTCCGCGCGACGTACCTGGATGGTGTCCTGACCCCGAAACGCATCGGTGTTGGGGCTGTCTTTGTAATCAGGGATCGTGCAAATCGGGGCGTCGAGGATCAGCAGGTCCACCACCTGGGGACGATCGCCGCGAGCGATGCTCTGGTAATTGGGTGGGCCTGGGAGCGTACGCTGAATCAACCGTCCGGTGAGAGAAACCGACGCAGGCCGATAGTGGTAACAGGAATCCGCGACACCCGGACGGGCAGCGGGGTGCGCGCCGGCGGCGATGAAGATGACGGCTGACGAAATCAGGAACATGGTTCGAAGAGCACCCTCTCAATCAAGCAGGCGCCCCGCGATGCGGCGCCCGGCGTACATACCGATACCGGTCCCGAGCATGCTGACGACGAACGCCGTCATTATGCCGCCGCCGGCGCCGAGCCACCAGCCAAGCGAGCCCCCCAGGCTGGCTCCCAGAAACGTGAGCAGCTTGGACACGTTCTAGATTGCTTCAGCGGGCACGCTGGCCATCACGCGACACCCGCATCTCCCCCTCGACGAATTGGGGATGGGTCATGTGGCCACGCCGCCGCCCGACGACGCACTCTTAGGTTGGTCGATACACCCCCCAGACGCCCCGCAGTACGTCCGAGATCTCCCCGACGGTCGCACGAGCCCGCACGGCCTCGAGCATTGGCTCCATGAGCGGCGCCGCCGGATCGTGCGCCGCACGCTCGAGCCCACCCAGCGCTCGTTTCACGTTTCCCGCGTCCCGGTTCCCGCGCAGCTCCGCGACCCGCCGTCGCTGCGCCGCGGCCAAGGCCGAGTAATCCGGCGCCGGCGGCGACGGAATCTCCTGATCGTCCGCGTAGTCGTTCACCCCCACCACCACGCGCTCTCCCGACTCGATCGCGCGCTGCTGCGCGTACGCGCTGCGCGCGATCGCCTCCTGAAACAGGCCCCGCTCGACCGCCCGCGCCGCGCCCCCAGCCCGCTCGATTTCCCCGAGCAACTGCCGCGCCTCCCGCTCCACTCGATCCGTCAACGCCTCCACGTACCAGCTGCCACCCGCCGGATCGACGGTTTCCGGAATCCCGGTCTCGTGCGCCAGAATCTGCTGCGTGCGGAGCGCCAGCGTGGCGCTCTGCTCCGTCGGCAATGCCAGCGCCTCGTCGTAGGCATTGGTGTGCAAAGACTGCGTTCCCCCGAGCACTGCTGCCAACGCCTGGATGGCCACCCGCACCACGTTGTTCTTGGGCTGCTGCGCCGTGAGCGTCGACCCCCCCGTCTGCGTGTGGAACCGCAACCGGCAGGCAGCGTCGTTCGCCTGAAACTTTTCCTTCATGAGACGGGCCCACAGCCGCCGCGCCGCGCGGAACTTGGCGACCTCTTCGAACAAATCGGTGAAGGCCGCGAAGAAGAACGACAGCCGTAGTGCGAACTGATTGACGTCCAACCCCGCCGCCACCGCACGCCGCACGTACTCGAGCCCGTTCGCAAAGGTGAATCCCAACTCCTGCGCTGCCGTCGCCCCCGCCTCCCGCAGGTGATAGCCCGACACCGAGATCGGATTGATGCTCATCCCCTCGGTGGTGACGAAGCGGCACACGTCGGTCGCGAGCCGGAGCGACGGCTCGATCGGATAGATGTACGTGCCACGCGCGATGAATTCCTTGAGGATGTCGTTCTGGATGGTGCCCTGCAACTGGCGGCGGGTCACGCCGTGCTCCTCCCCCACCACGACGTACATCGCGAGCAGCACGGGCGCGGTCGCGTTGATGGTCATGGAGGTGGACACGCGATCGAGCGGAATGGCGTCGAACAGGAGGGCCAGATCGTCGACCGTGTCGATCGCCACACCGGCGCGACCTACCTCACCCTCAGCCATGGGATGGTCCGAGTCGTACCCCATTTGGGTCGGCAGATCGAACGCGACCGACAAGCCCGTCTGTCCCGCCGCGAGGAGATGCCGGAACCGCGCATTGGTCTCCTGTGCCGTCCCGAACCCGGCGTACTGGCGCATCGTCCAGAGCTTGCCGCGATACATGGTCGGATGGACGCCGCGCGTGTACGGAAACGCGCCCGGAGCGCCGAGCTCGCTGAGCGGC
>QHUD01000254.1 GCA_003221085.1 Gemmatimonadota bacterium
CGCTGGCGGCCCTGATCGCCGGCTGCTCCGACGCCGGCACGCCCACCCAGCTCCACCGGGGGCCCATGGCGCCGGCGTTCCAGCAGACCCAGAACCAGGTCGGTGACGCCGAGTTCGGGTTCACGGCAGGTTGGCTGCAGGGGCAGACGGTCCAGTTCTTTTATCACAAGCCGTTCTTCTGCCGGACGCCCGTCGCGGACAGAAACGCGGTCGGCGCCACCACCGCGTGCGAGGCCGGCTCGGATGGGACCATCGACCCCCGGCTCGGGAGCATTCCGATCCTCTTTGTGATGACGCCGATCGGCTTCCGGCCCGCCGAGTCGACGCTCCAGTGCCCGATGGTCGGCCACTGCATCAACCATCCCTCGACGATCGATCTTTCGCGGGTCTTCGGCCCGGGCACGGAAAACGCCCCGCTCCCGGCCCACAGTCATATCGTGGATCAGGTCGAGGGCAACTGGTGGGAGCTCCACGTCATTGGCGTGAAGGATCCTGCGACCTGGGACCAGGTCGTCGCCGGCAAGAGTCTCCCCACGGTACGTGCCCTCCAGGCCGCTGATCCGACCGGCGCGAAGATCACCCCGGAGATCCTGACGAACGTCTATCTGTTTTTTGATGTGCGCCCGGGCGCGACGACTCCCTAGCGAGGAACGCCGCTTCGCCTTGGCCGCCGTCGCCGGCGGCGCCTTGATGGCGCTCGGCGCCTTCCTGCCCTGGCTGACGCTGTACGCCGGGCTGCACCCGCTGCGAGGGGTGATGGGGTGGAACGGTCGCGTCCTCGCGGCGGGCGGAGCGGTCTGCGTTGTGGCGGGCGTCTGGGGCTGGCTGCGGCCCGCCCCGGGGGTCCGCTGGGTCGTTGCGCTGCTCGGCGGCGCGCTCGCCGGCTTCGGCATCTGGCTGATCGTCCAACTCTTCATCACGTACCGCCACCTGCGCGCGAATCCGATGCTCGTGCCGCGTTTGGGGCCGGGGCTCTTCATCGCGGTCGCGGGCGCGCTGGTCGCCGCTGCCACGGCCGCTCGCGGCCTCGGGCGGCGCGCGGATTCCTCGGCAGTCGTTACAACGGCACCGAAACCGTCTTGAGCTCCTCGCCCTTTGCGAGCGCGACGTCGGCGACGGCGCGGCCATCCTTCAACGACGGTGTGACGCTGACTGCGCGGAAGCCAGCGTTCCCTCGCAGGGCCTGCTCCACTGCTGCCCGAAGGGACCCCTTCGCTTTCGCCATCGCGGCGCTCTGGCTCCGTGCGGCGGTGTAATCTTCGCCTTCTGCAATCGGCTCGGCTTTGACGATCTTACCGGTGTTGTGGTCGACAATCACTTCGGAGAACTTGCCGCCCTTCACCGTGTAGACGGAGAGCTGCAGCTTGCCATCCTCCATCTCGAACTTGGCGGAAATCGGCTGCCCGTGACTGGCGCTCGCCGCCAGACCGCGCTCGAGGGACACCCGAGCGCCCATCACCGCTTTCGCCAACGCGGCGGGACTCCCTTCCTCTTTTTCTTCCTGGGCAGCGAGCGTGTTCCCCCAACAGACTGCCGCCAAGACCAGACCCGCGACCGTCGTCATGTGCTTCATGTGATGCCTCCGATTCAGTTTAGCCGGCTTTCTTGACGTTCACCTTGTCCAACGCCGCGCGGAGCCCGTGCGCCAGCTTCAGCGCATCATCGTTCGCCCAGAAGTGCATGAAAAAGAGGTGCGGGTTGTCGGTGAGCATATGGCTGTGGAGGGCCGTAACGCCGATGCCGTTGGCGCGCAGGGCACGGATCACGGGGTTGACCTCGTTCCCGATCAAGACGAAATCCCCGGTGATCGCCGCTTTGCCACCACCCGTCGGCTGGAAATTGATCGCCGTCGCGATGCCCATGGACGGCGGCACGTCCACCCCGTCAGCGGTGATCATGTCCGCCCGCGGCACGCCCACCTGGTACACGCCTCCGTTCACCTTCCCGTGAAATCCGAGGATCTGGCCGACCTGCGCCGTGTCGAAGCCAAGGCTTGCGGGAAACGCCGTCGCTGCTGAGGTGCCAAACGGAGTTCCCGTGAGGGCCAGCGCGGCGTGCACTGCCGCCGCCAGTCTCGGCGGCGTCCCGTGCCCTGCGATGTGCATATACATGACGTGCGGCGACTCGCGCAGCAGGTGGTTGTGCAGCGCGGTCTGCTCGATCCCACCCTCTTGGAGCTTTCCGAGGACCGGGCCGACCTCGCTTTCGAGCAGCACGAGGTCGCCCATCAGCATCGCCTCGCTGTCGCTGACTTGCTTGAACGCGACCCACGAGCCCAGCGCCAGCGCGGGCTTCACCGCCACACCGCCGGTGGTGACGTGGAGGTCACTGCGCGGCATGCCGACCTTGTAGGCCCCGTCGGGTTGGAGCGCCCCGGACTTGCCGAGCCCCGCATCCACTTGTTTCCAGTCGATGGGTGCGAGCGGCTGCTGCGCCTGCTGACGTGCAGGCACCATCAGTAGAAGCGCGGCGAGCGCCGAGAAACGTTGAGCCATGTCTCCTCCTTGCTGCGAAATTTCTCGCATGATACT
>QHUD01000132.1 GCA_003221085.1 Gemmatimonadota bacterium
TCCTCCGGGCTCGCCGTGAGAAACACCTTCAGGGGGGCGTCCGGGAACACCACCGTTCCGATGTCCCGGCCGTCCACCACCACCCCCCGCGGGTGGCCCTGCACCGCCTCCCGCTGCTGGACATTCACCCAGTGGCGCACTTCGGGAATGGCGGCGATCTCGGAGACTCGTTCGGTCACCCGCTCGGAGCGGATCGCCTGGGCCACGTCCACGCCCGCCACCTCAGGGCGGAACACGTCGTCCACCAACACCAGCCGCACCGGTAAGCCTTCGGCGAGCGCTACGATCTGTTGGGCGGACCAGAGGGAACCGCTCCCTGCGCCCCGTTCCCCGATGTTGTCGAGCACCGCCAGCGTGATCGCTCGATACAGCGCTCCCGAGTCGAGGTGCGCCCATCCCAGTCGACGTGCCACGAGAGACGCCGTCGAGCTCTTTCCTGAGGCGGCCGGGCCGTCGATCGCGATCACCCGGATGCTCACGTTTCCCGTGTCCCGCGACCGTGAGGGAGTCCTTTAGGGTGTCCCGTGTCCCGAATGCTCCTTAGGTCGTCGAAGAATCGCGGGTAGCTGATAGCCACCGACGCCCGTTCTGAGAGTCGTACGTTCGCGCGGGGGATGGTGCCGAGTACCGCGAACGCCATCGCCAACCGATGATCGCGCGCCGTGTCGACCCGGCCGCTGGGGCGTCGCGTCGTGCCGCACACGAACAGATCGTTGCCGCGCGCCTCCGCTTCCACGCCCACCGCGCGCAGGTTCGCCGCGATGAGCTCGAGCCGGTTGCTTTCCTTGACCCGCAGCTCGCCTACCTCGCGGAACACCGTCTCGCTCCCCGCGGCGGCCCGGCTCGCGAGCACGGCCAGCACCGGGACTTCGTCCACCAGCGTCGGCACCTCCGCGGCGCTGACCTCCGTGCCGCGCAACGCCGCGGGCCGGGCCACCAGGTCGGCGACGGGCTCGCCGCCTTCGTCCCGCAGATTCACTCGCTCCACGTGCGCGCCCATCCGCTCGAGGACCACCAGGAAGCCGGTCCGCGTGGGGTTGACCCCGACGTTTTCGATGACGAGCTCGCCGCCTTCGGCGAGCACGGCGGCCGCGACGAGAAACGCCGCCGAGGAGGCGTCGCCCGGGACCGCCAGGCGGAACGACGGCACGACGCCACGACGCTCAGGAGGCTCGTACACGATCGCTCCCTCGCGCTGGTGCAGTCCCAGCCCGAGATGCACGAACAGCCGCTCGGTGTGATCCCGTGAGCGATACGGCTCGCGAATCGTGACGCCCACGTTCCCGGTGAGGCCGGCGAACAGCAGCGCGCTCTTGATCTGCGCGCTCGCGACGGGCGTCGTGTAGGTGAGCGCGCGGAGCCGGCCGCCGCGGATCGTGAGCGGCAGGGCGTCTCCCCCTCGTTCCGCGATTCGGGCGCCCATGGTGCGCAGCGGCTCGGTGACCCGCCGCATGGGCCGACGGCGCAGCGAGGCATCCCCGGTCAGGGTCGCTTCGAAGCGCTGACCCGCGAGAATGCCGAGCATGAGCCGGGCCGTGGTGCCAGAGTTGCCACAATGAAGCCGGGAAACGGGAGACGTGAAACGGGAAACGTGGACCCTGACGGTGGCGCCCGCACGAACGGTGGAGATATCGGCGCCGAGGCCACGCAGCACCCGCGCGCTGGACTTGACGTCCTCGCCGGTCAAGAGCCCTGTGATCTCGCTGGTTCCGCGCGCGAGCGCGGCGAGCATCACGGCGCGGTGTGAGATGCTCTTGTCGCCCGGCGGCCGGACGACGCCCCGCACTTTCACGCGTCGGCCTGCCGGCGCCACTGCGCCGCGCGGGCGAGCCAGGCGGTCACGGCCGGTGCGTTCCCCGTCTCGAGCGCACGCTCGAGCTCGCCCAGCGGCTCTTCGAGCGAGCGGAGCGCCGGGAGCAGCTCGTCCCGGTTCATGAGGAAGATCTCGGTCCAGAGCGCCGGCTCCGACGCGGCGAGGCGGGTGGCATCGCGTGCCCCCGGGCCGAAGGTCGCGCCGGGAGGCGCGGTGCGGGCGAGGTGGTGGGCCAGGAGCGACGCCACCGCCTGCGGCAGGTGGCTCGTGAGCGCGAGCTGGCGATCGTGCTCCGCGGCGTCGATGCGCACCGCGTGAGCATCGAGCACGCTTTCCCAAAAGTGCGCGATCTCGCGGGCGGCGCCGTCGCCGTCGCGGGTCGCGGTGATGTACACGACCGCGCCCGTGAGCAGGTCGACGCGGGCGGCGGCGAAGCCATGCGCGTGCGTGCCGGCGAGCGGGTGGCCGCCCGCGAAGCGGGGCCCGAGCCCCAGCCCCTCGGCCCGGGCGACGATCGCCCGCTTCACCGAGCCGACGTCGGTTACCATCGCGCCCGCGCCGAGGTGCGCCTTGAGGCTCGCGAGCAGCTCGAGGTTAGCGGCGGGCGGCGCCGCCAGGACGAGCAGCTCGACCGAACGCGCCACATCGGTCGCGCGCGGCGGCGCGTCGTCCAGCGCACCCTGCCGCACCGCCGCCACCCGCTCGCTGGGCTCGGGCGACCAGCCCAGCACGGTCGCGACGCCGGCGCGCTTCGCTTGCAGCGCGAGCGAGCCGCCGATCGCGCCGAGGCCGATGATGCCGAGTTTGGAGGGGCGCACGGAAAGGAAAGTAGCCGCAACTGCTGGTGGCGTAAACGAGAAGGGCGGCCCGCGATCGAGCCGCCCTTCTGATCTCAGTCGTCACCCCCGATCAAGGACTCGATGGTGCGAAGCACGCGGTCTCGTCCGACAGCCTGCAGGGGGCGAAAGCGAAGCTAAACCACGGGCTCCACGCGCCTGGGGTCTCGCCATCTTCCGTGCGGAACTGCCACCGCCAGCCAGTCAGATTCACGTCGGCGACGAAGCCATTGCAGTTTCTAAGCGTGAACTGTGAGCCTTGGACCAAGGTGTTCACGGCTTGGAACTCAGAACCCTGACGCTCGACGGCGATACGGTACACTGAGGCGCCGGCGACATCTGCCCAATCGAAAACGATCTGGTACCCGTAGCCGCGCGCGGGATCTGTTGAGCAGTCGATGCCCGGATCGTTTTGACGAATCAACGGGTTGGCCGTGAAGAAGATCGGGCTGTTGTTCACGAAGGGGGTCGAGACCATGACCTTGTTCCCCGTCTCGGTGAGGTTTCCGCCCATGGTCCACGGCACGCTGGCAACCCCATCCGCGAGGGTCGTGAACGGGGATTGATCCAGCCCGGCAACTTTTCCGCCACCCCCGACGACGGTAAACAACACCTGCGCCCCCTGAACGGCGGTTTCCCCATGATGTAGGGCTACGATCTTCACCGTCGGCGTCGACGGAACCGCCGCACCTAACCCCGCGGACTGATCCGCCTCGGATAGGACACGTATTGTGGCCGATCGCGCCCAGCCGAAGTGGCTGAATGATTTCGTGAGCCCGCCGGCGCCGAGGTCCACGGCGTAGACAGCGCGTGGACTGAGCACGCGAGTGATGCCACCAGCGAGCACGTCCCATCCCGCGCTCGCGAGATCGCGCAGCCGGCCCAAGCCGCTGCTGGTGATTCCCGGCGAGGGCGACGGCGGCGGCGTCCGCGTGAAGGTTTCGCAATGAACGAAGCCCGCCGGAGCGTCTTCCAGTGAAATGGTAGGCCCGAACAGCCCATCACTGTCCTCGCGGCGGTGCAGCTGGAACGGCGGCGCGGCCGCGGTACCTATGACTGAAGGGATCTCGAAACAAACCCCCGCGGTCACGTCCTTGTTGAACAGGCCGAACGGCGTCAGATCGGGCTCGGTCCGGAACCGATAGCAGCCTTCCATCTCAAGCAACCCGCTCTGGAGGCAACTTGTCGTCGCGTTCGAGTTGTCCACAAGAACCCGCTCGATGATCACGACCACCTGGCTGATGCCGGCGCTCACGGCCGCCGCCGGCAGCCAGTTGTCCGGGAACGAGGCGCCCGCGAACCCAGTGTTCGTCGTGATTGTGCCGCCGGCGTTCGTGACCGTCGCTTCCACATGGTCCGGATTCGTGACACCGAACGCCCCCTGCTCGATCCGCACCTTGATCGGGAGCGTCCGCCCGTCCTGAAACTGGGCAACCTCGCCCGTCTTCACGTTCTTGAGGCCGCCGGTGACCGGATCCACGTCGAGCAGGCCGAGCATCGTCCCCTGGGGGGCCCCGCGGACGGTGATCCGATAGAACTTGCTGGCATCGAGCAGCGTGGGAGACTTCGTGTCCCACGAGACCTGATACTGCTCGGTGCCCAGCACCATCGGCTGGGGCCCGAATACGAGGACGGGCCGGCCTTGGGTGTCGGTGGCACAGTCGACGGCCCCCGCCGCAGGATCGCCGGCGAGCGTACACACCTCGGCACTCGGGGACAGATTGGGATTGAACTTGCCGGGGTCGAAGTTGGGCCCGCCGGTTGGATCCACCGTCAACGGCGGCAGGAAGAAGAAGTCCGCGTTGCCGCCGTGGTGCGCCCCATCCATGATGAGCGCCGACGGGCGACCCGATGGCGGCTGCAAGGGTTGGCGGTCCTTACACGCGGTGAACAGGAGAACGGCGAGGCACGCCAAGGCGACGGGCTTCATGGGAGGGCACCTCGAATTCCCGCAACCGAGGGCACCTCCGCACGAGAGACCCGATGCTCGGCCGCGGGCGGCAACGTCGCGGATTGCCCCAATATGCCCCGCGGTGGGCATGCCCGCTAGAGCCGTCTAGCGGGCGCCGATGAGCGCTTTGAACCGGGGATCGTCCTGCAGGCCTCGCCACCACCAATGTACGTTCTTGCGAAAGCCCTCGCGGTGCTTCGGATGGGCCACGAGGTAGCGCTCGAGCAGCCGCAGCGCTTCATCCTTGTCACCGAGCGCCACGCGGGCCGCGGCCCCATAGCCAAGCAGCTCGCGCTCGGGGTCGATCACCGGATCTCCTTCCGAGCGGGCGAGCACGTGACGAGCGCTATCTGCGAGCCCTGCCCTACCGAGGACGAACGCGACCCAAACCTGCTGATACAGCCTGGTCAGCGCTCGGTCACTCTCGGGCGTGAGCTGCACGACCTGGTCCGCGAGTCGCCACGCGAGGGCAACGTCCGGATCGGCGGCCTTTGATCCCATCAGCATGAGTTGGCACTGGACGAACTGCGGATCGGTCGGAAAGCGGCGGTGTCCCTTGTCGCACCAGTCGATCGCCGGCAGAAACAGCTCGAGATCGTATGAGGTCACGAACAGCCGCCACAGGATCGCGTCGGCGGCAGCGAGATAGGCATCGCCCTCATATGCGCTCCGGGCCGCACGGTTCGCCTCGACAAGATCGCGCGTCTGGTAGTACAGGACGGACAGAACGTTCCAAGCACCGGCCTGGCGCGGGTTCAGGCGCGTCGCGGCTTCGAGATCCGCCCTTGCCGCGGCGAGCAGCTTGTCGGCTGCGGCAAGGTCCGGCTCGAGCCCGCGAGCGAAACGGACGTAGCGGATGGTACCGCGGACTTCCAGCGCATCGGGGTTCTGGGGCTCCCGTTGCACCGCTCGATCCGCGTGGCGCAGCGCCAGCTGGAGCCATTTCTCTGCCTCGCGCGGCTCGCGCTCGAGTCTCGAGCGCAGGTACGCCACCCGGGCCCGCTGCACAACCGGCTCGACCCACGTTCGGTCGATCCGCTCGGCCGACTCGAGCAGCGAATCTGCTTTGGCCTACTGCGCCGCGGCCGAGGGCCCATGCCTCCGGGCTGCGCGTCCCCGCCGCCTCCTCACGCAACCGGACTTCTTCTCCCAGACGCTGGCGCAGAAAGACCGCGACGTCGCTCGCCAGGCTGTCGCGCACGTCGAGAACGCTCCCCTTCGGCACCTCGAAGGCGGCGCGCCGGAAGTCGACACCGCTCGATCCCTCGATCAGCCGCACCGACACCCGGTACTGATTCCCCGTCTCTTCCACGGCACCCCGCACGATCGTGCCGGCACTTAAGACTCGCGCCACACTGTCCGGGGCAATGTCCGGATTGCGATACGGCGCGACCCCGTTCTTGGAGATCACCTGGAGGCCGGACACCTGGGCGAGGTCGGTGATCAAGGCCTCGGTCAACCCGTCGGCCAGGTAACCCAGATACTTCTTCGCGCTCAGGTCGTCGAAGTAGAGCACCGCGATGCGCCGTGGATCGAGTCCGCCTTCCACGCCGGCGCGGGGAGCGGCTCGCTGGCGGATGAGCAGGCCGGCTCCCGCAGCAGCGAGCAGCACCAAGGCGGTGGCAAGCAGCTCGCGCCGCCACCGGCGACCGCGGCCTCGCGTCCCCGCGAGAGTCGCTCGCCGCACGGCTCCGGTCGCCGCGGAGGGTGCGTTGAGCGCCTCGGCAAACAATGCGGTCGTCGCGTAGCGGTCGGCCGGAACTTTCGAGAGCGCGCGCAGAATCGCCCCCTCGGCCGCATCGGGGATGGTGGCGCGCACGATCGACGGCGGCGAGACCATATCCAGCGAGTGGCGCGCGAGCACCGCCTGCGCCGTGGGCCCGGTGAACGGAGGCTCCCCCACGAGCATCTCGTACACGACGCACGCTAGGGCGTATTGATCGCTCCGGCCATCGATATCACTCGCGCCGGCGGCCTGCTCCGGGCTCATGTAGGCCGGCGTGCCGATGATCGTGCCGGTCTCGGTGAGGTGCTGGCGCTCCCCCGCCGCGCTCACGGCCCGCGCGATGCCGAAGTCCGCCACCACGGCCGTACCGCCCGAGAGCAGGATGTTCTCAGGTTTGATGTCGCGGTGCACGACGCCGTGGCTGTGCGCGTACGCCAGCGCGCCCGCCACTTCGGTGGCGATCCGGAGCGCATCCTCCTGCGGGAGCTGCTTCTCCCGCGTCAGGCGGTCGCGCAGCGATTCCCCTTCCACGTACGGCATGACGTAATAGAGGAAGCCGGCCGCCGCCCCGGAGTCGTACAGGGGCAGGATGTGTGGGTGCTGCAGCCGGGCGGCGATCTCGATCTCGCGTAGGAACCGCTCGGGGCCGAGGGCCGCGGTGAGCTCGGCATGCAAGACCTTGATGGCGACAGGCCGATGATGCTTCAAGTCCTGCGCCAGGAACACCGTCGCCATGCCTCCACGACCCACCTCGCGCTCGACCGCATAGCGGTCTGCGAGAGCCTCACGCAGGGAGTCGAGGAGATCGGGCACGGGATGTGGGGGCCTAGCTTACCGCGCGCCACCGCCCCCCGCCAGCGTGCCGTGCCGCCGCTCTTGTCCTGCCACCGTTCGTTCCCCTATTTGTAGCCGTCGCATGACCAATCCCGTGCCGATTCGCCCGTTGCGCGTGCCGAGCATCAGCCGGCTCTTCGCCGCGGCGTTCCTCGCCATCGCCGTCGCCGGTCTGGCCGACCGCGTCGCCACGTGGCGGAGCGCCCGACGCGCGCAAGCCGACATGATCGAGCTCAGCCAGCGCCTCGAGCAGGTCGCCCGCGTCTCGCCCTCGCCCGCCCTCGAGGCCCAGATCACCGCCATGCGGGAGCTCGCCGCCGATGTCGGTGACAACGCGATACAGGCGGCGGTGCAGACGACGGTGATCTTCGTGGTGGTCCTCGTGGCGCTGGGCATCGGGCTCTGGTACAACCGCGGGCGGCTCGCGACGCCGTTCGCCCACGTCGTGGGCGCGCTCGAGCGAGTAGCAGCGGGCCGCTACGACGAGCGACTCGACGAGGACCAGCCGGAAGAGTTCGGCATGATCGCGCGCGGCGTCAATCACATGGCGGCAGCGCTTGCCTGGCGGGAGCGACTCCAGGATCAAGCCGGCCGCCTGCTCGCGGCGCTGAACGCACCGCCGGGCGAAGCGACCGCGGGAGGGAGCTTCGGCCCGGCGCTCGACGTCATCGCGGCCGCCACCGGCGCTCCGGCGCTCGCCCTCTATCAGCCGCAGTACGACACCAACGAATGGGGACCGACGGCCGTGCGCCGCGCCACCGCCCGACCGCTGTCACGCGACGTCGTGCGCCAGCTGGTCGGTGATGCCGTCACCGTCATGTACCATTCGAGCGCTGTGGCCACGCAGGTGCGGGCTCAGTTACAGCTCACCACCCAGGACGACGATTCCACCGGAGGGCTCGCGCTCGCGCCGCTGCGCTCGCGGGGGCGGCTCGTGGGTCTGCTGGTCACCACCGTGGCGGGGGAGCTCTCCGCTGACGCGCGCGTCGCGCTCGAACACGCGGCGCCCAACCTGGCCATTGCCTGCGAGCGCGACTCCGCCCATCAGCACACTCGCCGCCTGGCGGTCGAGGTACGCCACGCCGCCCAGCGCCTCGAGTCGCAGAACGCCGAGCTCGAGGAGCAGCACCGGGAGCTGTCCCGCCTGAACGCGGAGCTCGACCAGGCGGGCAAGCTCAAGGACCAATTCCTCGCGAACGTGTCGCATGAGCTCCGTACGCCGCTCAACAGCGTGATCGGGTTCAGCGATTTGCTCCTCACCATGGCGACGCCGGAGAACCCGCTCACCGAGACCCAGCGCGATTATCTGGAGACCATCGCGCGCAACGGTCGTCATCTGCTCGAGCTCATCAACGAGCTGCTCGACCTGTCGAAGATCGCCGCGGGACGGATGGAGCTGCGGCTCGAGGCCCTGGAGGTGAGCGCATTGCTCCGGGAAGCCGCCGATACGGTCCGCGCCCAGCTCGAGGCCCGGCGACACACGCTCGTGATCGAGCCGCTCCCCGACCACCTCCTGGTGACCGCCGACCGGGTTCGCCTGCGCCAGGTGCTGCTCAACCTTCTCTCCAATGCTATCAAGTTCTCAACCGACGGCGGCCGTGTCACGCTCAGCGCGCGGCTCGAGGACGCTGGCGCCGTGCGCGTCGCCGTGACCGACACCGGCATCGGGATCGCGCCGGCGGACCAGCGTAAGCTGTTTCAGGAGTTTGTGCAGCTCGACGCGAGCGAGAGCCGCCGCTACGAAGGAACCGGCCTGGGTCTGGCGCTCTCCAAGCGCCTCGTGGAGCTGCACGGCGGCACCATCGGCGTGGACTCGGAGGTCGGTACGGGCAGCACCTTCTGGTTCACCCTGCGACGGGCCGAGAGCCGGCCGGAGCATCCGTGATGACCACGATCGTGGTGGTAGAGGATCAGCCCGACAACCTGAAGCTCATCACCGCCCTGCTGACCATCAAGGGCTATCGCGTCGTCGGCCTGACGTCGGGCGAGCCACTGGTGGCCACGCTCCTGGCCGAGCAGCCGCCCCCGGCGCTCGTCCTGCTCGACATCCAGCTTCCCGGGCGCGACGGCTACAGCGTACTGGCGGACGTAAAACGGATCGAGGGCGACCACCCTTGGAAGGTCGTCGCCCTCACTGCCCACGCGATGCCGGGGGATCGGGAGAAAACGATCGCGGCCGGCTTCGACGGCTACCTCGCCAAGCCCATCAACGTCCGCACGTTCCCCGACGAGGTGGCTAGACTGCTTTCTTCATCTTAATCGAGCCGTTCACCGTCTCGAGGTGCACCTTGCGCCCGCCGCGGCCAAGGGTCCCGTTGACGTTGCGCCCGGCGAACCGGCCATTCACTGTGAGCGGATAGTCGGTGGTAATCGAGCCGTTCACCGTCCTCGCTTCCACCTCGGCATCGAGCTGCGCCGGCAGCTCGGCGGTGAGTGAGCCGTTGATCGTGCTGGCGGAGACGCCGCCGGTGTCGCCGAACGCCTCCATGCGAACGCGCACGTCGCCGTTCACCAGCTCGACTTTCACGGGCCCCTTCGCCGTTACGACGTCCACGTCACCGCTCACCGCATGCACGACCAGTGGGCCACGCGCCCCCACCACGTGCACGTCACCTACCGTGGTCGTGGCGTCCAGGCCCGCATGGCGTGGCAACCGGACCGTGAAGTCCACGTCCACGTCGCTACGGCGGCCCCCCCGCATGTGGATGTCACCGTGTCCGGGGCCGCACTCGGTGTCGCTTGCCCACACCGCGCAGACGGCAACGCCGCCGGCGTACGGAACGGCGAGGAGACGCACACTCGCGGTGTCCGAAGCGCGGAAGGTCTTCACGGCGGAGATCTGCAAGGAGTCACCCTTGGCCGGCTCGACGGTCACCGAGCCACGCGTGTTCCGGATCCACACCCATTGGTTCGCACCGAGCTTGGACCGATACGTCCATGGCGCCCCAGTCGAACGACCCGGCCTGCCGTCGTCCCGGACGAACTCACTCCGCAGGTCACGCAGAGCCACGGGGAGGTCGTGCAGCACTTTTTCGTGGAGCGCGCGATGGGCCGCGTGCGCGACGACACCGATCGCGAGCACTGCCGAGAACAACGCCGCCCCGCGAATGATCTCTTTGCGCCAGCTGTCCCAGAATGCACTCACGCCCCGCTCCTTGCTGCGGATAGGCACCAAACTGGCAGGTCCTACGGCAGTTGGCGAGGCGGGGTTTCGCGCGCGCGACGGGGGCGGCAGGTGATGGGGGTGAGGGGGGCCGAAGCCCCCCTCGAAACGTTCAGGAAACGGCGCGGAATCTGGACGGATGCGCCTCGCTACACCGCACGGTGGGCCGACTCAAGACCTTGCCCTGGGTTGCCGCAGCCCGCGCTCCATCGCTTCGGGACTCGACCGTCACGGGATCGAGTACCCCGCCGTACCACACTCCATCGAGGGCGCCGCTGGCCGGGATCGCGCGCGCCGGCGCGGTTGCCGGCTGCCGACCGGGCCCCAACGAGGACACGGCGACTTGGGCGGCGTAGCCATAACCGGTGGTGAGAACGACGGCGAGCAACAAAGCATAAGCACGCATTGGATGCCTCCCGGACTGCTGGTCTGACCGCACGCTTCGACCTGTAAGACGTCCGGAGGGCCCAATAGGTTGCACCCAACGTGTCAGAGTGCTGTCAGCCGGCCTCGGACCACGCGACTTCGAAGTCCTCGCCGCACCGTTGACAGCGCATGTGGCGCGGGCGTCCCGCGAGCGATTGCCGCTCACGGCAGCTCGGACAAACGGCGTACCGGTCGCGGCAGCCTTCGGGGAGATGGACGGCGTCGCTGGGCCGCGGGACCACGCTCCATTTGCGGGGCGGGCGCTCGATGACTTGCAGGAACGCGGACGGGATCTCGAGGAGGCGGCCGCCGACCTCGAGAACGGCCTGAAGCGGATCGAGCCGCGTGATGCGGTACCACGCGCCGCGCCGCAGCCTCACGTTCAAGTCGGCTTGCAAACGAGCCCACATCCCGGACATCGCGTTACCTCCGTATGTCGCGCCCTTCATTGTTGCGTGACAGGGACGTGCCCCGTCAAGGGCCTCGGGGTGTCGGGGGCTCCCTGCAACCTTCAGACCTGTCTGGACGTCTTACTAGTGTCGCATACGTCGAAAACCGGGGGACGCCGTCCCACGACTCTCCGGTTGGCAGCCAACACCGGAGGTGGATCCGTGGTTTTCACGCTGCTCGAGTCCAAGCGAAAGCTCAGCAGTAAGCGATTGTTCGGCGTCGGTTTCACCTCGTTCACCATCCATGCCGCGATCATCGCCGGAGTGGTATACGCGACGCTCCACGCCGCGCCGCACGACGACCGCGTCAGAATGGATACCACGGTGGTGCTGCTGGCGCCCCAGGAGCAGCAGAAGGCGGTCGAGCCGGCAGCGGTGCAGCTCGCCGACGCGCTCAAGGGATTTCAGACCATCGCTGTACCGGCGCAAATCCCCACCGACATTCCCCCGATCGACCTGCAACAGCGCTTCGATCCCAGGGATTACTCCGGAAGCGGTGTCGAAGGCGGTCGGGCGAACGGTATCGTCGTCGGCGGTGGTGAAGTGTATACGGAAGCGATCGTGGAGCAGCGGCCGGAACTGTTGTCAGCCCCACCCCCGGTCTACCCGCAACTCCTTCGACAGGCAGGGATTCAGGGCCGGGTGGTCCTGCGAGCCATCATCGATACGACAGGGCGGGTCGAGCCCAGCTCCGTTAGGATCGTCAAAAGCCCCAGCTCGGGGTTCGAGCAACCCACCAAGGATTGGGTTCTGAAGGCGCTGTTCCGGCCGGCCCGGATCCATGGACGGGCGGTGCGCGTGTTCATCAACCTGCCCGTCGATTACTCACTCAAGGCGTCGTCGGGGTCGCCCTAGCGAAGTTCGCCGGCGTTCATTGACGCGCGCCCCGCCCGCGGACGCGAAAAACGGCCGCCTCTTTCCCTTGGGAGGTGGCCGTTCTCGTGCGGTCACTGGGTTGTTACAGGTTGTGGCTCCTTGGCACCTATCCCACTATCATTGCGTTGCATACCCCCGCCCGGCGTCAGGCGCCGCGGTGTGGCGTGTGCCCGTACGGTCGTTGGAGCCAACGCACCGGAGGTGGAGCTGTGGTTCTCACGCTCCTCGAATCCAACCGGAAGACCGGGAAGAAACGCCTGTTCGGCGTCGGTTTTGCATCGCTCGCGATCCATTCCGCGATGATCGTCGGGGTCGTGTACGCGACGCCCCACAGCGCCCCGCGCGAAGACCAGGTCAGGATGCACACGACGGTCGTGCTGCTCGCACCTCAGGAGCAGCAGAAGCCGGACGACCCGCCGCCGGTGCAGCTCGCCGACGCGCTCAAAGGGTTTCAGACGGTCGCCCTGCCCGTGCAGATCCCCACCGACATTCCTCCGGTGGACCTCCAACAGCGCTTCGATCCCAAGGATTATTCCGGTAGTGGCGTCGAAGACGGCCTCAGCGGGAATGAAGTGTATGCGGAGGCGCTGGTGGAGGAGAGGCCGGCACTGCTGTCCTCCCCGACGCCGGTCTATCCCGCGCACTTGAAACAGGCGGGGATTCAGGGCCGGGTGATCCTGCCGGCCGTCATCGATACGACGGGGCGGGTTGAGCCCGCGTCGGTCAGGATCATGACGAGCTCCCACCCGGCGTTCGACCAACCCACCAAAGACTGGGTCCTCAAGGCCCTGTTCCGGCCGGCCCGGCTGCATGGGCGGGGCGTGCGCGTGTCCATCAACCTGGTCGTCGACTATGCGATCACGCCGTCCTCGGGCTCGCACTCGATCGCGACGTGGTCGGACTCGCCGTAATGCCGAGGGCAGGACTCGAACCTGCACGGGGATTGCTCCCCAAGGGATTTTAAGTCCCTTGCGTCTACCGATTTCGCCACCCCGGCTGGCGGAAACATAGCGCGGCGGGAACCGCCCTAGCGAACCAGTTCCCGCCGCACGCCGCCCGATGGACGGACGCTGCTGATCGCGGGCTCGCGTCCGTACGACGCGGCAAACGCCCGTTGGATCTCTCGGACGACTTTGGCTTCACCCTTCCCTGCTCTCCTTGCCCCCGGGCCCAGCAGCACCAGCACCGCCCCGCCCCATCCCGCACCGGTGAGCCGGGCGCCGAGCGCCCCCGCGCGCCGCGCCGCGGCCACGATCGTGTCGAGCTCCGGAGTGCTGCAGGCGTACAGCCGGCGGCAGGATTCGTGGGACTCATAGAGTAGCCCGCCGAAGCGCTTCAGGTGCCCGCGGGCGAGCAGTTGCGCGCCGAACCGTGCCCGCGCGGTCTCGCCGATCACGTGGAGCGCGCGGGAGCGCAGTGGCTCCGGCAATGCGCGCTTGAGACGCGGCAGCCAGGCCGCGGGCCAGCTCGCGAGCCAAATCAGCTCCGGCAGCTCGACCTTGAGCCGCGCCACGGCCGCTTCGCACTCGGCACGCCGCTCGTTGAAGGCGCCGGCGGCGAGCTCGCGCCGCGTCCCCGTGTCCACGAGCAGGAGCCTCCCACCGATCGGGATGTGACGTACCGCGAGTGACGCGCACTCGAGCAGCAGCGCCCGGCCCGGCTTTGCGAGCGCCGCGCACATCTGATCCATGATGCCGCAGCGCACGCCGACGTGATCGTGCTCGGCGCGAAACGCGACGCCCGCCAGCTGGCGGGGCTCGAGGCGGGCGCCCGCGAACAGGCTGAGCGCCTTGGCTGCGGCCACGGTGAGCGCGGCGGATGACGCGAGGCCCGCCGCGGCCGGGACGTCGCTCGTCACCGCGACGCGAGCCCCGCCCCCCACGGGCGCCGCTCCCAGGGCCACAAGCTCCTGCATGACCCCGGCGATGTAGGCGCCCCAGCCGTGTGGTCGACTTGCGCGATCGTCAATCCGCGCGACCTGCCCGTCGCGCGTGGAGACCATCTCGAGGACACCCGGGTCCGCCGGGCCGACAGCCACGACCGTGCGTACGGCGCACGCCACCGGCAGCACGGGCCCGCCGTTGTAGTCGGTGTGCTCGCCGATCAGGTTGACGCGACCGGGGGCCGAGGCCGCGGCCCGGGGTGCGACACCGAAGGTCGTGCGGAACAGCGCTGAGGCGTTGGCACGCATGGGTTTGACAAGGCCTGCTGGGAGCCCAAGGCTTCGGGTTATACGAGCTGGGCACCTGCGGGATGGGCCGGGCCGGCACGGGGGTGGCGACACCATGCCCGGATGGCTCAGCGATCTTCTTCGACCCTGCCGGTTTGGCCGGCCTGAAGGGGTGGCACGTGAGCGTCGGCGGCACTTTCATCAAAGTGCACGGCGGCTTCACCGGCGACGCGACAGGGGCGAAGACGGACCTCGAGAACCCGTGGGTCCCCGTACCGCACGCGTACGTGGCGTACGGCGCGACGCCCAAGCTCGGCGTGGGTGTCGGGCTATTCGTCCCCTATGGGCTCGAGACCAACTGGCCGTTCTCGTTCGACGGGCGGTTCACGGGCTACAAGAACATCATTCGCTCGGTGTATATCCAGCCCACGGCCGCATATCAGGTGACTCCACGGCTGAGCGTCGGGGCTGGGTTGGACATCGTCCACGGTCGTGTGGAGCTGAACCAACGACTGGACCTCGCCGACCAGGTGCTCACGCTGCCCGGTCCAACGATCATTCCTTTCACTGCGTTCGGCATAACCCCGGGCACGGACTTCGCCAACGCGCACCTCGAGGCCAGCCAGACCAAAGTCACGGGCGCCCACTTTGGCGCCATTGTCCAGGTCACCGACCGCTTGTCCATCGGCGGCCGGTATTTGATGCACGCGAAAATGGACTATTCGGGTACGGCAACGTTCGACTCTGTTCCGACCGGCATCATCATTCCGACGCCGATCGTCCTTCCCGGTGGCCTGCCTCCCATCCCCGCCGGCACACCGCTCGATGCGGTGCTCAGCCAGTTCGGCGTGTACTCCACGCTCTTGCCGAACCAGGCGGTCGCGACGACGATCACCAATCCCGAACAGTTCGTCTTTGGGGTGGCGTACAAGCTGCGGAACGACCTCACGCTGCTCGCCGACTACCAGCTGACACGGTGGGGGAAGCGGTTCCAGACCTTGCCGATCGTCTTCTCGCAACCCTCGCCGCCGTCTCGCCTGCTGTACACCCAATACAACGACGCCAGTGACTTTCGCCTGGGCGCGGAGTGGGTGAAGGACGCGAAGCTCACGCTGCGTGGTGGCTACCTGTACAACACGGCCGCGGCGCCGCCGCAGACCGTCACGCCGCTGCTGCCTGAGGGGCCTCGCAACGAGGTCACCGCGGGCGCGGGGATCGTACTTGCGCCGAAGTTCACGCTCGACATCGCCTACCAGTTCATCAAGCAGAACGACCGGCGCGGCCGGACGCGGGACGTGAGCGGCGCTCCCGTCACGACCGCCCTGAACAACGGTGTGTACACCCTCGTGGGGCACCTCGTCGCCGTGTCCCTCGCCTTCTCGTTTTAACGGAGCTCGACGATGACGGTTCGCCGTGTCTGCTTGCTCGCCGGCCTGGGTGTGTCGCTCGCCACGGCGGGGTGCCATCAGGATGACCTGTTCACGCCGCTCCCTCCGCAGTACACAGGTGGGGCGATGTTCGCGCGCTACGTCTCCTTCGGCAACAGCGTCACTGCGGGCTTCCAATCGTTCGGCTTGAACGACTCCCTTCAGCGATTGGCGTACCCCGTGCTGCTCGCCAGAGCGATGGGGACGCAGTTCTACTACCCAAGCCTGAACAACCCCGGGTGCCCCCCGCCGATCACCGTGATCTTCACGAGCCCCCCAACCCGGTTGGGCGGAGCGTCCGACACATCGTGCGCGCTGCGGAGTGTGCCCCTTCCGCCGTATCTGAACAACGTCGCCTTCCCAGGGGCGGACGTCCTGGAGGTGTTGAACTCGAACTACGGGCAGCCCCAGCCGCCGGCATCCGCGACGGACGCGTACAAGCTGTTTCTACTCGGCGGGCGGAGCGAGCTGCAACGCGCCCGCGAGGTCCTGCCGACATTCGTCACGGTGTGGGTCGGCAACAACGACGTGCTCTCGGCGATCCTCGACACGGGCGACGCGGGGCAGGCGGCCGATGTCACACCCCCGGCTGTCTTCGCGACGCGGTACAACGCCCTCATGGACAGCATCACCTCGTTCGGCAGCGTTCAAGGCGGCGCACTGATCGGGGTGGTCCAAGTGACGGGAGCACCCTATGTCTCCCAGGGACGCGCTTATGCCGCGGCTTCGGCATCGATTCCCACCATGACCGTTCTGCCGAACTGCCTTGCGTTCCAACAGCTAACCGCCACCGACACGGCCTTCGTGTACGTCCCGTTCCACTACGGCGCCCCGATCGTCGCCAGAGCCGCCGCCGGCGTCCCCGATACGCTCGACTGCTCCAACCCGCACGTGATTTCGGTGCCGGAAGCGGTCAACATGATTTCATCGGTTGCGCAGTACAACGTCGTCATCCAACAGGCCGCAATGGCGCGGGACTGGTTGTACCTCGATCCCAACCTGTTGCTCCAGGCGTTGGCGGCGACCCCGGGCGCGATTCGGCCGTTCCCGGCCTTTCCGCCCGACCCCAATTCGACGGCGGCCCCATTCGGGACGGCCCTCAGCCGTGACGGCGTGCATCCGAGCGCCTCGACGCAGAAGCTTATCGCCCAGAGCTTGCAGCAGGCGATCAACGCCAAGTACGGCTCGGCGATCCCTGCCGTGCCCTGACGAACTCCACTCGTGTCCTGGGGTAGCGAACACGGCATCCGCCATGCGGCGGGTGCCGTTTTGCTGATGCGAACCCTCCCTTTGCTGCTCGCTCTCATGAGCCCCGCCCTGACGGGCGGGGCCCTGCTCGCTGCGCAGGCAGTCGAGCGCACCGACGTCCCGGCCCGTGGCGTCCTGCGTGTGACCTTCGATCCGCGCATCATGACCTGGAACGATCAGTTCACCGACGCGGGACGCATGAAGCTCGGGGCCCCGCTCACGGGAGACACCGTGGGCGGCCGCTACATCCCCGTCGTGGCACGACTGGAGCAGAACGTGCGCGTCGCGAGCGGGCTCTCAAATTTCGTGGCGAGCCTCGGCGCGGGGTTGTTCAGCGTGCGACAGGAACGGCGCACCTACCCCATGAGCGCCGAGTTCGGCATCACCGATCGCCTCTCGGTGAGCCTCATGGTGCCGATCGTCCGCGTGTCGACCAGGGCCTCGCTGCAGCTCTCGAACAGGGGCGCCACCCTCGGCGTGAATCCGCTCGTGCAAAACCAGCCGGGAGCGCGCGGCACCGACTCGGTGTTCTTCGCGCAATTCGACTCCGCACTGGCTCGCCTCGATCAGCAGGCGGGGGGATGCGCCCCGCCCCCGTCGCCCTGTGCGGCGAGAGACAGCTCGGCGCGCTGGCATGCCGTTCGCGATGCGCTGCACGGCTCGGTGTACGGTGTGGGGCAGACCGGGTCGCCGTTCCTGCCGCTCGACACGTCGCCTGCGGGCAAAGCCATCGATACGACCATCGCGCATATCCGGCAGGGCCTCAACCTGACGTTCGGGATCGCCGGGTTCGATACGACGGTCGCGCTCGCGTCCGACACGCTCACTGGCAGTGCGTTCGAGCAGATCCTCCTCAGCCCCGATCCGAACGGCTTCGGGTATGCCAGCGTGCCCTTCCGGCGGAATTTCCGCTACCGCATGGGCGACGTGGAGCTCGCTGCGAAGTACCGGCTCCTGGCCGGCGCGCACTATGCCGCCGCCGTGCAGGCCCTGGTGCGGTTGCCGACGGGGGCAAAGGATTCGGCCGATGACTTCCTCATGCAGTGGATCGGCGATCACCAGCTGGACCTCGAGGGGCGGGTGACGCAGGAGGTGTCGGTGGGGCCGCTCTGGCTCAACCTGGCGGTGCACGCCGGCGTGCAGCGACCAGGGACGCGGGTGCGGCGGGTCGCGCCGTGGGACGCGTTTCTGGTACCGGCCGCGGCCACGGCGGCCCTGCGCTGGGATCCCGGGGACTACGTCGGCGTGGACGTCGCTCCGCTGGTGCGCCTCGCGCCGGAATTCGCGGCCGGCTTTACGGCGGGCTACTTCTCAAAGGCGCGCGATCACTATGCGTTTCAATCGGCCCAGGACTCGGTCGCGCTCGCCACCCGACTGGGATTCCCGACGCCGGCCAGCGTGCTCGATGCCGGTACGTCGCAGCGGTGGCTCCGGCTCGGGTTTGCGTTGACGTACCACGCCCCGAGCGTCGAGGGTGGATTCTCGATCGAGCAGACCGTCAGCGCCGCCGGGCTCGTCCCTGGGGCGACGGTGTATCGGATCGTGCTACGGACGACACGGAAGTTTTTCTGAGCAGCTCAGCAGCGTGACTGAGCGCGGTTCGCATGTCGGGGTCGCCCAGCATGCGGGCGAGCTCTCGCGTGCGCCCGTCGCCCGTTACGCCCTGCACGTCGCTCGTCGCGATCCCGCCTCGCGCCCCCTTCGCCACCACCAGATGGTGATTGGCGTAGGCTGC
>QHUD01000255.1 GCA_003221085.1 Gemmatimonadota bacterium
ATGTTTGACGTAGTGGTGGTCGGCGCCGGTCCGTACGGGCTCTCCACGGCGGCGCATCTCCTCGGCCGAGGCCTGCGGGTCGCCGTCTTCGGCAGGACGTTGGAGATGTGGCGCGAGCACATGCCGAAAGGCATGCTGCTCCGATCGCATTGGTGGGCGACCAACCTCTCCGATCCAAGTGGGGACTACGGTTTCGAACAGTTCGCCCGGGACACTGGGCGCGACCGCAGCTATCCCGTGCCGCTGCAGACGTTCATTGAGTATGGCCGCTGGTTCCAGCAGCGGGCGGTCCCTGAGGTCGATGAGACCTACGTGTCATCGATCGAGCGTCAGGACACCCGGTTTCTCCTGACGCTGCAGGATGGGCGCGAGGTGGAGAGTCAGGCGATCGTGATGGCGATCGGACCCTATCACTATGCCCATCGACCGGAACAATTCGCCGGCCTGCCGACTGAATTGGTCTCGCATTCTTCCGACCACCGGGACTTCGGTGGATTCAAGGGACGGGATGTCGTCGTGATCGGCGGCGGACAGAGCGCCATCGAGTTCGCCGCGCTGCTCCACGAAGCCGGTGCCGCGGTGCAGGTCGTATCACGGCGGCCTATCCAGTGGCTGGAGCCCGATCGGTCGGGCACGCGCAGCACCCTGGAGCGGATCCTGGCCCCGGATGCGGGCATCGCACCTGGCTGGATCAACTGGGTATGGGACCATCGGCCAGTCTTGTTCTACCGATTCCCGCAGCCGTGGAAGGACGCTTATAACACGCTGTACCATTCCGGTGCGACCGACTGGTTGCGGAATAGAGTCCTCGGCAAGGTGACCCTGCGCGAACGCCGCACGGTGACGAGGCTTGAGGTAGCTCGCGGGAGGCTCAAGGCAACCATTTCGGACGGGGCGACGGTCAGCGCGGATCATATCATCCTCGCAACCGGATACACGGTCGACGTCAACAGGTTGACGATGATTCACCCTTCGCTCCGGGCGAAAATCGCGACGGACAGGGGGAGCCCGGTCCTGAGTCATTGGTTCGAAACCAGCGTACCAGGTCTCTACTTTGTTGGACTCACGTCGTTGCGTGCCTTCGGTCCGCTGTATCGGTTCGTTGCGGGATGCGGAGCGGCGGCCCGGCGCGTGGCCGGGGCGATCACACGAGGACGGGTCGGACGTTCCCGGGCCGTGACCCAGCGCGGCGTCGCCGAGAACGCGGCGGCTGGTCTCTAGGTGACTGCGGCGATCCGAGCGCGCATGAGGACGGTCGCCTCGCGGGTGCTGCCGCTCGGGGTGAAGCGGGGGCTGAAGCGCCTCGTGCGAGCCTACCACCAACGGTTTTTTGCCTTCACGCCGGCGGATCTGCAGCGCGCGCTGTTGCAACTCGGTGTCCTCCCCGGCGACGTGCTGATGGTGCACAGCGCGTTCGACAGATTCTTGGGCTTCCACGGCGGCCCGGTGGACGTCATTCGGGCACTGCAGCAGGTCGTAGGATCGGGTGGGACGCTCATGATGCCCACCATTCCGTTCCAGGGCACCGCCGTCGAGTACGCACTGGGCGAGCCCGTGTTCGACGCGCGGCAGACCGTGTCGCGGATGGGGCTCATCACCGAACTGTTCCGCCGCGCTCCGGGAGTCGTTCGCAGCGTCCATCCGACGCACTCGGTGGCCGTTTGGGGAAGCAAGGCTGACGCCATCATCGCCGGTCACGAGCTGGCCGACACTCCGTGTGGACGGCTCACGCCGTATGCGAAGCTGCTCGACTACGACGGCAAGATTCTGCTGGCGGGAGTGCCGCCGAACACCATGACGTTCTGTTATTTCGTAGCGGAGGACCTCGAGCCGCGGCTCACGGTTCCGGTGTTGACGCAGGAGCGGTATGCGATGCGCTGGAAGGACCAGGAGGGGACAGTGCGGGTCTCCAACCTGCGGCTCTTTTCACCGCGCCTCGACCATGACCTGAGCCCGCTGGTCGGTGAGCTGAAGCGGCGCAACGCTTGGCGCGAGCGGCGCGTGGGGTCTTTACGTCTCATGCTGCTGCGGGCGCGCGAAGTCTATGACGCCGCGGCG
>QHUD01000133.1 GCA_003221085.1 Gemmatimonadota bacterium
CGGCGGCTACGAAGCGGAAGACGAAGCCGAGCCCCGGGTGCGCGAGACGTACGAGCTGCTGGGACGAGTGCTGGGCGCAGCCGCCAGAAACGTGGCCATCGTCGAGAATGCGACCGTCGCCTTCAGCCAGGCGGTGTCCGCCTTCGACTTCCGCCCGGGCGACCGCATCGTCACAACGCGGGCCGACTACCCCTCCAACCAGCTGACGTATCTATCCCTCGCCCGCCGCGCCGGCGTCGAGACGGTGCGCGCGGACGACCTCCCCGAGGGCGGCGTCGATCCGACGAGCGTGCGGCGGCCGGCGACCCACCCCCACACGCGCCTCGTCGCCCTGAGCTGGGTGCCGACCAACTCGGGGCTAGTGCAGGACGCCGCCCGAGTGGGAGAGATGTGCGCCGAGCTCGACGTCCCGTACCTGATCGACGCGTGTCAGGCGGTGGGACAGCTGGACGTGGACGTTGGCGCGCTGCACTGCGATTTCCTGGCAGGCACGGGGCGCAAGTTCCTGCGCGGTCCGCGCGGCATCGGCTTCCTCTATGTGTCGGACCGAGTCCTCGAGCGCGGGGCGCTTCCGTTGTTCCTCGACATGCGGGGCGCGGATTGGACCGACCCCGACGCCTTCCGGCTCGCCGACGGCGCGCGCCGGTTCGAGAACTGGGAGTTCGCCTACGCGCTGGTGGCGGGTCTCGGCGCGGCGGCGCGCTATGCTCTCGCCGTGGGCTCAGGGGGCCGAGAGCGCGCCCGCCGGCTCGCCGCGCTGCTGCGCCAGCAGCTCGCGGAGATTCCCGGCGTCCGGGTACTCGATCGCGGCCGGGAGCCGTGCGCCATCGTGACCGTGGAGGTGGCGGGCCACAACGCCGCCGATCTCAAGCTCCGCTTGCGGCAGCGGGGCATCAACACGAGCTCGGCGGATCGGAAGTCGGGCGTCCTCGACATGGACGAGAAGCGGGTCAGCACCGTGCTGCGCTTTTCTCCTCATTACTACAACACGGACGACGAGCTCGACACCGCCGTCGCTGCGCTCGCCGAGCTCGCGCGCTCGTGAGCGTCGCGCGACCGGGCAAGATCATCGGGATCGGGCGGAATTACCGGGATCACGCCGCCGAGCTCGGCCACACCGTGCCGGCCAAACCGCTCCTGTTCTTGAAACCGCCCACGACCGTCATTGGAGACGGCGCGGCGATCGTGCTGCCGCCGGAGTCGCAGCAGGTCGACTTCGAGGGTGAAATCGGCGTCGTCATCGGGCGCCCGCTCCGGCGCGCATCGGAGAGCGAGGCGCGCGCCGGCATCGCCGGCATCACCTGTGTCAACGATGTGACCGCGCGAGACTTGCAGCGGAGCGAGGAGCAATGGACCCGCGCGAAAGGGTTCGACACGTTCTGTCCCGTCGGCCCCCGAGTGGTGCCGATGCACCCCGGTCGGCTCGACGAGCTGGAGGTGTTCTGCCGCGTGAACGCCAAGGAGCGCCAGCACGGCCGCGCGCGCGACATGGTGTTTTCCATTCTCGCGCTGGTGTCCGTCGTCTCACACGTCATGACGCTCGAGCCCGGTGACTTGATCGCGACGGGAACACCCGCCGGCGTGGGACCGTTGGCGCCCGGCGACGTGGTGGAAGTGGAGATCCCCGGGGTCGGCGTGCTGCGGAATCGAGTCGTGGCGGAGGCGGGATGATGCCTTGGGGCAAAGCGCTCTCCGCGGTGTTGGTCGTCACCCCCCTGGCCTTGGCGGCGCAGGCGCCGAAGAGCCAGCACGCCACGGTGACTCAACTCGTCGGCACTACGCAGGTGACGATCGTCTACAACCGGCCAAGCGCCCGGGGGCGTACGCTCTTCGGGAAGGGTGGAGTCGTGCCGTGGGGCAAGGTGTGGTGTCCGGGCGCCGACACGGCCACTACGATCGCGCTGAGCAGAGACGGGGTGGTCGGCGGGCAGCCGCTCGCGGCCGGGAAGTACAGCATCTGGGCGATCCCCGGCCCCGACGAGTGGACGCTGATTTTCAGCCGGGCGGCGAACGTCTTCCACATCCCCTACCCCGGCGAGGCCCGGGACGCGCTGCGGCTCAACGTAAAGCCGCAACGGGGAGGGCTGTTCCTGGAGTCGCTGGCGTTCTACTTCCCGGCCGCCGACGCGGAACGGGCACTCCTGAACCTCCACTGGGGCGAGACCATAGTGCAGGTCCCGCTGGCAGTGAAGTAGCGCCTCTAGTCCCCGACCTGGTCTCGCTGGTCCAGCCAGTTCTTGACGGCAAAGCCGAGTGAGGCGCCGAACCCGGCACTCGCCACACTCAACAGCACCTTTCCAGTCACCAGTAGCACCATCATGCTGCGACACTCCTTGCAAAACGCCGACGCCCCCCGCTTCGGACTGCAGCGTGGGGGCGTTGGTCTTACCCAGGTCGATTGACTGCTACGCCTTACATCCCACGCATCCAATCACGCTCCGCAATTCGCAGACCGTGGCAACACGCGTAACTGGCGCGCATCGAGACAAGCGTGGGAGCGTCGGTCTCCAAGGTCAGTCCCGGTAGGCCTTCCAGGCCCGATAATACACATCAGCCTCGTCCAGAAATCCCTCGTGACTCGGGTGCCAGCCGAGCAGGCGGACGGCCTTGCGCGCATCGACGTGCTGGCTCAACGCGAGCGCGTCCGCAAAATCGCCCATGGTCTTTCGGGCTTCAGCGAGGGGCGTCGGCCGGACCTCCCCCTTATAGCCGGCCGCGCGCGCCGCCGCCGCCGCCATCTCGAGAACGGTTGCGCGTGATTGCTCGTTCACATTGAAGATCTCGCCCGCGAGGCCACTCTCCGCGACTCGCACGTACGCATTGGCAAGGTCATCGACATGAACCATCGGAACACGGTTGCGTCCATCCCCCACGACCAACGGCGGATTTCCGGTGCTCGGCCCGGCGAACCACTGGCCGGTCAGACCGCCCGAGCCGCCGTACACATCTCCTGGTCGGATGACCAGGCCCCGCACGCCGGCGGCCTGGAGCACCATCTGCTCGTGCGCCGATCGCCAGGCGACGAGCTTTGGGGGATTGGACGGCGTCGTTTCGTCCACCATGCGGTCGCCCGTGTCGCCGTACACCCACGCACCGCTCGTGAAGACGAGTGTCTTCGGCTTGGGGCCCCGGCGCGCCGCCTCGAGCAGCGTATCGATCGTCGTCCTGTCCTTGGCCACGCCATTCGCCGCGTAGTCGAACGCGGCATGGACCAGGAGTGCACAGTCACTGGCCACGTCGAGATAGGTTTTCGGATCGGCCAGGTCGCCGATAACGGGCTCGATCTCGTGCTGCACAAGGCGGCGCGCCTTCGCCTCGCTCCGGGCCAGGCCCGAGACACGATAGCCTGCGCGCCGCAGCGCCGCCGCGACGGCGAACCCGATGTACCCTGTGGCACCCGTGACAAAGACTTGCATTCACCTTCAACCCTCGCGGGCTCGACCGGGTTCCCCCGGCGCCGCCGCATCGTCCACGCCCGTGATCTGCTCGAACCGCTCCTGAACCCGTCCCGCTTGCCGCTCGCTCTCCTCGAAGCGCGTCTGGGCGTTGGCGAGGTGCGCGCCCACCATCTGGAACGCCGTCCAGAACGCCTCGAACTGCTGGCGCAGGCCGCCGAGCTGCTCCCGGATCTCGCGGGCGTGCTGGTCCACCCGCATCCCCTTGAGGCCGTGGAGAATGACCAGCAGGTAGGCGTAGAACGTGTGGGGCGATACTGGGATGACGCGGCGGCGCAGCGCGTGACCGAGGACGCTCTTCGCATCTCCCGGATCTTCCGCGCGCAGCACCGCTTCGTAGTACACGTTCTCGGCCGGGATATACATCAGCGCGAAGTCATAGGTGCCTTCGTCCGGACGGATGTACTTGTCGGCGATTTCGTCGATCCGCTCCTTGAGCGAGCGCGCGAACGCGCGCCACTCGCGCTCGGCTTCGGCGCCGGTCGCGGTAAGCAGCCGCTGGCACGCCTCGAGCGGAAACTTCGCGTCCACGGGTACCAGGCGGTCGCCGAGCTTGAGGGCTGCATCCACCCGCTCGCCGGAGCGGAACACGTGCTGCATCTCGTAGTGGGAACCCGGGAGGATCTGCCGCAGCAGCTCCTCGAGCCACACCTCGCCGATGGTGCCGCGGAGCTTCGGGACCTGGAGCAGCTGCTGCACCTCGGTCACGGCGGTGCCCATCGTCTCGAGGCGTTTCGTCGCCTCGCCGAGCGCGCCGAGCCGCTCGTGCACGTCGCGCAGCGCGCGAGTTTGATCAGCGCTGCCCCGCAGCAACAGCAGCGCGAGCAGCACGACGAGGACGACGATCGCGATCGCGACCGCCGCCGACACGCTACGGCAACCTGGTCATGGAGCGGGTAATCTACCCCTGGTAGGCACGAATCCGCTCACCGTTACCCGCCGCGCGCGCCTGGACCAGCGCGGCGCCGGCGTGCTCGAGGAGTCGGTCGGGTGCGAGCGGGGTGGCGTGCAGGTCGGCGACGGCCTCGTAGCCCGCCCGGACGGACAGCGGCGGCAGCCCGGTGGGTCGCGGCCCCGCCGTTTCGATCGCCTGCGTGAGCCGTCGGGCCATCTGTGCCGCTCCTTCGGGCGTGGTCGAGGGGGCGAGCACCGCGAACTCGCTCCGACCGAGGCGCCCGATTGCGTCCGACGCGCGCCCGCGCCCCTGCAGGATCTCCCCCGCGTACGCGACCGCGACGGGTGGCGCCGCGAGCGGCGTGGCATGGCCGTCGTGCGTCTCGAGCTCAACGGCGAGCGCGACGCAGGCAAGCGGGGCGTGACGGCGGAACGCATCCGAGACGAGCTCGCGGGCGCGCCGCTCGAGGCCGCGCATGGTGTACAATCCGCTCGCCGGCTCGACGGCGGCCTCCTCCAGGGCCCGATCGGTTTCGAGCTTGACGCGCGTGAAGGCGTCGAGCTTCAGCGCCAGCTCTTCGCCGTTCAGCACCAGGCTCAGGTAATCCCACGCGCCGGCCTCGAGCGCGGCGAGGCGTTGCTGCTTGGTCGCCGGCGTCGAGGTGACCAGGAAGATGGGCGTGTGCCAGGAGACGGCGCGATGCTGGCGCAGGCTGCGGCACACCGCGATGCTGTCCAGGTCCTGGAGGTTCGCGTCCATGAGGACCACGTCGGGCCGCGCGGCGGGCGCCCGGTCCAGGAGCTCGCGTCCGCTGGCCACGGACACGACCCGATAGCCGAGGGGCTCGAGGATACTGTCGAGCGCCTCGTTGAGCCACGTGCCGGAGTGCGCGAGGAGCACGACGGGCGGACGGATGAACGGCGCGCGCGGAGGCATTTACGATGAATGTGGTGACAGCGCGGCGCGGCAGAACCCGGCAAGACCCTAGATGCGGCCGGGAGAAGACCCGGGTCAGGGAACGATGAGGCCTTCCCGGATCGCGTAGCGGACTAGGCCCGCGACGTCGTGGATGTTCAACTTCTTCATCACACGCGAGCGGTGAAACTCGGCGGTCTTGGATGTGATCCCGAGCAGCGCGGCAACCTGCTTGGTCGACTTGCCCTCGGCTACGAGCTGCACGACCTGGCGCTCGCGAGAGGTCAACCGGCCGAGGTCATCAGCCGCGGCGGCCCGGCAGGCATCCACGACGGCCTGGGAAACACCGGCTCCGACGTAGAACCCGCCGCGCGACACCTTCTGGATGGCCTGGGCGAGGTCCTCGCCCGCCTGGGTCTTGAGCACGAAGCCCCGCACGCCCGCGCGGACCGCTTCCGTCACCAGCCGCTCTTGCTCCAGGGCCGTGAGCATCACGACCTGGATACCGGGGCGCGCCTCGACGATCTGGCGCGCCGCATCGATGCCGTTGAGGAGTGGCATCATGATGTCGAGCACGGCGACATCCGGCTCATGCTGCCGCGCCAGCTCGACCGCCGCCCTGCCGTCGGACGCCTCGGCTACGACCTCGAGGCCATGCCGCTCCAGCAGGGCACGGACGCCCTGCCGCAGCACGACGTGGTCGTCGGCCAGCACTACACGTAGCGACATCGTTCCCCCGCGAGTCCCGCGCTCCTCTATATGGATCGACATGGCTCGGCGTCAAGCGCGCCGCGTCACCGGACACGGGAAGTACCCGTCCGGTAGTGAGTTATCGTTACGTTCCAGTATGCCGTCTGACCCTTCGCGGCTCTCCAAGTCGCGCTATCTCTCCGGCCTCCAGTGTCACAAGCAACTGTGGTGGCGCGTACACGAACCCGAGGCGCCGGAGCTCTCCCCTACGCCCGGGCAGCAGAACCTGTTCGCCCAAGGCCGTGAGGTGGGCGAGCGCGCCCGCGGGCACGTCCCCGGTGGCGAGCTGATTGATCTCCCATTCTACGAGTACGACAACAAGGTGACAGCCACGCGCGAGGCACTGCAGCGCAACCTGCCGGCGATCTACGAAGCCTGGTTCCTGGCGGACGAGACCTATGCGGGGGTCGACATCCTAGAGCGGACGTCCCGGGGCCACACCGTCATCGAAGTGAAGGCATCCAACAGCCGCAAGCCGGAGCACCTGCCCGATGCGGCCGTGCAGGTGCACGTGCTGCGGCGAGCGGGCCTGCAGGTGGAGCGGGCCGAGGTGATGCACCTCAACCGGGAATGCCGCTTCCCCGACCTGTCCAACCTGTTCGTGCGTGAGGACGTGACGGCGTTGGTCGAGGCGGCGCTGATCGGTGTGCCGGACGAGCTCGCGGCGCAGCAGCGGATGCTCGACGGGCCGCTGCCGGATGTCCCGATCGGGGAGCACTGCACCAACCCCTATGAATGCCCGTTCATCGAGCGGTGCTGGCCCAAGCTGCCCGACCATCACGTCAGCAAGCTGTACCGCATCGAGCGCAAGCAGGCGCTCGAGCTCGAGGCCGACGGCTACGCCACGATCTACGACATCCCGTCCGACCTCGAGCTTTCGGTCATTCACGCGCGTCAGGTGAAAGCGGTCCAGAGCGGACGCATGGTGGTGGAGCCCACGCTCACGAAGGCGCTCGTCCCGTTCGCGTCGCCGCTCGCGTTCCTGGATTTCGAGACGGTGAGCCTTGCGATCCCGCGCTGGCCGGGGTGCCGGCCGTGGCAGCAGCTGCCGGTACAATTCAGCGTACATATGGAGGAGCGTGGCGGCGGTCTGGCGCACCATCAGTGGATTGCCGACGGGCCGGAGGATCCGCGGCCGGCACTCGCCGAGGCGCTGGTCGAGGCGTGCACGGGGGCGCGCAGGGTCGTGGCGTATCATGCGAGCTTCGAGCGCGAGTGCATCAGGCGGCTGCGGGAGGGCGTGCCACGCCTCGCGAAAGAGCTCGAGCGGATCGAAAAGCGCCTCGTGGACCTCCTCCCGGTGATCCGGAGGCATGTGTACCACCCGGATTTCGGGGGCGGATTCAGTATCAAGAAGACGCTACCGGCGCTCGTACCCGGGCTGTCGTATTTGGATCTGAAGGTCCAGGACGGCGAGATGGCCACGGTGGAGCTACAGCGGTTGATGCTTCAGGGCGCCGAGATGCCCGCCGGGGAGCGGGCCGCGCTGCGGGGGAACCTGTTGCGCTATTGCGAGCGCGACACATGGGCGATGGTGAAACTGCTGGAGAAGCTCAGGAGCCTGGTGGCGGATCAGCTGGAGCTGTTTTGAGGGCCTTCGCTGGAGCCGCCTATCACAACCCCATGCGACGGCGGAGATCCCGAAACCGCGGGTCAGCCCGGAGCGGGGCGTACTCCGGCTCGCAGCTAACCGCGGCCGCCAAATTGACATCGCCCTCGTCGAACGCTCGCTGTAGCAAGGCCATGGACTCCTCACGCTGGCCGAGTAGGATGTACTCGCGAGCGAAGGCGGCCGGTGGAACGAATCCGCGCTCCGCTCGGGCACGCAGCCGCTCGAGGGATCGGCTGGCCCCGAGCAAGCGCGCCGCCGAGTAGCCGGCGCTGCCCCGGCTCCCGCGGATGAGACGCCCGAATGTGGTGTCGCCCCACTGGCGGGCGCCCCTCGTAAGCTCGTTGAGGGCCGAGTCATAGTCGCCCTGGCTGGCGAGGGCCTTCGCGAGCTCATAGTGGGCCGGCGGATAAATCGAGTCGAGCGCGAGCTGCTTCGCGAATTGCACAGCCGCGTCTGCCGGACGACCCGCGCACGCCAGGACCCGGCCCAGCTGATACGAGAAATGCCGGGTCAGTGGATCCAGCTCGACGGCCCGACGCATCTCGGCCTCAGCTTCGTCGAAGCGTCCGAGGGTCCGAAGATAGACGCCGAACATCTGGTGCGGCTCGGGGTCGTTCGGATCCAGCTCGAGAGCGCGGCGAAACAGTGGTTCGGCAGCCGCCCACCGCCGATGAAAGCTCGCCGTCGCCTCTGCGACGAGCGCCTGCGCGAAGCCGAGCGTGGAGTCGATCTGCAGTGCGCGGCGGGCGGCAGCCTCTGCCAATGGATATGCCTCGCGCGACGGCATTACCCAATAGTATGCCATTCCGATGTACGAATACCCCAGGCCGGCGTACGCGGCCGCGTACACCGGATCCCGCTCGATGGCCTGTGTGAACAGTCCGCGAGCTCGCGCGATCGATTCCCCGGATCGTCTCCCCAAGAAGTACCTGCCCTGGAGGTA